>JANYJD010000080.1 GCA_025358555.1 Rhodoferax sp.
AGGTCGCACAGCATCACGGCCAAGGCGGGTTCGTCAAAATACTCGACGTTGTTGGACGCAATGCCCACACCCACGGTGCCCGACCAGTCGGTGATTTCGGGCAGTTCGCCGCCCAGATGGTCAAGAATTTCCTGCGCCGCACCCGCGTAGTGGTCGGTGATGTACAGCAGCGCCAGCGCGGGCGCGCTGGCATAGCTGGCCAGCGCCATCTGCGCGCGCAACTGCGCCAGCACCAGGCCTGCCGCCATGCGCCACTGCGGGTGCGTGGCATGGCCGTAGGGGAAAAGTTTCATGGGCAGGTTCAGCGGCTCTTGGGTGCGGTTTTTCGTGCCGTTTTCTTGGCTGTAGCCCTTGTCCCACCTGCACTAGACGCTGCTTTTTTTGTAGCTTTCACGGCTTCCTTGACAAACCCGGCTGCCATGTGCTTGGTGGCATCAATGGCGGTGTTGCGGGTGGCGTCTTTCATGGCGCTGGCGGCGATTTGCTGGAACTGCTGGGTCAGCGATCCCCACAGTTGCAGCGGGTCCACCAACCCGGCAATGCCGCTGGCGGGCTTGGACGCTTTGCTGTCTTTGCCCGCCGATGATGAAGACGAGCCGGTCACGCTGGCGGCAGCGTCAGAAATGGTTTTTGCCGTGCTGGCGGCTTTCTCGGTCACGCGCTGCATGCCTGAGGCCACAGAGTCTGCCGCCTTAAGCTTGAACGCATTGGCCATGTCGCCAATGTTGAAGTTCATGCCCTTAAGCGTGGCCAGCGTCATCTTCTGCACCTCCAGCGCCTGGATGGTCGCCCCCAGCGCCTTGGAGTTCTGGTCGAGCCAGAAGTGCACCGCCTTGAGTTCGTCAATGCGCTTGTCCAGCTCTTCAACATTGAGCGACGGCGCCACCCAGTTGGCAAGATTCGGCATCTGCGGGATGCTGCTGGACGCGCCCTTGGCCAGGTTCTGCAAAAAGTCAAAACCGGGGACGTACTTGGCGAAACCAGAATCACTTGCATTGCTCATGGGGTCTCCTTGGAGTGGGGTTGTCAGTGTTGAACGCCCACAGCTTACCCCAATGCGGCGTGGCTGGCGACACGCGCGCCGGGCCGTATTTGTCCTGCGTCAATGTTTATGCGCGTCCATGGCCGAACCGCCACCCGGTCCCACAGCCGCCACCGGCAGCTTCAGCTCCATTTTGCTCTCGATGCCCTTGGCGTCTTTGAACAGCAGCGTCAGCGGCACAGTGCTGTCTTTGGGCAGCGCGGCCTTCAGGTCCATCAGCATCACGTGCAAGCCGCCGGGTTTGAGTTCCACCGTTTTGCCGGCGGGCAACTCAAGGCCCGGCAAGGCGCGCATCTTCATCACGTCGCCGTCCATTTTCATCTCATGCACCTCGGCCACGCCGGCCACGGGCGTTGACGCACCGACCAGCCGCATGCCCTCTTTGGCGGTGATCTTCATGAAAGCGCCCGTGCCCCGCTGACCCGCAACGGTGGTGCGCACCCAGGCGTCTTTGATGGTGATGGCCGGGTCCGGCGTTTGGGCTTGCGCGGTGCCGGTGGTCACTGCAACCAGTGCCCCCAGGCCACAGAGCAGCGCGATTGCGGTCGATAATTTCAATTTCATGTGTTTCTCCAGAGGTGGGGTAGGTGCATCGTTACGGTTAGGCGCGGCTCTCAATGCGCGTGCCCCGCATGATCCGACGCAATGATTTCCAGCAGCGCAGCCGGGGTTTTCATGCCTTGGGTGGATAGGCCTGATGCAGGAACATCCGCCCAGTCGATGCTGCCCTTCTCGCAGGTTTGCAGCACCTTGAACCACATTGGCCCAGCTGCGCCTGGCAAACCGCCGCGCAGCATAAACTCGTCATACCAGGCGTCCTGCAGCCAGTCGGAAAAAGAGGCTGTAGCCCCCGTCAATAGTGCATAACTAGCTAGTGATTTGATACTATTTGAGAACTTCATGAAAATTCCTGGTTCATTGAACCCGATTAAAAACCAACGGCGTTGCAAGCCCCTGTACCAAGGGCTGCAAGCGCTTCGAAATTGATGTTTCAGGAGTAAGAAGGCGGCCCGCGCCCAGGCGGCGGCGCGGCGGTGCGAGCGGCAAGGTGCGCCGCAGCAATGGTTTGTAAGACGTAGCCGATCGGCTGGGCAGGCTCTGCCGCTGCGATGTGTGCTGGCGGTGGCGCGCTGGTGGTGGCGCACAGCGGGCAATCCAGCATGCGGCTGGCGACCTCGGTGCCACCATCGTCAATCGTGCCATCGGCATTTTTGACCAGCAGCTTCATCACGCCGCTGCCTGTGCAAATCAGCTCGGTGGACTGCGGATTGACCAGCGGCGACGCAATGGCCGCACCCAACGACAGCACAAACCACACCAGCACCAGGCGCATGAGCTGGTGCGAATTTCGGAGGGTCTGTAGGGCTTGCAGCGATGGCATGGCACCATTGTAATTTGGCCGCCAGCGCACCTTCGCATTCACCGGCACAATCGCCAGCCGGATTTGTCATTTTTTTTCATCCACAGCATCGAACCTGGAGTCACCTCATGCAGCAATCCAAATCAATCCACCTAACGACGCGTTTCAGCCGCGCTCTGGCCATCGCGCTTTTCACCGCCACAGCTGCTACCGGCTTTGTGGCCACCACCCCTGCCGCGCACGCAGCCGCGCCCATGGTCAAAAAATCCGCCCCCGGTTTCTACCGCATGATGCTGGGCGACTTTGAAGTTACGGCGTTGTCAGACGGCACGGTGGAGCTGCCGGTCAACAAGATTTTGACGAACATCAAGGCGGCTCAGGTGGACTCGGCGCTGGCGAAGTACTCGCTCAAAAGTCCGCTGGAAACATCGGTCAACGCCTACCTCATCAACACCGGCGAAAAGCTGGTGCTGATTGACACCGGCGCTGCCAAACTGTTTGGCCCCACCTTGGGCAACTTGCAGGACAGCATCAAGGCAGCGGGCTACACGCCAGAGCAGGTCGATGAAATTTACGTGACGCACATGCACCCCGACCACGTGGGCGGGCTGATGGCGGGCGACAAGCTGGCGTTCCCCAACGCCATCGTGCGCTCGGACAAGCGCGACGCCGACTTCTGGCTGAGCAAGGACAACCTGGCCAAGGCCCCCGAGGCAATGAAAGGATTCTTCCAGGGTGCGCAGGCTTCGGTCAACCCGTATGTCGCGGCCGGCAAGTACAAACCGTTTGAAGGCAACACCGACTTGGTGCCCGGCATCAAGGCCGTGTTCACCGGCGGGCACACGCCCGGCCATAGCACTTATGTGGTTGAAAGCAAGGGCCAGAAGCTGGTGGTGATTGGCGACCTGATGCACGTGGCCGCTGTACAGTTTGCCCAGCCCAGTGTCACCATCCAGTTTGACGGCGATTCCAAAATGGCTGCGGTGCAACGTAAAAAGTTTTACGCGCAGGCTGCCAAGGAGCACTTTCTGTTTGCGGCAACGCACGTCTCATTCCCCGGCATTGGCCGCGTACGCACTGAGGGCGCGGGCTATGCCTGGATGCCGGTGAACTACTCAAATGCTAAGTAAAAACGGCTTTAGCCCTTGTCCACAGTACATAGTTAGCTATTATTAATATAGTATACTGCATTCATGAGCATCAAGGCCGCTGCGAAAAATCCGGCGGCCTTTTTTCACGCAAAGACGCCACACCTTCACGCACGTCCGGCCCGCCAAAGCCCATGAACTCCAGTGCCAGTGACGTGTCGAAGTTCGGCCCAGCCTGGCGCAGCCAGTTGTTCAACGCGTACTTGGTCCAGCGGATGGCGGTGGGGCTGCCAGCGGCCAGCCGGTCGGCCACCTCGTAAGCTTTGGGCAGCAGCTCGTCGTCGTTCACGGCCAGCGACACCAGACCAATCCGCTCGGCCTCGGCGCCCGTGATGGGCTCACACAACAGCAGGTAGTACTTGGCCTTGGCCATGCTGCACAAAAGTGGCCACACGATGACTGCGTGGTCGCCGGCCGCTACGCCCAGGCGGGTATGGCCATCCACAATTTTCGCGGTCTTGGTGGCGATCGAAATGTCGGCCAGCAGGCCCGCCGCCAGCCCCGCGCCCACGGCCGGGCCATGCATCGCGCTCACAATCGGCTTGTCGCAGTTGATGACGTTGTAAACCAGGTCGCGTGCCTCCTTCCACACGCGGGTGCGCACGGCAAAATCGTCTGCCATGTCCTGCACCAGGGCCAGATCGCCACCGCCCGAAAAGCCCATACCGTCGCCGCGCAGCACCGCGCAGCGCACCGAGTCATCGGCACCGACATCGCGCCATATCTCGCTCAGCTCCCAATGGCCGGCATGGCCTGAGGTCGGTAACTTGCCATTGCCGCCCGGACCATCGGCGCGCATCTGGATGTCTAGCACCGCGTTGTCTTTGCCACGGCGGGTGATGTGGAGGGTTTGGTATTTTTGATAGCGGTCTGGGGTCATGGTGAGGGGCTGGTTGATTTGATAACGTGGATTACGCAACGTTGAATTTATCCTTAATTTTGGTGCATTGTGGTCCGGTCGCGGCGACAGGGCCAGGTGCTGCGGTTTCCGGATGAAAGCACGCGCGAATTCGGTTTACTAGCGGAGCTAAAAATGCGTCAAGCTTTCGCTTGGGCACTTTTTTATCAGTTCAAAGCCAGTACCGCGCACATTTCATCCGGAAGCCCGGTCACCTGACCCAACCGCCGCGACCTGCGGGGTGGGTGGGTGAACGGCGTGGATAGGTACGAAACGGATGATCTGTGTTGGGGTTAAACGTGACGGACAACACGGTTACGAATACATGCAGCGCATTCGAGCACCGGGATATTTGCATCGAAATACCTGTAACTCACTGCCCTCGCTCTTCTCGACTAGTACCTCGCTTACGATCTCCGTAAATCGCATATGTCCAAGCAGTGTGCCGCGAGTTGCGAAATCCCATCGTTCACTAACGTTGCGAAGTCACCGATGCTTCGGTGCGGCTCACCACCCATTGGTTTTTTCATTTGCCAGTGCTTGTTATTCAGAAAGAACTTGTAGTGCAACAACTCACCGAGCTTGCCGTGCAAACCAGCGAGTTGCGGGGTCACTGGTGTGAACTCCAAAACTGTGTGCCGCCCGCTGTGTTCGTTCGTTAATCTCAGAACGGCAGGGTGCTGGTAGGTAGGTTCTATCTCAGTAAGTCGTTTCAAGAGCTTAGTCGCGACATAGTCAGTCAGTTCAGCAGGGTCGCGACCAAGGTCGCTCATGGCTGCCTTGAGGTACTCCGAAACGCGAGCTTCGATACCGAAGCGCAGTTCGAGGGCCGCACAGAACACCCGCTGCACTTCGTCCTTGCCCGTCCGATACGCCGACATGTGCTCGCGCGCTCGTTCCAGAAAGCCGCGCGCCCCCGACTTGAAGCGAACGAATGGGTAATCGCTGATCATGGTGCGTTGCTAACCCAATGTCGGGATGAACTGTCCTTAGTGCGTAAGCTTGACATAAAACTCCCAACAGTCAGCCACTAGCCTTTCACAGGTTGTCCCGGCGCTTTATTGACTGTCTAGCCCATTCTGGCAGACCTGCGGCAAAACTATCTAACGTTTGCGGGAGAGGGCCGCCGCCCCACCCCACAACCTCCCCGCTTGGTGCGGTGATGACGCAATGCGACCGCGCCTTCGTGTGGAAGGTGCGCGGTAGCAGCCTTTGCGGACCCAAAAAAATTGCGCGACGAAAGTCGTACCAATTTTTCGCAATTCGCGTGTGATTCCACGCCAAAACCGCATGCGCATTGCACCGTCGCCGTTGCACTACCCCGTCCGCGTAGAGACTTACAGTCTGCCCCTCGCTTGAACACGGCGGGAAGGGTCACTCTTCTCAATGAATACTGTGTCATTCATCAGGCTTCGTAGGTTCACGTTCTCTCCCTGGGTGGCTGGTGCGGGGCACCTGAGCGCGTTCGGTGGAACGTCAAGTTAGAGGTAGTCGCCTCAAGACGCTCGGCAAGCCAGACTTTGATCACCGATTGTCTTGTAACCCCAAGCTTGCTGGCTTCACGATCCAGTGAATCAATCATCCAGGTTGGAAAATCGACATTCACTCTTTTCTGCTCCTGTAGCACGCGCCTGGCTTTGGACAAATCCAACGACGCCGTGATGTCGACGCCATCGTCAAACTGGGCCTCAAATTTCTTAGCTTTCATAAAGTGCCACCTCTTCAATGCGTGCACGACGCACGGAAATCAATCGAACACTGGAGCCCCGATAGGTAATAACGGCCGACCAATGCTTCTTGCCAGTTTGCCCTTCAATTTTCTCCTCTATTTTCCCTATGGCGAGAAATCGCGGCTCATCTTCCGTCTTTACTGCAATCTCAAGCAACAGTCGCACCAGTTTTTCTTAGTTCGCGCGTGATTCCACGCCAAAACCGCATGCGCTTTGCGCCATCGCCGCACCCGGCCTTCCCGCTCACCACCACGGGCACCAACCTGTCCGCCACCTGTGACTCGTTTAAACATTCAGGCTGGAATTCCAGCAAAAGATCGACCACGTGTCCGCCTAAAAATCAGCCCCAGCCTGATATCCTGGACGACACCGCCGTTTTTTGGCCGCCCGCCATGACCTACAACTTTTTGTCTGCCACCATCCTGCTGATCCTCATCACGGATCCGTTTGGCAATATTCCGATTTTTGCCAACGCACTTAAAAACGTAGCACCTGCGCGGCGCCCGCTGGTAATTTTGCGTGAAGTGATGATTGCGTTTGCGTTGCTGCTGGCATTCATGTTCATGGGCGACGGCTTTTTGCGGGTGATGAACTTGAGCGCGCTGTCGCTGCAAATTGCGGGTGGCGTCATCCTGTTTTTGATTGCGCTGCGCATGATTTTTCCGCCTGTGGCGGCGGTGGATGCGCATGACACACAAGGCGAGCCGCTAATCGTGCCACTGGCCATTCCTGCAATTGCCGGGCCATCGGCGCTGGCGACTGTGATGCTGCTTGTCAGCCAGGCGCCCGAGCGTCGCTGGGACTGGATTGCCGCCCTGAGCGTGACCATGGCCGTGTGCGCCGTGGTGCTGTTGCTGGCCGAGCGCATCCAGCGCGTGCTGGGTGAGCGCTTCATTATCGCCGTGGAGCGGCTGATGGGTTTGATACTGGTGGCCGTGTCGGTGGAGATGCTGCTGCGTGGGTTCAAGACGTTTGCAGCGCAGCTGGGGCAGGGTTGAGATCCTCTGCTTGGCGCTTGTTTGCAGGGCTTTTCGGCTTTATGCAGCGACGGTCTGAATGCTATTTAAATAGTAACTACTTATGCATATTGGACGGGGGCTACAGGCTATTTTTGCACCTAAATTGAACAAAATCGCCGCTAAACCCGTCAAAACACTTGTAAGGAGCAAACACTATGTCATTCCACCCTCCCATTCGCACCCTCAGCCGACGCGCCATCAGTGTTGCCTTGATCGCAGGGCCGTATCTGTGGCTGGGCAGCCGCGCCCAAGCCCAAGCGGCGCGCCAGCTCACGCCGTCCCAAACCGAGGGCCCGTTCTACCCGGTCAGGTTGCCCAAAGACTCTGATTACGATTTGCTTCGCAACGGCACGCTGGATTACGCCGCTGGGCAAGCGGTGTGGGTGCAGGGCAACGTGACCGACATTGACGGCAAGCCCGTGGCGGGCGCGCAGGTGGAAATCTGGCAGGCTGATCATGCTGGGCATTACGATCACCCTGGTGACGGCAGCCGTGCCGATCCCGCGTTCCAGGGGTTTGGCCGCCTGGTGGTGGGGGCTGAAGGCAGCTACCGCTTTCGCACCATTCGCCCGGTGCCGTACACCGGGCGCACGCCGCACATCCATTTCAAGGTAAAGCTCGGCGCGCGCGAACTGCTGACCACGCAGCTCTACGTGGAAGGCGACCCCGGCAATGCGCGTGACGGCATCTGGCGGCGCATGGGGGAGGCCGACCGCGCGGCGGTGACAGCGGCGTTCAAACCCGGCAGCGATGGCTTGATGGCGCAGTTTCCGATTGTGGTGCGGGCGTAACGAGCACAGGGGCAATTGAGGCTGGCTCGCAGGGCGCGAGCGGACGGTGCGGCGTACCCATTCGGGACAGTACTGCGGTTGCGCTGGTTTTGGCTTTGGTGACTGATTTAAAGCCTGAATCCATGTTGGCTATTGTTTTACTCAATCGGTTGAGTAAAATAACTCAATCGACTGAGTAATTTATGGGAAATGAAATCCGCCGTGGTGTTCTGAACGCCTTTGTTGCCCGCCTGCAGGAGCCTCGCCGCTTTTTGCAGGTGGTGGCAGGCCCGCGCCAAGTGGGCAAGACCACCCTGGTGCGTCAGGCGCTTGGCAGTCTGGCCCAGCGCCCCGGCAAACCCGTTGCGCAGCACAGCGTAAGCGCCGACAACCCCGGCCTGGTGGGCGGCAGCTGGCTGCAAGCGCAGTGGGAGGTGGCGCGCGCATTGGCAGCCCAGGCGGGGGCCTGCGTGCTGGTGCTGGACGAGGTGCAAAAACTCCCGGGCTGGACAGAAGAAGTCAAACGCCTGTGGGACGAAGACACCCGCACCGGGCGCGACGTGCGCGCGGTGGTGCTGGGCTCTGCGCCCCTGCTGATTGCGCGCGGCCTGACTGAGAGCATGGCCGGGCGCTTTGAGATGACGCGCCTGGGCCATTGGCGCTTTGCAGAAATGCGCGAGGCGTTTGGCTTGACGCTGGACCAGTTCATTTTTTATGGCGGCTACCCCGGCGCTGCCAGCCTGATCGGCCAGCCCCAGCGCTGGGCCGCCTATGTGCGCGATGCGCTGATAGAAACCACTATCAGCAAAGTGCTGTTGATGAGCCCGGTGCAAAAGCCCGCCCTGCTGCGCCGCGTGTTCGACCTGGCTTGCCGCTACAGCGGGCAGGAGCTCAGCTACCAGAAAATGCTGGGCCAGTTGACCGACGCGGGGAACAGCACCACCCTGGCCCACTACCTGCATTTGCTCGAAGGCGCAGGCATGGTGTGCGGCCTGCAAAAGTTTGCGGGCCAGGCTGTGCGCCAGCGTGGCTCCAGCCCCAAGCTGCAGGTGTTCAACACCGCGCTCATGGGCGCAATCGCCACTACCGAGGGGTTTGAGTTTGCGCGCCTGCGGGCTACGCCCGAGCTTTGGGGTCGCATTTCTGAGAGCGCCGTAGGCGCAGAGCTGCTGGCCCGCCACGTGGAGCACAGCAGCACCCAGCCGCTCATTCACTATTGGCGCGACGGCACCCATGAGGTGGACTACGTGCTGCGCCACCAGGGCGAGCTATTCGCCTTTGAGGTGAAGAGCGGCGCAAACCCCGGCAATACCGGCGGGCTGGACGCGTTTTGCAAGCGCAACCCACAGTGCAGGCCGCTGGTGCTGGGCACCGGCGGGTTGCCGCTGCAGACGTGGTTTGAGCAAGGGTAGGTTAGGCGAGACACTGACGCCGGGGCATCAACCGAAGCTCACCGAAACCAGCCCAAGTCAACCAGATAAGCCGAACCAGCCGGATCAGCCCGGGTCAGCCTTGCCCAATCCCGCTCACCCCAGCTCAACCACCTTCTGCTCAATCGCGCCAAACATGCTGTGCCCATCGCGTCCCTTGGCCTCGATGCGGATGGTGTCGCCAAATTTCATGTAGTCGGTGGCGGGCTTGCCGTCCAGAATAGTTTCTATGGCGCGTTTTTCGGCAATGCAGCTATAGCCATTGACCCAATCTTTTTTGCCATTCTTCTCAACCGCACGGTTGCTGATGGTGCCACTGCCGATGATGCTGCCTGCCCGCACGTTACGGGTTTTGCACAGGTGGGCGATGAGCTGGCCAAAGTGAAAAGTCATCTCCTTGCCCGCATCGCACAGGCCCACTTTGCGCCCATTCCAGGTGCTTTGCACGCTTAGGCTGGCGCGGCCTGCATCCCAAGCGTCTGCAATCTCATCCAACGTCACCGCCACCGGGCTAAACGCTGTGGCCGGCTTGCTTTGCAGAAAGCCGAAGCTCTTGGCCAGCTCGTCGGGTACGAGGTGGCGCAGGCTCCAGTCGTTGGCCAGCAGAATAAGGCGGATGCCGTCCAGCGCGCGCTCAGGCGTGCAGCGCATGGGCACATCGCCGGTGATGACTGCCAACTCGGCCTCAAAGTCGATGCCCCAGGCTTCATCGGCAAACGGCACGTCATCGCACGGGCCTAAGAAGTCGTCACTACCGCCCTGGTACATCAGCGGCTCGGTGTAATAGTTGGCCGGCACTTCGGAATTGCGGGCCAGGCGCACCAGCTCTACGTGGTTGATGTAGGCCGAGCCGTCGGCCCACTGGTGCGCGCGCGGCAGCGGGGCCATGCACATTTTGGGATCGAACGGGAAGGCGTGGCGGGCGATTCCAGCGATGCTGGAGCTGTCTGAACCCGCCCGGTTCAGGCTGTCATACAGGTCCTGCAACTGGGGCGAGATGAAGTTCCAGTCGTCCAGCACTTGCTGCATGTGCTCGGCGATGCCGGTCGCATAATGGGCAAGCTTGAGGTCGCGCGAGATGACGACGAGTTGGCCGTTGCGCGATCCGTCTTTGTAGGTAGCAAGTTTCATGGGGTGGTATGGGGTGGTGGCGCCGTCAGCTGGATTGGCTTGCAATCAGTTGTAGGCTGCGGGTTGCGTATCGGTAAACTGATTGTACTAATCGGAGTCGAAACGCAGTCCATGTGCCCTGTGCTTGGCCCCCCAAACTTTGCCCGTCAGAACTTTCCAGCCGCTCCAACATCCCACATGCCGATGGCCGTCCAACTGATCAAAACCCGCGCAGGCATCCAGTCCGTCGAAGTTGGCTTTGCCCTGCTGGAAGTGCTGGCACGCGCCGTGGGGCTGCTGATGCTGCGCGACCTGGCCTCAAGGGCAGGCATGAGCGCGGCCAAGGCGCACCGCTATCTGGTGAGCTTTCAGCGCTTGGGGCTGGTGGTGCAGGACGCGTCCACCACCTATCACGACCTGGGGCCTGCGTCGCTAAAGTTAGGGCTTGCTTCGCTGTCGAGGCTTGATGCGGTTAAGCTGGCACGCGAGCGCATTGGCCCGCTGATGCTGCAAATCGGCCACACGCTGGCGCTGGCAGTGTGGGGCAACCGGGGGCCGACGATTGTGCATTGGGAAGGGTCGCCGCAGGCCGTCACCGTGAGCCTGCGTCTGGGTGACGTGATGCCGCTGCTCTCCAGCGCCCCAGGCCGCTGCTTTGCGGCGCATGTGTCCAGGGAAGCGATTGCGCCGCTGCTGGCTGACGAGCTGGCCCAAGCCCGCCAGCAAGGCCGCGCCGATTTGCCGCGCACCGCGCCTGAGCTCGAGAAAATTCTGCAGGAAGTGCGAACGCTGGGCCTGGCCCGGGTGGTGGACACGCTGCTGCAGGGTGTGTGCGGTTTTTGCGCGCCGGTGTTTGATTCTGACGGCCACATGGTGTTGGGCATTGTGGCGCTGGGTTCCGCGCCGGCGTTTGACGCGGCGTGGGATGGCGCGGTCGCTACGCGCCTGCAGGCGGCGGCGGCGGCGCTGTCGCACGATTTGGGCAGCAAATCTGTAGCGGGGCTGGCGTCATTGCGTGGCTTAACGGGTGGCAATACGGGTGGCAATATGGGTAGCATTGCGCCGCGCATCAAGGCCGTGAGTGCACCCGGAGGCATTGCAGCTTGAGCAAGCCGCACAGCGCTGTACAAGGCAACAGCACGGCCGTCACGCAAGCTTCTGCCATGCCCTTCAAGACGCTGGCGGCGCTGACCTTGGCCGTGCTGCTGGCCCACGCGCTGGTGCTGCAAGGCACGTCTTTGTCGCTGCGCGCCAGTGAAAACAAAGTGACGCGGGCCTTCTCCACCCGCGTGATCGAGATCAAACCAGCGTCACCGCCGGGCAGCGAACCGCCTTCCGTCACGGCAACGCCCGCGACCGAAAAAGCACCCGTCAAAGTGGCTGTCAGACAGCCCAAAAAGCCAGTCATCCGCCCGAGTGCTGACGCCACGCCTGCAGAGGTCAACAACACCGACTCAAGCCAAAATTCACAACAAAATCAGGCTGTAGCCCTCGTCCCTTATGCAGGAGCAGCTATAAATAATGAAGTAACAGAATCAGCCGCCGCTGTCGGCCCGGTGCCCCTGCCAGCCTTGCCCGCGTCGGCAGCCAGCAGCGCTGAGACGTCTGGATTGGCTGCAGCGCAAGCGCCCGTGCCCCCGGGATCGCAAGCGTTGGCAGCAGCACCGCCGTCAGCCCCAAACGCGCCCACCACGGCCTACACCGTGCCCGGCTCGGTGCGGCTCAAATACAACGTCACGGGTGGCAAAGGCAACCTCAGCTACACCGCCCGCGCCGAGCTGCTGTGGCTGCAAGATGGCAGCACCTACGAGGCGCGGCTGGAGGTGGGCGCTTTCCTGATTGGCTCACGCCAGTTCACCAGCACCGGCCGCATGACCGCTGACGGGCTGGCGCCGCTGCGCTATGCGGACAAAACCCGCACCGAGGTGGCCGCCCACTTTGACCGCGACCGCCAGCGTGTCACCTTCAGCGCCAACACGCCCGAAGCCCCGTTGCAAAGCGGCGCGCAGGACCGTGTCAGCGTGTTCGTGCAACTGGGCTCCATGATCGCCGCCGAGCCGGCAAAATACCCCGCAGGCACCACCATCAGCCTGCAGATCATCGGCCCGCGCGCCACCGAAGTCTGGGTCATCACGGTGGATGGCGAAGAAAAGCTTTACCTGCCCGGCGGCGAGTTGACCGCGTTGAAACTGACGCGCGGCTTCAGCCGCGAATTTGACGTGAAGACCGAGTTCTGGCTGGCACCCATGCTTGGGTATTTGCCCGCCCGCATTCGCTTCACCCAGGCCAACGGTGATTTTGTGGACCAAGCCTGGCGCGCCACAGAGGTGCCATGACCTTGAGGCCCGCCAGTCCCCGGGGCGCGTTGCCCATGATTCAGAAGCATTAAACAAAGCCCTTTGTCGCTATCCCGCCCAAAACCCTGATAGGCTAGCCTATTGACTTGAATTTCCGCCGAAAGCGGCCATGTGATAGCAGCCACTAGCCACACTTGCGGACCCCACCAACACAATGCACACGCTCTACGACTCTGACACCTACTCGGTAACGCACATGCTGGCCAATGCCGTAGTGGCCGACGCCAACGCTGCCATCCCGGTGCTCAATGTGCCGGTGCTGGCGCGCCACGGCTTTGAGATTGTGGACAAACGCTCGGGCAAAGAGGTCTATCTGGATGGCTCGTGGGCCGAACTGTTCCAGATGCACATCTCGGCCTGGCAACTCAAAACCCCAACCCAGGAAGAAGTGGAAGACACGCTGGAGCAGTACGCCGAGCTGGCGCAGAACCCGGTGGTGGTGCATTGATTCTGTGGTGGCGCACTGGCTGCCCAGTCACTTCAGTGAGCATAAAAATGCCTGTAGCCCTTGTGTAGCATGCATATTTAGCTATTAAATATATATCATTTCGCATTCAGCATCCGATCAATGCCTGAACCGCATCCAACAGCCAGCGCAGGCCCGCAGACCCACGTGCTTCTGCCAACCAATCCACGCCTCTTTGCCGTCAAACGCGCTGTCTCACACAGCGTCTTGCTGGCCGCCATCACGCTGGCGGGATGCGCCAGCCCATCTTCCTCTGCCACACCTGACACCACCCCCCAGCCCCTCGCCGATGTTGCCCAGCGCGTGCAGGCCCTGCTGCCTTTGGACGCGCTGCTGTTGGGCGAGCAGCACGACGCGCCAGACCACCAGCGCATCCACCGCGAGGTGATTGAAGCCCTGGCATCGCGCGGCGCGCTGGCCGCTGTAGTGCTGGAGATGGCGATGCAGGGCAACAGCACGGCAAACCTTGTCAAAAACGGCAGCACATATGACACAGCGGCCAGCGAAGACACCGTGAGCGCCGCGCTGAAATGGGACGAAAAGGCCTGGCCTTGGGCCACGTACGCCCCCGCCATCATGGCGGCAGTGCGCGCGGGCGTGCCGGTCATGGGCGCCAACATGCCGCGTGCGCAAATGGGCGCGGCCATGCAGCAGCCCGATCTGGACCAGCGCCTGAACGGCCCGGCCTTGAAAGCGCAGCAACAGCTGATTCGCCTGGGCCACTGCGACCTGCTGCCCGAGAGTCAGATTTCGCCCATGACGCGCATCCAGATTGCGCGTGATGTGGCGATGGCGAATGCCGTTGTTCAGGCGCATGGCAATGCTGCGGCTACAGTTCCCACGCTGCCAGCCAGTACCCTCAACACCGGCAATGTTGGCAGTGCCGTCAATGCTGGCAATGCCGCAAAAACTGTCGTCCTGCTGGCCGGCAGCGGGCACGTGGACCGCACGCTCGGCGTGCCTCAGCATCTGCCGCCTGGTTTGAAAACAAAGTCTGTCTTGCTGGTGGCTGGCGGTGCGCCTGGTGCTGGCGGCAAAGCATCAGACTACGACGCGGTCTGGCCGGCAGCGCCCGTGCCAGCGAAGGACTATTGCGCAGGCCTCAAGGCCAAGCTGCCCGGCTGACTCGTCATCGCACTGCCCGCGCCATCCACTGGCACAACGGGCTCGCGGCATCTTCAAACCCGTGAACGGCAGAAAAGTGATTGGCACCCTCTTGCGACAGCAGTTCAGATCGCCCGCCACTGGCCACCCAGCCCTTGTGAAAATCCGTTGACTGCCGCGCAAATTCAGCCGATTCCTGCGCGCCCCAAGTCACCAGCAGCGGCGTTGGCGTGGCCTGCACCCTGAGCCCCGGCGAGTTGCGCTGGATCACACCATCGTCCAGTTGAATAGCAGGCTGCAGATAGCTGTAGCGCAGCGGGTGCAGGTCGTAAATGCCGCTGACCAGCACGGCGGCGGCAATCGGGTTGTCAGGCAAGCCATAGCGCTCGGCCCACGGCGTCTGCAATGCCATCGCCGTCAAATGCCCGCCCGCAGAATGGCCACCCAGGACAATGCGCACCGGGTCGCCGTTGTGGTTTGCAATGTTACGCACCACCCAGGCAAGGCTGGCGCGCACTTGGCGCACGATCTCGTCAATCGTCACCCAAGGGCACAGCGAATAATTCACCACCACCGTGGTGAACCCCAGCGCCTGCGGCCCCAGCGCCACGCCGCTGAAGTCTTTTGACGATAGCGCCCGCCAGTAGCCCCCGTGGATGAACACCCATACCGGCGCATTCGGCTCGGCCGCCGGAAAAATATCCAGCGTCTCATCCAGCGTCGCGCCATAAGGCACGTCAAGCAGGCAAGGCAAAGTCGCGCGCGCGCGCTTGGCTTGGTCCGCGTAGTGCCGCATGCAAGCCGCAGCGTCGGGCACTGAGGCCCCCGCGTTGTACTGCGCGTCGATTTCGGCTTGTGTGGTGAAGTTTCGGTAGAGTGTGTGGGGCATTTTTGTCCTTTGGGGAGCGCTCTGGGTGAGTCTGCAATGAATTAACGCTTCGAATTTTGCCAATTCACAAATTATGCAAGTGTGTGTACAAAGGTAATCCGCTTCAGATGTGCATCCAGTCTTTGTCAGAACGTCTTGATGTCCTACCTGAGCCGCAGTTGTGTCGATGAACAATGAGGGTCCACTATTAGAAAGTTGATGCAATGACCGACCCACGTAACATAGCCCACGACAAAAAGGTGCAGCAGGCTAAGAAACATCGCGACGAAGAAATCGCACCCGGCTCCGATAAAACGCCCCAGCCTGGCAAGAAGACGCACATGGAACACCATGCGTCTGACACTGCCAAGATCCCCGACGAAGCAGCGCCTGAGGAGTCTGAAGAGAAACCGCTGAAGTGACGCCACCTCGGTAGCGCCAAGAGGCGAGCAGGAACGAACTCCCCTGCCCCATTCAGCCACTTCAACCTATTCAACCCACCCACCCTACCTACTCCGCCTTCACCCCAGCCACCCCAATCACCTTAGCCCATTTCGCGATTTCATCGTCCAGAAACTTCGCTGCGGCGTCGGGCGAATTGCCCACGGGCTCGATGCCCAGGGCTTCGAACCTTGCCTTTATGTCGGGTGAGTTGACGGCTTTGGCGACCTCGGAATTCAGGCGGGTCACGATGTCGCGCGGCACGCCTGCGGGCGCCAGAAAC
>JANYJD010000094.1 GCA_025358555.1 Rhodoferax sp.
ATGGCCCCTGCAATTGCTGAGCTACCACCAGCAGGGCCAGCACCGGTACAGGCGTCTGTGTCGCGACGGGTGCAAATTGATCTGGATGCTCTTGCCGCGGCTGGGATCGTCAGCCCCAACGCGCCGCGGTCACAGATTGCCTATCAGTTCCGGGTCATAAAGCGGCCGCTGATCAGCAATGCAATGGGCAAAGGAGCGTCCGTCATTGCCAATGGCAATCTCATCATGGTCACAAGTGCGATTGCAGGAGAAGGAAAAAGTTTTACGGCCATCAATTTAGCCTTGAGCATTGCCACTGAACTTGACAATACAGTGATGCTGGTAGACGCCGATGTGGCGCGGCCTTCTGTATTGCGGGTGCTGGGGCTGCCTCCAAGCCCTGGTTTGCTAGACCTTGTGCTTGATGAGTCCATCGACATGTCGAGCGTATTGCTTAAGACCAATATTGACAAATTAAGCATCTTGCCAAGCGGAACGCCGCATGAACGTGCGACCGAGCTTTTGGCCAGTGACGCAATGATTCGCCTGCTGAAGAATGTGGCAAGCCGATATCCTGATCGAATTGTGATTTTCGATTCACCACCGCTGCTGCTCACCACTGAAGCACGAGTTCTCGCTTCCCATATGGGGCAAATCGTGATGGTGGTGCGGGCCGAAACCACGCTGCAAGCGGACGTTCAAAACGCACTTTCCGCCATTCACTCGTGTCCAGTGAAGTTGCTGGTTCTCAATCAGGCGCGAACCGCTTCAAATGGCGGCTATGGTTATGGCTATGGTAGTTATGGCTACGGCTACGGTAGTTACGGCTATGGCCAGCAACCCCAGCGAGAGTGAACTCTCTCCATCTGAACCTCAATGCCGCGCTTAATCTTTCGAGAGAACGGAACAATGGGACTCGTTCCCGCAAGTATTGGTTTACTCTTTTCCGTAGCGGCTGTGGGTGCTTTCTCGCAAGAAACAGGTTCTCAAGGCGCAGGGCCCAAGCGGAGTTTTTCAGTAGTTCCGCGATTGTCAGTCACTGAGACCTTTACCGATAATGTCGCACTTGCAAGCACAGGTCGACGGGCCGAACAGATCACAGACATCAGCCCCGGCATAGTGATCTCAGGGAACAGCGGGCGGGCCAAGGTTTTTTTTGACTATTCTTTGCATGAAACGCTGTACGCCCAAAATTCCTCAGGCAGAAGGTCGCAAAATGCGCTGAATACTACAGGCACCTTTGAAGCTGTTGAAAACTGGGCCTATCTTGATTTTGGCGGCAACATCTCTCAGCAGGCGATTTCTGCATTTGGCGTCCAATCTCCCAGCAATTTGAGCATCAATCCAAATTTTGCAGAAACAAGAAGCTTCCGGCTGTCGCCTTACCTGCGCGGCAGGCTGTCGACCTTTGCCGATTATGAAGCGCGCTACACCTTGACCACCAACCGCAGCGCTTCGGCACTGGTGTCTGATGTCACGACCAACGAAGCGTTGGTTAAACTCGGCGGCAGAGTACCGTCTGTCAATCTGGGGTGGGCGTTGGATGCGAGTCGGCAAAATATCGACTACCGCCCAGGGCGTTCGACCCAATCTGATCGTGTCAATGCCACCTTAACCTACCCCATAAACCCCCAGTTGAATTTCTCGGTCACAGGCGGCCAGGAAGCGAACAACTTCACGACAGTCGACAGGAAAAGCGCCTTTACCTCTGGATTCGGCATCAATTGGATCCCGCGGGAAACCACCAAGCTTTCTGCATTCAGGCAAAACCGATCCTTTGGGGAGTCTCATACCGTCAGTTTTGAACATAGAACTCCGCGAACCGTATGGAGATTCAGTGACTCAAAAGATATCACAGTGACGCCTATCGGAAATGGTTTGACTGTATTGGGATCAACTTATGACCTTTATTTTTCCCAATTTGCCTCGATCGAGCCAGACCCCATCTTGAGGGCTGCATTGGTCAACAATTTTTTGCAGGCCAATGGCATCAACCCCAACACTTCAGTAGTCAGCGGTTTTCTGACGCAGGCTGCTTCGCTGCAGCGCCGGCAAGACTTTTCCTTTGGGCTGTTGGGTTTGCGGGACACTTTGACCTTCATCGCCAACAGAAGCGACGGATCAAGGCTTGGCAGCGTCGGTCTTGCCAATGACGATCTGGCGAATTCCGGGGCAGTACGTCAAAATGGGATCAGCGTGAGCTACGCACACCGGTTGACCCCTAATGCCTCATTTAACGTTCTTGCATCCCTCCAAAAAGCCACGGATGGCTTCGGTTTGCAAAACACATCGACAAAATCAGTCAATGTCAGCGTGTCGACCAGGCTGACCCGGCAATCTACGGCCGTTCTAAGTGCTCGCCGAGTTGTTTTTGAAAACAGCACGTCGCCCTATACAGAGTCAGCCGTCACCGGCGCGTTGAATGTGCAGTTCTAAGCCATGTATGAAGCTTTTTACGGGTTGAACAGCAAACCGTTTCAACTCAACCCCGATCCCAGCTTTTATTTTGGCAGCAAGCAGCACCGCCGTGCCAAGGCCTACCTTGAGTATGGTGTGCAGCGCAACGAGGGCTTCATTGTCATCACAGGCGAGGTCGGGGCTGGCAAAACCACGATTGTGCGCGGATTGCTTGAAAGCCTGGATACAAACGCGGTCGTCGCAGCCAATCTTGTAAGCACCCAGCTAGATGCTGAAGACACGCTGAGGATGGTTGGAGCCGCTTTTGGCGTGCTTGTCAAAGACATCTCGAAGTCAGATTTGCTGATGTCCCTGGAAGCCTTTCTCGTAACCCAGACCAGCCAGGGGAAGCGCTGCCTGCTCGTCGTTGACGAAGCGCAGAACCTGACAGCGCGGGCGGTCGAAGAGTTGCGCATGCTATCCAACTTCCAGTTTGGAAAGCAGGCGCTGCTTCAGACTTTTCTTGTGGGGCAACCGGAATTCCGGGAGATTCTGCAAAGCCCCAACATGCAGCAGTTGCGCCAGCGGGTGACAGCCACCTGCCATATCGGCCCAATGGACAAGGACGAAACGCGCGGCTACATGGAGCATCGGCTCAAATGTGCCGGGTCCCAAGGCCGACCCAGTTTTGACGTGGAAGCGTTTGAAGCCATCCATAAAGCCAGCGGCGGCATTCCACGGCGTATCAATTCAATAGCAGATCGGCTGCTTCTGCTGGGGTTTTTGAGTGAGAAAAACAACTTCTCAATTGATGACGTTAACGAAGTTGTGTCGGAAATCCAGGAGGAGTCCGGGGGATCGTTTTATCGTACTTCGGCCCCAATGCCGATCGATGGCGATCCAGCGGAAATGCGCAAGGTCGATGGCCGATTTGACATCGACCTCTCAAGCCTTCAGTTTGAGTCTGATCTTGTCGATGGCATATCCAAAAAAATAGACACCTTGGGCGCAGAGCGTTACGGAGATCGTCTCATGCGGCTTGAACGCAGCCTTCTTCGCCTGGAGCGAGTCAATCTGGAGGTGCTGACAATGCTGCAAAAGCTTGTCACTGCGGTCAAAAAACCCCAGAAAGACATGTACGACGAAGGTGGCCCATGAACGATGCGGCAGCCGCAGTGCGCCTGGGTCCTGTGATCTGTGTCGTGGGTGCCCGCCCCAATTTCATGAAAATGGCGCCTATCTTGCGCGCCATGAAGTCACATGTGCCACCCATTCCTGTGTTGCTGGTGCACACCGGGCAACACTATGACAAAGACATGAGTGACCGTCTGTTTGAGGAGCTGGATCTACCCCGGCCCGACATCAACCTCGAAGTAGGTTCCGCCACCCACGCTGTCCAGACGGCAGAGGTGATGCGGCGCTTTGAGCCCGTTTTGGACGGACACAATCCCTCTTGCGTGCTGGTCGTGGGGGATGTCAATTCGACTTTGGCCTGCACCCTAGTGGCCGTCAAAAAAGGCATTCCCGTAGCCCACGTGGAAGCCGGGCTGAGAAGTTATGACCGCTCCATGCCCGAGGAAATCAACCGCATCCTGACGGACCAGATTGCCGACCGCTTGTACACCACTGAGCGCAGCGCGCTGGGCAACCTGGGCCTTGAAGGCATCCCGGCGGAAAGGGTGTGGTTTGTGGGCAATGTAATGATTGATTCACTCCTGGCCAGCAAACCCCGTGCCCGCAGCGCCCGCGACACATTGGTCGGCTGTCAGGCGGATGCATCGGTGTTGGAACATGCAAGTGGGTATGGCGTTGTCACATTGCACCGGCCTTCCAATGTCGACCAGCCAGACACACTCCGGGAAATGCTGGAGATTTTGGGAGAGGTGGCGGCCAAAGTGCCGCTGGTTTTTGCCTTGCACCCGCGCACCCGCAACAATATTCAGCGCTTCAACCTGCTGGGTCTGGTGGATCCAGCAAAGATGGTTTTGCTGCCACCGCAGGGCTACCTTGAAATGCTCGGTTTGATGGCTGGCGCAAGCCTGGTGCTGACCGATTCGGGCGGTTTGCAGGAAGAGACCACCGCGCTTGGCGTGCCCTGCCTGACCCTGCGTGAGAACACTGAGCGGCCTATTACTGTCGAACAGGGCACCAATATTCTTGTGGGCAGAAACCGGGATGCGATCATCCACCAGGTTGACGAAATTCTGGCGGGCAGAGGCAAACATGGCCGTGTTCCAGAGTTGTGGGATGGCCATGCCGCTGAGCGGATTGCGGCAGACTTGTGGCAATGGCTGAAACCGCCATCGCAGCTACCAACTCCGCAGCTAGCGCATTGACGGAGCATATTGACATGTCCGACAGTACGGCTCCCGGCCCGTTGATAAATGCCCTGACCATCGACGTGGAAGACTATTTTCAGGTCTCGGCATTTGCGCCCCACATCAAGCGTTCTGAATGGAACTCCCGGGAATGCCGGATTGAGCACAATGTCGCCCGGATCCTGGAGATGTTGTCTGTCAACAAAACCAAGGCAACATTCTTTACATTGGGCTGGATTGCCGAGCGGTATCCGCAGCTTATACGGCAGATTGCAGAACAGGGGCATGAAATCGCAAGTCATGGCTACGGCCATGAGCGTGCCAGCGATCTGACACAAGACGCCTTTTTTGCTGACGTCCAAATGGCAAAAGTCATTTTGGAGGATCTGTGCGGCACGGAAGTCAAGGGCTATCGGGCGCCCAGTTTTTCCATTGGTGCTGGCAATCTGTGGGCCTTCGACTGCCTTGACCGGGCCGGGTACCGTTACAGCTCCAGTGTTTATCCCATCCGCCATGACCATTACGGCATGCCCGACTCCCCACGCTTTGCCTACAGCGTGCGTCCAGGCTTGGTTGAAATTCCGGTGACGACCCTGCGGGCGCTGGGTCGCAATTTGCCTTCGAGCGGGGGTGGCTATTTTCGATTGCTCCCCTACGCGCTGTCCCGCTGGATGCTCAAGCGTGTCAATGACTCAGATCAACAGCCTGGCATTTTCTACTTTCATCCTTGGGAAATCGACGTCGCCCAACCTCGCGTCGAAGGCATCAGCCGTAAAACGCGTTTCCGGCACTACGTCAATATTTCCCGCATGGAGGGCAAACTGGCCCAATTGCTCGACGACTTCAAATGGGGCCGCATGGACGAAGTTTTTCGGCGCAGTATTGCTGGCGGGGCGGCGGTTGCCCGAGTTTGATTTGCTGACCGTCAAGCGCCTTAAGAAGGAAGACACCGAACTTGCCTCACGTTGGGACAAGTTTGTCATGCAGTGTCCCGAGGCGACTTTTTTTCACCGCGCGGGCTGGCAGAGGATCGTGCGGGATGTTTTTCGGCATGAGACGTACTTTCTGTATGCCGAAACAGGTGGCGAAATCCAGGGCGTCTTGCCGCTTGCGCATGTCAATAGCTGGCTATTTGGCAATTCGCTGGTCAGCCTTCCTTTCGCTGTGTACGGCGGGGTCGCTGCCGCAAACGATGAGGCGGCAGACGCGCTTGAGCGCGAGGCGCAGTCAATCGCAACCCGTCTTGGGGTGGCGCATCTTGAGCTGCGTAATGTCAACCAGCGCCACGCAGACTGGCCTGCGCAGGATCTTTACGTCACTTTCCGAAAAAGCATTGCGCCGGATGAAGAGGCCAATATGCTGGCAATCCCGCGCAAGCAGCGCGCCATGGTTCGAAAAGGCATCAAGAACGGCCTGACCAGCGACATCGACACGGGAGTAGACCGGTTTTTCGCCCTGTATGCCGACAATGTCCACCGCCACGGCACCCCGGCCATGCCCAAACGCTACTTCAAGGCCCTGCAAAGTGAGTTTGGCGCCGACTGCGAAGTGATGACCGTTGCCGGGCCGGATGGCCAAGTGCTCAGCAGCGTGATGAGTTTCTATTTTCGCGATGAGGTGCTCCCCTATTACGCCGGTGACGACGAGTCGGCACGTCACCTGGCCGCCAATGATTTCAAATATTGGGAACTCATGCGGCGCTCCTGCGCGCGCGGCCTGAAGGTGTTTGACTACGGCCGCAGCAAGCAAGGCACCGGCTCGTACGCCTTCAAAAAGAACTGGGGCTTTGAGCCCACGCCGCTGCGCTACGAGTACTGCCTGTACAAGCGCGATGCCATACCGCAAAACAACCCGTCCAATGCCAAGTACAAGCTGCTGATTGAAACCTGGCGGCGCATGCCCATTGGCCTTGCAAACTGGCTAGGGCCGTTTGTGGTGCGCAACCTCGGCTGAGCAGACACCATGGGAAATCTGCTTTACCTGGTACACCGTTTGCCTTTCCCGCCCAACAAGGGCGACAAGGTGCGGTCTTACCATTTGCTCAAGCACTTGGCCGCCCGGCACCGCGTTTTTCTGGGAACTTTTGTGGACGACCCCGATGACGACGGCCACATCGATACCGTGCGAAAGCTGTGTCCTGATTTGCATGTGGCGCGGTTGAGGCCATTCACCGCCAAATTGCGCAGTCTCAGCGGCCTGTTGACGCACGAAGCACTGGGCTTGCGCTACTACCGTAACGCCGGGCTGCACGATTGGGTCAAGCACACGCTGGCTGACAACCAGATCGACGCCACCGTCATTTTTTCATCCGTCATGGCGCAATACATGGAGCCAAGGGCTGGATCCGCCAACCCGCCCATGCTGGTTGATTTTGTGGATGTGGACTCAGCCAAATGGACGGCCTACGCGGCCAACCACCGCTGGCCCATGTCATGGCTTTACCAGCGGGAAGGCGAGCGCCTGCTGGCCTATGAGCGGGGGGTGGCGGCGCGCTCCCTGCGTTCATTCTTTGTCACCGAAAATGAAGCGGACCTGTTCCGCAAAATGGGACCTGAATGCGCTGACAGGGTAGAGGCCATGAGCAATGGCGTCGACCCGGACTATTTTTCACCAGCCCCAGGCCGGCCCTCTCCGTTTAGAGCCGACCCGTCCGGCGCGACGGAAATTCCCGTGGTGTTTACCGGGGCCATGGACTACTGGCCCAACATCGACGCTGTGAGCTGGTTTGTGAGCGACATGTTGCCCAAATTGCTGTTGCTGTGGCCGCAGCTTCGTTTCTACATCGTTGGGCGCAGTCCGGCGGCAGCGGTGCAGGCGCTGGCAAGCGACATAGTCACCGTCACAGGGACGGTCCCAGACGTGCGACCCTATCTCCAGCATGCGGCTGTGGTGGTGGCGCCGTTGCGGGTGGCCCGGGGCATTCAAAACAAGGTGCTTGAGGCCATGGCCATGGGTCGGCCTGTTGTTACCTCCGATGCGTGCGCTGGTGCAATAGACGCACCGGTCGGCGAAGCGTTGATTGCTGCCACCACCGGCGACGACTTCGTGCGCGAGATCGATGCACTTTTGAAAGCCCCTGTGCGGGCTTCAGCCATGGGTATGTCTGGCAGAAACTGTGTGGTGAACAACTACAGTTGGGCGGCGCATCTGGCGGGCATTGACAGCTATCTGGATGGCGGGTTGCCTGGTCCCAGGGCAACATTGGAGAAGGCATGAACCGGGTCGTCAACAAGGCTCCCGAAGCAGGCTCCGCCCCACTGGCGGGGCAGTGGCGCCAGGCTTTTCCAGCGCTGGTGCTTCTCATTGCGTGGATACTTTTTCTGTACCGCGAGACCAGCATCGCCATGGTGACCATCTGGTCCCGCTCTGAGACCTTCACCCATGGGTTTCTGGTTCCGCCCATCGTGCTGTGGCTGGTATGGCGACAGCGCCGGGCCATTGCAGCCCTGCCCCCTCGGCCGATGTTGGGTGCCTTCGTGTTTGCCGCAGCGGTCGCATTTGCGTGGTTGCTGGGGGATTTGGTGGCCGTCAACGCGGTGACGCAACTGGCGCTTGTGGCATTGCTGGTTTTGGCCGTGCCGGCTGTGGTGGGCTTGCAAGTGACCCGGCTGATCATTTTCCCCTTGGGTTTTCTGTTTTTTTGCGTGCCCATCGGCGAGTTTTTAATGCCGCAGCTGATGGAATGGACGGCGAATTTCACCGTATTTGCGCTGCGCCTGAGTGGCGTTCCGGTTTACCGTGAAGGGCTTCAGTTTGTCATTCCCTCGGGCCACTGGTCTGTTGTAGAGGCTTGCAGTGGCGTTCGGTATCTGATTGCCTCGCTGACGGTGGGCACCCTGTTTGCCTATCTCAACTACCAGTCGACCCAGCGCCGGGTGATGTTTGTGATCGTTTCCCTGCTGGTGCCGGTGGTTGCCAACTGGCTGCGTGCCTACATGATCGTCATGCTGGGCCACCTGTCTGGCAACACACTTGCCGCAGGCGTCGATCATCTGATTTACGGCTGGCTCTTTTTTGGCGTCGTCATCATGCTGATGTTCGTCATTGGTGCTCGCTGGGCTGAGCCTGAACTCGCCCCGCCTGTGGGCCGCGCGGACAGCCACGCGCAGCTGCAGGCTGTAAGCACCGCCCGGCTGTGGTTGACCGTGGGCTTTTTTGGGCTGTTGGTGGCGTTGCCCCACGCCGCGTTGTGGGTGCTGGACCGTGGTGAAGCTGCGGGCCCCTTGCGCTTCAGCGCACCCATGGCACTGGCCGCAGATTGGCAGGCAGGCGCGCCAGAGGCGTCAGTTTTCAAACCGGCGTTCCAGAATCCATCGGCTGAAATCAACACCCACTACGCCAGCGGCGGGCGTGATGTGGGGCTGTATCTGGGCTACTACCAGCACCAAAATTACGCCCGCAAACTGGTGAGTTCGGACAATGTGCTGGTCACCAGCAAAGACCCCCGTTGGGTTCAAGTCAACAGCGCCAGCCGCAACGTTTCATTGAACGGCAAGTCAGCCACCGTTCGCAGGGCTGAATTGCGCGCCGCCGCCTCGCAGGGGCAAACCAGCGAAGCCCGCCTGACGGTCTGGCAAATTTACTGGATAAACGGCAATTTGACCTCCAACGATTACCTTGCCAAAGTTTATAGTGCGGTGCAGCGCTTGACTGGGCGCGGGGACAACTCTGCGGCCATCATCATCTCCACCTCAAAGGATCAGCCTGGGGGTGGGGACGCTGTGCTGGAGTCTTTCTTATTGACCAATTACGAAGCCATCAATGCGCTGTTGGTGAAGACGCAGCAAGGCAAATGATGAACGAGCAAATATTCCAGGAGTTGTTCCTGGTGTGGTGGAGAACTTGATATGACCGTGGTTGCTGTGATTGGTTTGGGTTATGTGGGCCTGCCGCTCGTGGTTGAATTTGGCAAACACCTGCGCACCATCGGCTTTGACATTGCCGTGTCCAAGGTGGAGTCGTGCCTTAGAGGCGTTGATCCGTCGCGCGAGCTCTCTGACGACGAAATGCGCGCGTCGCCCCATGCCGAGTACACGGCCGACCCCAGCAAACTGGCCGAGGCCGACATCATTGTGGTGGCCGTTCCGACGCCTGTGGACGCTGCGCATATTCCCGATTTCCGCCCGCTCATCGGCTCCAGCACAAGCGTTGGGCGCCACATGAAAAAAGGCGCAACCGTGGTGTACGAATCGACGGTTTATCCAGGCGCCACCGAAGAGGTTTGCATTCCCGTGCTGGAGCGCGAGTCTGGCCTGAAGTGGAAGCAGGATTTTTTTGTGGGCTATTCGCCCGAGCGCATCAACCCCGGCGACAAAGAGCACACCCTCACCAAGATCCTCAAAATTGTGTCGGGCGACACCCCGCAGACGCTGGACAGGGTGGCCAAGCTGTATGAGACCATCATTGTGCCCGGCGTGCACCGGGCTTCCAGCATCAAGGCTGCCGAGGCCGCCAAGGTGATTGAGAACACCCAGCGCGACCTGAACATCTCGCTCATGAACGAGCTTTCCATCATTTTTGACAAGCTCGGCATTGACACCACCGAGGTGCTTGAAGCCGCCGGCACCAAATGGAATTTCCTCAAATTCAAGCCGGGCCTGGTAGGCGGGCACTGCATTGGCGTTGACCCTTATTACCTGACACACAAGGCCGAGATGCTGGGCTACAACCCGCAAGTCATTCTGGCAGGGTGACGCATCAACGACGGCATGGGCAAGTTCATCGCCGAGCAGACCATCAAGCACATGATTGCTGCGGGCAGCTACATCAAGGGCGCCAAGGTCAACGTGCTGGGGCTGACCTTCAAGGAAAACTGCGGCGACCTGCGCAACTCCAAAGTCATCGACATCATCAACGAGTTGAAGTCGTATGGCGTTGAGGTGTTTGTGACCGACCCGCAGGCCGAGTCGGCCGAGGCCGTGCATGAATACGGGGTGCCTTTGCTGCCGTGGGCTGACCTGCCGCGTGCAGACGCCATCGTGGCCGCAGTGGCACACAAAGAATTTGCCGCGCTGACCATGGACGACTTTTCAAAGAAGCTTGTGAAGGGGGGCGCTTTCATCGACGTCAAGGCCGCCTTTGACCGCGAGGCCCTCCAGGGCGCGGGCTACCGGCTTTGGCGCCTGTAGAGAGTTGAGAATTATTTACTACACTATTAGTAGCTAACTATGCATGCTACACAAGGGCTACAGCCCGTTTTTACCGTTGTTTTTGGCTAAATCGGCCCTCAATAGGCGTTTTGATGAGTTTTGACCAGCGGCCGCTCGTGCTCCACGTGATGTACCGCTTTGATACCGGCGGGCTGGAGAACGGCGTCGTAAATCTCATCAACCACATGCCGTCAGAGGCGTACCGTCACGCTGTGCTGGCGTTGACCGAGGTGACAGATTTCCGGCTTCGCATCCAGCGCAAAGATGTTGAATTCATCTCGCTGCGCAAGCCGCCGGGCCATGGCGTGTGGCAATACGCGAAACTGTTCAAGCTGTTTCGCCAACTGCGTCCTGCCATTGTCCACAGCCGCAATCTGGCCGCGCTTGAAGTCCAGATGCCCGCCTGGGCCGCGCGGGCCCCCGTCCGCATCCATGGCGAGCATGGCCGTGACGTGGGTGATCTGGATGGCAACAATGTCACCTACCAGCGGGTGCGCCGGTTCTACAAGCCGTTTGTCCACCACTACCTGGCGCTGTCGCGCGACCTGGCGGGTTACCTTGCGAACAAAGTGCATGTGCCGCAGACCCAAATAACACGAGCCTGCAACGGCGTCGATACGCAAAAGTTTCAACCCGCCACTGCGGGCGCACAGGCCATTGCAGGGTGCCCGTTCAATCCTGCGCAGCATTGGCTGGTGGGCACCGTGGGGCGCATGCAGACCGTCAAAGACCAGGTCATGCTGGCGCAAGCCTTTGTGCAGGCGCTGGCGCTGGCGCCCGAACTGGCGCCGCGACTGCGTCTGGCGATGGTGGGGGAGGGCGCATTGCGCGCGCAGGCGCAGGCTCTGCTCGAAGCTGCAGGCGTGGCGCATCTGGCCTGGCTGCCGGGCGAGCGCAGCGATGTGGCCGACATCATGCGCGGCCTGCACGCCTTCGCCTTGCCTTCCCTGGCGGAGGGCATCTCCAACACCATTCTTGAAGCCATGGCCAGCGGGTTGCCGGTCATTGCAACGGACGTGGGCGGCAACGCAGATCTGGTGGCGCCGCAGCAGACCGGCTATATCGTTCCCCCGGCCCATCCCGAGGCCATGGCACGTGGCTTGGTTGATCTGGCAATGCGACCCTTGCAAGCGCAAGCCATGGGTGCAGCAGGTCGCCAGCGGGTGCTGGCAAACTTCAGCCTGCAAGCCATGGTGAGCACCTACCAGTCCGTGTACGATCACCAGCTTCGAATTCAGAGCTTCGCGCCAAACCTCCAGGAAAATCACTAGACACCATGTGCGGAATTACCGGAATTTTTGACACCCGTGGCACCAGCGAGATCAACCGCGCCGTGCTGCAGCGCATGAACGATTCGCAGTTGCACCGTGGCCCGGACGAAGGCAGTCTGCACGTCGAGCCTGGCGTGGGCCTGGGCCATCGCCGCCTGTCCATCATTGACATTGCCACCGGGCAGCAGCCCTTGTTCAATGAAGACGGGTCCGTTGTGGTCATCTTCAATGGTGAAATCTACAACTACCAGGAGCTCATCCCCGAGCTGCAAGCGCTGGGGCATGTGTTCCACACCAAGAGCGATACCGAGTGCATCGTGCACGGCTGGGAGGCCTGGGGGGTTGATTGCGTCAAGCGTTTTCGTGGCATGTTTGCCTTTGCACTGTGGGACCGAAACCAGCAAACCTTCTTCATGGCGCGGGACCGGCTGGGCGTCAAGCCTATGTACTACGCGTTGCTGGATGACGGCAATCTGCTGTTTGGCTCAGAACTCAAATCCTTGCTGGCGCATGGTGGCTTGCGCCGCGAGATTGATCCCCTGGCCGTAGAAGAGTACTTTGCGCTCGGTTACGTGGCTGAGCCCCGCACTATTTTCAAGCAGGCCAAAAAACTGGCACCGGCGCACACCTTCGCCATCCGGCGGGGACAGCCAGTCGGTGAACCGCAGGCCTATTGGGACGTTCGCTTCACCCTTGACAATCCGGCGTCAGACACCGATGCCCAGGAAGAACTGGTTGCGCGCTTGAAGGAATCGGTTCGCTTGCGCATGATTGCGGAAGTGCCGCTGGGTGCCTTTTTGTCGGGTGGCGTGGATAGCAGCGCCGTGGTGGCAACGATGGCCGGCCTGTCGCAGGCCCCCGTCAACACATGCTCCATTGGCTTTGACGACCCGGCCTACAACGAATCCGAATTTGCACAAAAAGTGGCCGACCGGTACCACACCAACCACCGCCTTGAAGTGGTCAAGAGCGATGACTTCGACCTGATCGACACATTGGCCCGTTTGTACGATGAGCCCTATGCCGACAGCTCCGCCATTCCCACTTACCGTGTCTGCCAGCTTGCTCGCAAGCACGTGACGGTGGCGCTGTCTGGCGATGGGGGCGATGAGTCTTTGGGTGGCTACCGGCGTTACCGCATGCACCTGATGGAAGAGGGCATGCGAGCTTCAATGCCCATGGCCATCAGAAAACCCCTGTTTGGCGCTTTGGGCAAGATTTACCCCAAAGCGGATTGGGCACCGCGCGTATTCCGTGCCAAAACGACGTTTGAAGGCTTGGCCCGCAACTCGGTCGAGGCCTACTTCCACTCAATCTCCATACTTCGCGGCCCAATGCGCAATGAGCTTTTCAGTCCAAAATTCAAGACTGAGCTTGCAGGCTACGGCGCGCAGGAAGTGTTTGACCGGCACGCAGCCAATGCGGGCACCGATGATCCCCTGGCGCTGATTCAATATCTCGATATCAAGACCTACCTGGTTGGCGACATCAACACCAAGGTAGACAGGGCCAGCATGGCCCACTCGCTTGAAGTGCGTGAACCACTGATGGACCATGAACTGGTCGAGTGGCTTGCCACGCTGCCTTCCCGGCAGAAAATCAAGGGCCAGGAAGGCAAATACGTCTTCAAGAAGTCCATGGAACCCTACTTGCCCCAAGACGTGCTCTACCGGCCCAAGATGGGGTTTTCCGTGCCGCTGGCCCGTTGGTTCCGTGGCCCTTTGAGGCAGCGCGTGCGCGATGCCGTGCTGGGCGAGCGTTTGAAGGCCACAGGCTGGTTCAATACCAGCTACTTGCAGCATTTGATTGAAGCCCATCAGTCTGGCGCTCGTGACTACAGCGCGCCCCTATGGACCTTGATGATGTTTGAAGCATTTTTGCGCCAAGTGGTGGATGGTTCCGGGTCCAATGCGACCTGCGCCGTGGGTGACAATCAAAACGCCCCGCTCGCTGAGTCCGCATGAGTCTGCGTATCCTTCATGTGCTTGATCATTCGATCCCGCTGCACAGCGGATACACGTTTCGAACGCTGTCCATCCTGCGTGAGCAACGCAAGCTGGGGTGGGACACATTTCACCTTACCAGCCCCAAGCACGTCAACTGCAGTGTGCCTGAGGAGGAGGTCGACGGCTGGCACTTCTACCGCACTGCCCCGGTGACAGGTGGGCTGGCTGCGTTGCCAGGCTTGGGTCAATGGCTGTTGATGAAGCAGCTTGAAGCTCGCCTGTTTGAATTGGCGACTCAACTGCGTCCACAGATCCTTCACGCACATTCGCCCGTGCTCAACGCAATTCCAACTCTGCGAGTTGGCCGCAAGTTGGGCATTCCCGTGGTTTACGAAGTGCGCGCCTTCTGGGAGGATGCCGCTGTTGATCACGGCACCACCACTGAAAGGAGCCTGCGCTATGCATTGACGCGCAGGCTCGAAACGTCAGCCCTGCGCCGGGCAGACCACGTCTTCACGATCTGTGACGGTCTTCGCAGCGACATTGTGGGTCGGGGAATCTCCAGGGAAAATGTGACGGTGATTCCCAATGCGGTCGATATCGAATCGTTCGAGCCAGGTGGTGAGCCGGATTCGGGGCTCAAGATAGGGCTTGGGCTTAATGGTGCCGATGTAGTCGGGTTCATTGGTTCGTTCTATGCCTACGAAGGGCTTGATCTCTTGCTGGCCGCTTTGCCCTTGATTCTGAAGCAGAGGCCAGAAGTTCGCCTTCTGTTGGTGGGCGGCGGGCCACAGGATGCGGCTTTGAAGGCGCAGGCGCAAGGTCTTGGCCTTGCCGACAAAGTCATCTTTACGGGCCGCGTGCCCCATGACCAGGTTCAGCGCTACTACGATTTGATAGACGTGCTGGCCTACCCGCGCCACTCCATGCGCTTGACTGAACTGGTCACGCCGTTGAAGCCACTCGAAGCCATGGCGCAGGGGCGGGTTCTGGTGGCATCCGACGTGGGTGGCCACAAAGAGCTGATTCGCAGTGGTCAAACTGGCATGCTGTTCAAAGCCGGCAGTGCAGACGCGTTGGCGCAGGCGGTGGTCAGCTTGTTGACGAACAGGAACCAGTGGCCTGCAATGCGCCAGGCTGGCCGTGAATTCGTCGAATCCGAGCGCAACTGGAAGAACAGCGTGGCAAATTACTCAAGCGTGTATTCATCGCTTGTGGCACGCCGATGAGCTGCGCGGGTCTGCGGAACTGCCTCTCGATCCGCGCAGCTGACCTTGCGACGCGGTAGCTGGCAAATCACCGGCCATGCTTCGAATTCTCACCTTCTCTACGCTGTTTCCCAGCAGCCTGCGGCCGGGCCATGGCATTTTTGTGGAAACCCGTTTGCGCGAGCTGGTGTCAAGCGGCAAAGTGGAGGCCCGGGTCGTTGCACCCGTGCCCTGGTTTTTTTCCACACACCCGCGATTCGGGGAGTACGCCCGGATGGCCCGCATTCCACGGCGCGAACATCACAATGGCTTTGACGTCCAGCACCCGCGCTATTTTTTGCCGCCGAAGGTGGGCATGAACATGTCGCCTTTCACCTTGGCCCTGGGAGCCAGGCCAGCCATCCAGACCCTGCTGGATGAAGGCTATGATTTCGACGTGATAGACGCCCACTACTATTACCCTGATGGCGTAGCGGCTGCGCTGCTGGCACGGCATTTCAACAAGCCTTTCACCGTGACAGCGCGCGGGTCCGACATTAACTTGATTGCCGGCCATGCCATCCCGCGCAGGCTGATGGGCTGGGCGTCAAAGCACGCCAGCGCGTCCATCGGCGTATCTGCCGCCTTGACAGAGACCATGCAGCAAATGGGCATGTCCGGTTGCAGTCTGCAGACCATGCCAAACGGTGTTGACCTGTCCCGTTTTCAAATCCAGGCGCAAAGTGCTGTGCGCGCCCTTCTGGGCTGGCCTGAAGCGCCAACGCTTCTCAGCGTTGGTAACTTGGTGGAGAACAAGGGGCATGATATTGCCATAAAGGCGCTGGTAGACCTGCCGCTATTTCGCCTTGTAATTGCTGGTGAAGGCCAGCAGCGTAGTGCGCTTGAATCCCTTGTCCATCAAACCCACATGTCTTCGCGCGTCCAATTTCTGGGCCGCGTTGGACAAGACGAGCTGGCTAAGTGTTACAGCGCGGCCGACATTCTGGTTCTGCCTTCAAGCCGGGAAGGGTGGCCCAACGTGCTTATGGAGTCCCTCGCTTGTGGAACACCGGTGGTCGCCACCGGCGTGGGCGGCATTCCGGAAATCGTCACCTCAAACGATGCCGGGCGGCTGCTGCCGCAGCGCACTGCAGCGTGTGTGGTCGCCGCGGTAGCGGATTTATGGGAACATCTACCGAGCCGCGCCGCAGTCCGTTTAACCACTCAACATTGTGATTGGCAGCGCACCACTGATGCGCAAATAGCACTGTTCAATAAAATAGCAAATGAGCAAACTAAGGTAGCCCATGCGTGACTTCGCTCTTGGCCCCATCATTCTTGCGCTTGCGGCCTACGGTCTGCTGCACCCCTGGATTGGCATTTTGGGCTGGACTTGGGTCAGCGTTATGAATCCGCACGCCTATTCCTGGCGCTTGACCAGCATGCCGGTTGCCGCAGCGGTTGCGATCTCGGTGTTGCTGGGTGTCTTGTTCACCAAAGACCGCCGCAATTTTTTCCTGACGCGCGAAACCGTTGCACTGATGCTTTTCATGGTGTGGATGTGCATCACGTTGCCGTTCTCGTTTTATTTTGATCTGGCCTTTGGCTTGTGGAACCGGGTGATGAAGATTGACCTGATGATTCTTGTCGCCATGGTGGTCCTCTATTCAAGAAAGCACATAACGGCTTTGGTGTGGGTGTTGGTGGGGTCGCTCGGGTTTTATGGCGTCAAGGGTGGCATGTTTACCATCCTCACGGGTGGAACCTATCGCGTCTGGGGGCCTGTGGGCAGCTACATTGATGGCAATAACGAGGTTGCCCTTGCGCTGGTCATGACCATTCCTCTCATGCGTTTTCTACAGTTGACCACCAATTTGGCATGGGTCAAGCGCGCCCTGGTGGTGTCCATGCTGCTCTGTGCGGTTGCTGCCATTGGAAGCCAATCCCGCGGTGCGCTGCTTGCCATTGTTGCCATGACTGCCGTGTTGTGGTTGCGCAGCGACAAAAAGTTCATGGCCGCCGTTCTGCTGTTTTTTGCAGGTTTCGTGGTGCTGGCGGTCATGCCGCCGGAATGGTGGGCGCGCATGGGCACTATTGGCACCTACCAGGATGACACCTCCGCCAGCGGCCGTATAAACGCCTGGTGGATGGCGTGGAACCTGGCCAAGGCAAATGTTTTTGGCGGCGGGTTTGTGGTTGCCCAGCCCGAGCTGTTCGCGTTGTATGCACCCGATCCCACATCCGTTCTGGCTGCCCACAGCATTTACTTCATGGTGCTGGGTGAGCATGGGTTTGTTGGCCTGTTCTTGTTTTTAATGATTTGGACTTTTGTCTGGTTCTCGGCGGGGCGGCTGCGCATCCAAGGCAGCAAAAACCCCCAAACGCAGTGGCTGACCCATTTGGGCAGCATGTGCCAGGTCAGTCTGGCGGGGTATGCAGTGGGCGGGGCTTTTTTAAGCCTGTCGTATTACGACTTGCCATACAACATTCTGGTACTCGTAGTTTTAGGATGCCGCTGGATGGATGGCAGGGAGTGGGTTAAAGAGGCTGCCCAGCAACAATCCGAACAAGCGGCCGAGACAGCCAGAAATGCCAAACTGGCGGCGGTGCGCTGATGCTTGCGCCGATGTTTCGCTGGATGTCGCCAGCCGGCCCCAGCGCGCGCCTGTCGGTGCTGATCTTCCATCGGGTCTTGCCCGAGCCTGACGCGATTTTTCCCGATGAAATGTATGCCGCCCGCTTTGATCGGGTGTGCGGCTGGCTGGCATCGTGGTTCAACGTGTTGCCCTTGGACAAAGCGGTTGCAGCCCTAAAGGCTGGGACCTTGCCTGCGCGCGCGGCGTGCATTACGTTTGACGACGGCTATGCCGACAACTGCCGCATCGCCATGCCCATTTTGCAGCGCCACGCTCTTACCGCCACGTTCTTTATAGCCACCGGTTTTCTAGATGGAGGCCGCATGTGGAACGACACCGTCGTCGAGTCCATTCGGCGCAGCAGCGGGTTGTCGCTGGACTTGTCCGCTTTGGGCCTGGGCACGCATCCCACGGGCTCGATACCCGAGCGGCAATCCGCGATTGCGGCTTTGCTGAAGCAAATCAAGTATCTGGCCGTGCCAGAGCGCGTTGCCGTCACGGAGCAAATCGCCAGGCTCGCACGGGTGCAGCTGCCGCACGACCTGATGATGGCGTCAAGTGACGTGAAAGCCATGCGCCACGCAGGCATGCAGATTGGCGCCCACACTCTATCGCATCCGATACTGGCGACGCTTGCCGACGATGCCGCCCGCAAAGAAATTGAAGGCAGCAAAGTTTTTCTGGAGGAACTCCTGGGCGAGCGGGTAGGCCTGTTTGCTTACCCAAACGGCAAGCCGGGCCAAGACTACACGCCGCAAAGCGTAAAACTGGTGCGCGGCCTCGACTTTGACGCTGCCGTCAGCACCCAATGGGGCGCGTCAAGCGCGGCTGATGACTTGTTTCAAATTCGGCGGTTCACCCCGTGGGACCGGACTAAATTGCGCTTCGGAGCCCGCCTGCTGCGAAACATGACTATAAAACAGTCTATAAAATAGGCCTGTAGCCCTCGCCCTGTATGAATAGTTTGCTACTTAAATAGCATTTCTCGTCATTTTGGCATTCTGAAGCCTGGAGCCTTGGCCGCCAGCCATTGCTCCAGCATCATCAAGATCCACACCATCTCGCCGTAGTACCCAGGGTGCTCAGGCAGGCGCTGGTTGATCAGTGTCTGCACAAATTCAGTCCGCACCACGCCACGGCGGGCCAGGCTGTGCAGCGAGTCGGTTGCCAGCGTCTTAAGGCCGGGGTGGGCATTGGCCCACACGCCAAACGGCAAGCCGAACCCTTGCTTTTTCTTGACCAGAATCTCGTCGGGCAAAAAGCCACGCAGCGCCTCCTTGAAGAACCAGCGCAGCTTGAATCCCTTGAGCTTGTAGTCGGTTGGCAATTTTTGCGAGAACGCTAGCAGCCGGTCATCCAGCAGAGGGAACCCCACCGCCACGCCCGCCAGACCTGTGGTGCCTACGACTTTGGGCAAGTCGCAATCGGCCAATGTGTAGCGCCAGTCGAAGGCCAACATGCGGTTGACCAGGCTGTCTGTGCGGGCCTCCGCCCACAGCCCGCGCTGCTGCTTGGCCGGGCCTTGCTGGTCCACTTGGGCCAGCAGTTGCGGCGTCAGCACGTCTTCTACCCCCATGCGAAACAGCTGGTTGTAAGTCATCATGCGGTCTGGCATGGGCACCTTGGCCTGCGTTACGTAGCTTGCGGCTTTTTTTATCAAGGGAATCTGGTTCATGATCGACAGCCGCGACATCGGCTCCATCAGCCCCGTGCGCAGCGCCGCCGGAACACCGTCGTACCAGCCAAACACCTTTTGTTTGGCATAACGGGTGTTGCCGCCAAACAGCTCGTCGCCCCCATCGCCCGCTAGCAGCTTGCTCACGCCATCGTCATGCGCCATCTTGGCGCAGTAGTAAGAGGGCAGGGCAGACGAGTTGCCAAACGGCTGGTCGTAATGCGATGCAACCGCAGCAATGCTGCGCACCAGGTCATCGGGCGTGAC
>JANYJD010000102.1 GCA_025358555.1 Rhodoferax sp.
GTCCCGGTACTGGTCCGGCGCCATGTGCACCAGCGCCAGCAGTTCGTCCACGCGCCGGGCAATGCGTGACGCTTCCCAGCCCAGCAGTTTGGGAACCGTGGCGATGTTCTCGCCAATCGTCATGTGGGGAAACAGCCCCACTTGCTGGATCACATAGCCGATAGACCGGCGCAGCTCCACCGCGTCCATCTGCGTCACATCGCGCCCGCCTACCTCGATCCGCCCAGAGTCTGGCTCCACCATGCGGTTGACCATGCGCATGGTGGTGGTCTTGCCGCAGCCTGAGGGGCCAATCAGCACGCAGATTTCGCCCGCTTTGATGGCAAGCGACAGTCCGTCAACCGCAGGCGGCGCGCCGGTGCCAAAGGCCTTGGTGATGCGGTCAAAGGTGATCATGGGGTTTAAATTGGTCGCAGGCCCGAAGGCGTCATGCGGCGCTGCAAGGCGCCAAAAAGAAAGTCCGTTCCCAGTGCCAGCAACGCCACCGGAATGGCACCTACCAGCAACTGCGGGACAGCCATCATCGCAATGCCGGTGGTGATGAAGTCCCCCAGCCCGCCGCCGCCAATGAACGCCGCCAGCACTGCGCCAGAAATCACCTGCACGGCCCCGGTCCGCAGACCCGCAAAAATGGTCGGCAACGCCAGCGGCAGTTGAACCCGCCGCAGCAGGATGGCGCGCGTCATGCCCATGCCAATTGCCGCGTCAACCACATCGGCGTCCACGCTGCGCATGCCTACGATGGTGTGGGTCACGATGGGCGGGATGGCAATCAGCGTCAAGGCAAACAGCGACGGCGCAAAGCCAATGCCCAGCACCGGCATGACCAGCGCCAGCACCGCCAGCGACGGCAATGTGCGCCCCACGTTCGCCGCGTTCACCACGGCCAGCGACAGCCCGTTGCGCCGCGCCACTGCAATTCCGGCGGGAATGCTGATCAGCGCGGCCAGCGCCAGCGCGCAGAACGACAGCGCCATGTGCACGCCCAAAGCACGCACAAACAGCGCCGGGTGGGCCAGCAGGTAGTTCCAGGCGTCAGCGAGCATCTGCAGGCACCGGCGTTTGTTGGGCGTTCGGGTTGACGTTCAGCCGGCATGCTGGCGCAGGAGCTGGCGCTCCAGCCATGCCAGCAGCAGGTCCACGCTGACGGCCAGCGCGCAGGCGGTCAATGCGCCCGCCCATATTTTTGCCGGATGATCATTGCTGATGCCGTTGAAGATCAGCGTGCCCAGCCCGCCCGCATTGACATAGGCGGCCACCACCGTGACGCTGATCACCGTGACGGCAGACACGCGCAGGCCCGCCACAATCAGCGGCAGCGCCAGCGGCAGCTCGATGCGCCGCATGATTTGCGCGGCGTTCATCCCCATGCCGCGCGCGGCGTCAATCACGTCCGCCGGAACCTCGCGGATGCCGGTGGCGACGCTGCGGATCAAAATCATCAGTGAAAACGCCACCATGGTGATGATGGCATTGGTGCGCCCCAGGCCCACCACAGGAATCAAAAAAGCCAGAAAAGCCAGCGTGGGGATGGTGTACAGGAACCCGGAAACCGTCATCACGGCGGCATACAGCCGGGCGCGCCGGGCGGCCACGATACCAATGACAAGCGACAGCGCAAACGCAATCGTCAGCGCCGCAAGCGAAATGGCAATGTGCTCGCCCAACGCATGCGCAACGTCGGGCCAATTGCGCAGAAACCAGGTCATGCCGACGCCACCCCGTCTTGGGTTTGCGCCGGGTTGAACAGGCCTGCGGCTACCGCACGCTGCACCCGGTCAATATCGGGCCCGAGCGGGCGGTCTTCGTCCAGCGCCGCGGCGATGGCGCGCACCCGGGCGTAAGCAGCGCGCGCGCCGGTGCCCATGGCCCCAGGGTCCAGCTCACGCAGGTCCACCGCCTGGGCCGCGATCAGCAGCTCAATCGCAATCAGGTAGTGCACGCGCTCCAGCAGTTCGCCCAGTTTCTCGGCCACGCCCAGGGCCATGCAGGCATGGTCTTCCAGCGCTTCAGAGACCGGCATGTAATCGAGCGAGCCGGGGTTGGCACGCAGGCGAATGTCGGCCCACAGCGCGGTCAGCGTCTTCTGCACCGTCGCAAAGCCGGAATGGGCGGGGCCATGGCGTGTGAGTTGCAACGGCAGGCCGGTGAGCGCGGGCGACATAAACCGCTGGCAGCGGGCCACCGACAGGCTGGCGCACTGCGCCAAGGCAATCGCGCAGGCATCCAGCGCCAGCGCCAAGGCGGGCAGATGAAAGTTGCCGTTGGAGAGCATGACGCCTTCATCGGCCAGCACCAGCGGGCTGTCGGCGGCGCTGTTGAGCTCCACCTCGACCTGCGCGATGGCCGTGTCGACCATGCCCTGGGCCGCGCCGTGCACCTGCGCCACCACACGCATGGACACCGGGTCCTGCAAGCGCCGGGCAACACCCGGCGTCAGCAGGGCGCTGCCCTTGAGAAGCACGTGCAACCGCTTCGCCACCTCAACCTGGCCGGTGGCCGGTCTGGCGGCGACGGCGCTGGGGTGAAGCGGAGAAAGATTGGCGCGAAAGCCCTCAAAACCCAGCGCCACCGCCGCCAGCCAGGCATTCAGTGCGGCAGTTACGTCGTGCAGCACCAATGCCGCACGCGCTGTGGTGGCGGCGTTGGCGCTGATCAGGGCCAGGCCGTCCTTGACGCCCAGTGTGGCGGGCTTCAATCCCGCGCGCTCCAGTGCCTCCCGCCCGCCCAGCACTTGGCCTTCAAATTCAGCCTCGCCCTCGCCAAACAACGGCAGTGCCAGGTGCGATAGCTGCGGCAGATCGGCCACACCTATCGAGCCGTAACGCGGCACCACCGGATGCACCTGGCGGTTTAGCAAGGCAATGCACGCGTCCAGCACTTCAGGCGACACGCCCGACCCGCCGCGCGCCAAGCCTGCGATGCGGGCCAATTGCATGGCACGCACGCTGGCTTCATCGTAAGCGGGCCCCACCGCCACCGCGCGGGCACGCACCGCGCGGCGCTGGTAGTCTTGCAAATCGGCCGGTGCCAGCGCGGCACCGGTGTTGGCACCGAGCGCGGAATTGAGTCCGTAAACCGGCTCGCCAGAGCTTGCGAGCCGCATCACCACGCTGCGGGCTGCAACCACACGGGCACGCGCCCCAAGGGCCAGCGAAACCGCCTGCTTGGCGCGCGCCACACGCACCAGATCGTCCACGGCCAGCCATTTCTCACCGACCTCAATCGTCATGACACGGCGGTTATCGCTGGCTGTAAGGTTGGCGTGCAGTGCGGGCTATTTGACAAGCCCTTTGACTTTAAGAAAGTCCCGTGCCACGTCTTTGGGCTCCAGCTTCTCGCCGTCCACCTGCAAATTCATCTGCGCCATGGTGGCTTCATCGAGCAGGGCGCTCACGCGGTTCAGCACATCGCCAATTTTTGGATTCGCTTCAAGTGCCTCGCGGCGAATCACGGGGACTACAAAGTATGGTGGCCACAGGCTTTTGTCATCGCGCAGCCGCTTCAATTTCAGGGCACTGATCATGCCATCGGTCGAATAGCCATTGACTACCTGGACCTGGTCGCTCTTGAGCGCCTGGTAACGCAGGCCAATGGCCATCTGCAAATCATCGCCAAACACCATGCCGTATTTGTCTTTGAGGCCAGGCAGGCCGTCTTTGCGGTCACGGAACTCGGGGCCCGCGCCAATCTTGAGTTCTTTGGCAACTTTGGCCAGGTCGGACAGGGTTTCCAGCTTGTACTTTTGCGCGGTTTCAGGCCGCACCACCATCGAGTAGCCGTTGTTTAAATTGGACTGGTTCAGCAGCACAAACCCCATCTTGGCGTAGGCGTCTTTGACCTTGTCATAGACCGCCTTGGGGTCGGTCATGGGGTCTTGTTTGAGCACGGCCAGCAGCATGGTGCCGGTGTACTCGGGGTAGAAGTCGATCTGTTTTTCCTCCATGGCTTTTTGCGCAATCAGGGTGCCGCCAAGGTTGAGTTTTTTCTCGGTCTTGATGCCGGCGGCTTCCAGCGCCTGGGCGTAAATTTCAGCCAGCACAAATTGCTCGGTGAAGTTTTTGGAGCCGACCCGAACCACTTGTTGGGCCTGGGACGCCAGTGGCAGCACGGCGGCAAGTGCCAATGCCATAAAGGCCAGAATTTTGCGAAATCTCATGGTGAACTCCGGATAAAAGGGTAGGGGCGGGAACGGTGAACTTTAACTGCTTATGCCACTTGGGGCGTGGCGTGCCGTGTCACTCGGGCTTGATGTTCTTTTGCCGGATCACTTCGGCCCAGCGCGCGGTCTCGACCTGAATCGCAGCCGCCAGATCCTGGGGCTTTCCCGCTCCGGCGTCCATGCCCAGCGCGGCCAGCTTGTCCTTGAGGTCGGGCCGGGCGAACAGCCGCTGGGTCTCAACACTGAGCCGGTCAATCACCTCACGCGGCGTGCCGGATGGCACCATCAAGGCATACCACGACACCGCTTCGAAGCGCGGCAGGCCCTGCTCCGCAACGGTCGGCGTGTCGGGCATCACCGGCGAGCGCTTGAGGCTGGCCACGCCTAAAGCGCGCAGGCGTCCACTTTTGATGTGCGGCAGCACCGACGACATTTGCGCAAACATCAGCGTCACCTGCCCGCCGAGCAGGTCGTTCAGGGCCGGCCCGGTTCCCTTGTAGGGCACATGCAGCAGTTGCACGCCCGCGCCCAATGCCATCAGCTCCCCGGCCAGGTGCGCCTGGCTGCCCGCGCCGGGCGAGGCAAAGCTGACGCTGTCCGGCTTCTGCGCGGCCAGGGCCAGCAGCTCCTTGACCGTGCGGGCTGGCAATGAGGCGTTCACCACCAGCACGTTCTCCACGGTGGCCAGCATCGACACCGGCGCCAGGTCTGACGCCTTGTAAGGCAGGTTCGGAAACAGGCTGGGATTGACCGCAATATTGCCCAGCGGCACGATGGCCAGGGTGTGCCCATCTGCAGGGGCGCGCGCCGTTTGCTCCATGCCAATGTTGCCACCGGCGCCGGCTTTGTTCTCGACCACGGCCGCCTGGCCCAGCGCTTCTGACAAACCCTGCGCCACAATGCGCCCCAGCACGTCGGTTGGCCCGCCGGGCGGGAACGGCACGATGACGTGCATTGGCTTGGACGGGAAGGTCTGCGCGGTGGCCCCAAGCGAGACCCCTGCGAAGAGCAGGGCAAGCAACCAGGGCCGCACCAAGCGCTTAAATAGGGCGTGCCAATTCACGGGTTGCAAAGACCAAGGGTGCAAAGGCAGGCGGTGAACGGGACGCGGGTTCATCAAAGCTCCTCGAATGGGGTGGCGGCCATGACAGCGTTGGCCGCCATGGCCGCCAAAGGCCGATAACTGGCCGGATCGGGAAATGCAAAGCCTGCAAGCAACAGGCGTTGCAGAACAGGTTTTAGTTCAGCCGCCGAAGCTGTTGCCACCAGGGCGGCGCGCAGCCTTTTGAGGGTGTCTTCAGACAGCGCAGCCGTGGCCACCAGCGGCGGAATCGGCACAGCCGCCGTGCTGGCGATGGTGCGCACCTGCGCGGCAAAACCGGGCTCGTGGCGCCGCAGCAAATCGTGGTAGTAGCTGTCCAGCGGACCCACGTCAATGCGGCCCGCAACCAGGGCTTCGATCACGCCGCGCGCGTGGATCAGGTTGCCGACCGCCGCGCGGTACAGGCGGGGCCGCTGCGCGGTGCGAAAGCTGCTGAGGTGGTGGCGCAGCGCCACGCCGCCCGACAGGGAGTCCGCCAGGGTGTAGCCCACTACGCCGCCAAACGTGTCTTGCAGCGTTGCGAAGGGCGCGTCTGCCCGCACCACGATGTCGGTGAAGTACACCGGCTTGCCCGCATAACGCGGGGGCGATGGCAGCGGTGCGGCGATCAGGGTCAGCGGGCGGGTTTCATGCAATGAAGACCGCCCGCTGGTCTGCTGCGCAAACGGCAGGCCACACATCATGGCCAGGCCCAGGTCATCGCGCGCCCAAAGCGCAGCAAGCGGTGCCGGCGCGTCGTAGTCAATCACCGGCCAAGGCAGGCTAGCCTGGTCCAGCACCCAGGCCAGCAACTGCGTCCAGTCTTCCTTGACCGATGGCGTGGCCGAGTACATGCGCGCGTTGGCGATTGGCGACC
>JANYJD010000155.1 GCA_025358555.1 Rhodoferax sp.
GAAAAACTGGGAGGATGATGATCGACCCGGAGGTTCGAGTGATGATGTTGATGAGTTTTGCTCGTCCAATATCGACTTCGTAGACGCTGTAGCCGTGGCGCGGTTTGTCGGAAATGAGCTGGAGCAGCACCAAGCGCAGGCCACCGTGGCCAAACACCCGTCCCCCACGACCATCACCGCCGCCGCCGCGACCAGGGTGATGGTGGTCACCACCCCCCCGCATGCCCCCGCGCCCGCCACGACCACCACCGTGTTCGTCGCGTTCGCCACGCTCAATCCTGTTGCTGTGCCTGTGTTCAAAATTTCTCATATCAATTCGATTTATGTTAGATGTTAATACGATATATCTAAATTAGATCGAATGCAAGCACTTTTTGCAATGTCCACCTAAATTTGCAGGGGTATTGCGGACCTAGTGCGGACCTTCTGACAGTGCCATTTCTGCCAACACAGCGGCACTGGCACCCCGGCGGCGCAACCGGCACCGGACTTTGAGGTCGATCAGCGCATCAACTGGTGAGCGGGCTGGACTTGGGGTTTTGCCAAAACGGTGACTCAGACTCGCTGCCGGGTAGCTATGCGCCCGCCATACCCGGCGCACCGCTAATCACTTTTGTGAACAGCGCATTTTGGCGGTGAATCGGCCAGGCACGGCCTTACTGCGGGCGCGCCGGGGGTTTCTACGTGGATTGAGGGCTCTTCCAAAGGGCGATGCTTGGCCTCATGCGGTTGAAATGCCGTCTATCCGTGGGCGCTGGGCGGCGGCTGGCTGGCGATTCACAATTTCAATTCACTCACCGGGGTGTTTGTGGCACAGGCTGTTGCGCTTGTGACCTATGGCGGCCTGAATGCCTGGGCGATTGCAGGCGGCGCCTGGTTCGGGCGGATTGGCTGGCCACAAGCTGAAAGCCCATTGCCGCAAGTGCCATAGCGCAATTTTTCAAAGCACCAACAGGTTTTGCGCTTTGGCCCCATGCACGGTGTTGACGGCGATGTTGCGGTCCAGCGTGACCAAACAGGCTTTGCGGCGAACCGCCAGTCCCAGGAGGTAGATGTCCGTCAACTGGGCATGCCCGTGAATGCGCGACCAGTCAAACAGCCGGTCGTCCAGCAGGCTTTCATTGCAAGGCAAGTACACATGGTCTTGGCTGGCCAATCCAATTTGCAATTGCTGCTTCACCTGGGCTGCGGTCAGGGAAATAAGAGACGAATAACGCGGTTGGCTCATGATGCGTATGGCACCGTTTTGCGTGATGGCGCAAGTGGCAAGGCCACCTTTGTGCGGCCCTAGCCAGTCATGCACACGCGTGTGAAACACGTGGTTTCCGTCCAACAGTGCGATGAGAATGTTGACGTCAAGAAGGCAACGCATGGCAGGCCCTGCCACGGCTAAACACCTTCCTCGTCCATCAGGCGTTGCACATGCTCTGCTGACACCACCTCGCCCCGGCTGGGTAGCACTGCAAAGCCGTTGCGGTAAACAAAGCCACGCGCGTCTGGCGCTTCCCCCGGTTGCTGGGACAACTGAAAGCGCTCCCGCAGAAGGCGCGAAACGGTTTTTCCAATGGAAGTGCGTTGCATCTGCGCGATCTGGCGCGCCTGGAGCAGAACATCGGGTTCAAGGTCAAGGGTTGTCCGCATTACGGCATCATAGCATCATGACATCAATTGTCCAAATTCCAGTATGAACCTGCTGAATTTGCCTGTGGGCATCCGCTCCGGCAAGGTAAGCAATATCAATGGCCTGACCATGCATGCGCTGGAGGCAGATTTTGAGCATACCGCCAAAGGGAATGCCAAAGGCCGCATCCTGCTGCTGCACGGCTTTCCTGAGCTGGCCTACAGCTGGCGCAAAGTCATGCTGTCGCTGGCGCAGGCGGACTACAACGTCATCGCACCCGACCAGCGCAGTTATGGCCAGACCACCGGGTGGGACGGCGGCTATGACGCGGACGTGGGTTCGTTCGACTGCTCAACCTGATGCAGGCCGCGCTGGCGCTGGTGAACGCCATGGGTTGGCGCAGCGTGTCTGCGGTGGTCGGCCATGACTTTGGCTGTCGGTGGCGGCCTGGTAGGCCTTGGTGCGCCCTGATTCCAGGGCTTTGATGCGCTCGCATTCATCGCTGGTGAGGCCATCACGTATGCCTGTATTGATCTCTTGCTTGCGTACCCATTCGTGAAGGGTTTGCGGAACGCAGCCGATCTTGGGCGCGATCGACTCAATGGCTGCCCAAAGAGACGCATATTCGCCGCGATGGTCCTGCACCGGCCGGACAGCGCGCTCGCGTGCTTCTGGAAAAAAACGATTTGATTTGTTGCTCATGACTCCATCTTCTCAAAGGTTGGAGCCTCCTCAATTCCCGGGGCGATTCAACATCGCGATCCGCACCACAGATTGCTACTGCAGAGCTACGGGGCGCGTGCGCTCGTGCGCACGCTGTTGTGACCGCCGTTGACGGACTGAGAGACTGAGAGTTTTTCTCCAAACTCCTTGAACTCACCCAGGACTGGCCTGTCAAAGTGGCATGACGAAACCAACGAACCAAGAAGAAGGGGCGAGCAAGGCGGGCCTGTTCGAAGAGCTGCCCTCGCCCAGTGCCGCGCAACAGGTGCAACATGCCCAAGCGGTGGTCGCTCGCAAGCGCA
>JANYJD010000125.1 GCA_025358555.1 Rhodoferax sp.
GCCATTGAGCGAAACGGCGCCGTTGCTTCCGTCGATCACAAGATCGGTCAGGTTTCCAACCGATTGCAGGTTGATCGCCCCTGTGTTGGTATTGGTACCGACAATGGTCAACGACGAGTTGTTGCTAATGTTTACCATGCCCGCGTTATTTACGGATGTCGGCCCTTGCGCCGCGGTGACGGTTGCGGTCTTGCCTCCGGCAAGGGTGGCAACGTCCGTAGCCGTGGGCACGTTGCCGCACAGCCAGTTGCCCACCACACTCCAGTTGCCGGTGGCTGGCACCCAGTCACAAATTGCAGCAGACGCCGGCATGGCCGCCCCCACCAATGCGCCCCCAATAAACAATTGCGCAACCAACTGCGCGATAGCAGTTTTACGGGCCACCAGACGGTGGGTTTGAGCTTGGCGAGCGGGCATGGTTTTGGCTCCTAAAGGTGGTTGTGGCGCTACTTTTTTTACTTCTTTTTACGATTTGCAAAAAATTTGAGATAACGCCCAACGTAAACAAAGCACAAAACGTGCCGGAACAACAGTCCTCCTCACAAATGCGCATTATTTCTTAATTAAATCAAACACTTAGCTGTTGAAAATGTGCCATAACCAAACCCGAAAACCGTGTGACCTCGCAGGTTTTTGAGGCAACTGTAAAGCGATTTCATAATGCAAATGCATCATGGTTCACCTGATTTGACGGGGTGCCGCGGTTACAAGCCGATGCTCCGACGCTGGCGGCGCGGCCCAGTGCGCGCTATATTGCGATGCAACAAGACCGATTGTTTACATGACGCCCATTACCACCGACGCCATCAACCAGTTGACGCTGTCGTTGTACCGGGATGGGCGTGATATTTCGCTGCGCAGCTTTCAAAACTGGGCGCTGGAGCAGCTTAAGGGGCTGATTGCGTTTGACTCTGCCTGGTGGGGCAATGCGGCCAACTAGCCGATCAAGATTCACTGGATGCACCTGTACAACTGCGATGCGTCGATTCTGGAAACTTACCCGCCGCACATTCCGCAGGATTTCTTTCGCGCCCAATTGATGGCCCTCCCTGGCGTGAGCGTGAACATGGCAGACCTCATCACGCACGAGCGTTTTGTGCGCACGCCGATGTATCGCAAGGTGGGCAAGCGCTATCACATTGAGTGGTCTTTGGGCACGCTGTTGATAGACCCCGCCACGTCGCTCTCAGAGTTTTTGACCGTGTGGCGGCATGACCCGCAGCAGCCTTTTAATGAAGCTGAGCGCCAGGCCAAGCAACTGCTGATGCCGCACCTGGTGGAGGCTTTTCGCGCCGTGCGGCTGCGGCATTTTCTCAGAGGCAACGACTCACGGCCAAAGGCATGGGCGCTGGCCGATGACCAGGGCTTCATCCGCGAGCTGTCACCTGCGTTTGCATCGATGCTGCAAACCCATTGGCCAACCTGGCAAGGCAGCCTGTTGCCCGACGCCCTGGCGCGTTGCGCTGTGGCCGGGCGGCCATTCCAGTCCAAAGCGCTCACGGTTGGCGTCAAGCAAAACGACAATCTGCGTTTTTTGGAAGTCAAGGCGCAAAGCCCGCTGGACCGGTTGACCGCGCGCGAGGGCGACATCATGACCCGCTACGCCAATGGCCAAACCTATTTGGCAATCGCCGACGTGCTGGGGTTGTCGCCCACGACGGTGCGCAACCACATCTCCCACAGCTTCAAGAAATTGAGTGTGAGGAACAAGGCCGAGCTGGCCAACTTGATGTCCAATGGAAAGCGGGCGGAGGGTTGATTGGACTGATTGGCCTGGCTGGCCCGGCTGGTTTGACTGATTGATGGGTCAATTGGTTGAAGCGTCGGTTGAAGCATCGGTTTAAGCATCGGTTTAAGCATCGGTTGAAGCGGTGTTTGATTGGTCCGTTGGTCAGTCCGGCGTTGAGTCTGTTTGGCAGGTTTGGCGGGTTTGGTGTTACCCGCGTTTTGCTGCAATTAATATAGCTGCTTATGCACTGTGGACGGGGCTACAGCCGATTTTTACGCCTAAAATATCGATTTTGAGCTGTTTCAGGTTCGTTTTTTGCTCTTTTTCCATCCCTAGGAACCCATTTTGATGACCTCAACCCAAGCCTTAGCACCCGCCGCAATCGCCCAAGCAGTGCTCACCATCGACATCGTGTCTGACGTGGTCTGCCCGTGGTGTTACATCGGCAAACGCAAGCTGGAGGCCGCACTGGCGCTGCCAGACGCGGCTCACTTGCCGCCGGTGCAAATTCGCTGGCACCCGTTTCAGCTCAACCCCACGCTGCCCGAGGCGGGCATGCCGCGCAAGCAATACCTGGAAGAAAAATTTGGCGGGCCAGCCCGCGCCGCCGAGATCTACGCCCGAGTGCACGCAGCAGGTGCCGCCGTTGGGCTGGACCTGAAGTTTGACGCCATCCAGCAGCAGGCCAACACGCTGGCCGCGCATGCGCTGATTGCGTTTGCGCAGGAGGCAGATTTGCCGCAGCACAGGGCAGAGAGCCACACGCAGCGCGCGAACGTGGGGGCAGACCCAGACTCGCCGCTGCGCCGGGCCGCCCCAAGCCAGGCAGCACCCCCTCGGGGGGCAGAGAGCCACACGCAGTGGGCGAACGTGGGGGCCTCACAACTCAAGGAGCGGCTGATGCAGGCTTATTTTGTCGAGGGGCGCTTCATTGGCAGCATCGATGTGTTGACCGAGATTGCCATTGAGGCCGGACTTGACGGCGCTGCCGCACGTGCCTACATCACCGACGCGAAACACCGCTCCGAGGTGACACAGGCGGACGCCCAGGCGCGCCAGATGGGCATCAGCGGCGTACCGTTTTTCATCTTCAACCAGAAAGTGACGGTGTCTGGCGCGCAAGACCCGCAGACGCTGCTGGCGGCGATGCAGCAGGCGCTTCGCGGCAACGCCATTGCCGCAGGCTGACCGGCGTTGGCACGCTCAAAGCGACCCAAGACGCCATTGAAAAAGGCCCCTCCCGGCAGTGCCAGGAGGGGCCTTTTTTTTCCGCGTTAGATCGTGCCAACGACCGGGTGGCGTGCAGCAGCAACAGCTTCGGCGCGCACGTCAGCAGCGGAGCGTGTGCTCACAAACTCTGGCGCCTTTAGCGTCGTTCCTGCGATGGAAGGAATAATCTGGCCCGATTTGGCGGCCCGGATCAGTTCGGTCTGCACTGCTGCGCGGGTGGTGGTGCTGGTGAAAGCGGGAAGCAGCACTTCGCCTTCGGGGCCTTTGGCCACGCCTGCCGCAAAGCTGCTGGCAGCGCCCAGGGCGGCGGCGGCCAAAATAAGGGTGGTGGCGGCGGTTTTTGCAAAATTGATGGTCATGATGATGTCCTTAAAAAGTGAATAACATTTAAAACGCTGGTGGACATGGCGGGCTGCATCAGCTTCGTTCTGTCCGGTCTCGGCGACTCGCTTGGAGGTTTGCGTTTCGTCGATGGATGTACTTTATGCGCTGAAAGCCTATTTAAAAACTACTCAGTCATCAATTAACCATTGTGGTAAATGCAATAATAAGCTCTTGAAACATCAATAGCATATGGAATTCTAATGGATCGCCTTCAATCAATGCGGGTTTTCACGCAGGTCATCGACGCCGGTGGCTTTGCGGCGGCGGCCCGGGCACTGGACATGTCACCCGCCACCGTGACGCGCCTGGTGACAGACCTTGAGCAGCACCTGGGCGCGCGGCTGATCCAGCGCACCACGCGCAAGCTGTCGCTAACTGAAGCCGGTACCGCCTACCTGCAGCGCGTGCGCAGCATCATGCATGAGATTGAAGACGCCGAAGCCACGGCCAGCGCGAACACGCAGGAACTCAAGGGCACCCTGCACGTCATGGCCACCCCGGCCATCGCCACTTACGTGCTGGCCCCCAGCGTGGCACGGTGGCGTGCCAGGCACCCCAAGGTGGCCATCGAGCTGGCAATTGACATCACCCCCGAGCGCCATGTGGACGAGTTTGACGCCACCTTCATGGTGATGGAAGAGGGCTTCAACGCCAACGTGGTGGCGCGCCCGCTGGTGGCCACCGAATGGGTGCTTTGCGCGGCGCCGGCCTTTCTCCAACGCGTGGGAATGCCGACCCACCCGCAAGATCTGCAGGGCCAGGATTTTGTGCGCTACACCCAGCACCACAGCGCCACGTCAGCGACTGGCCGCGTGCGCCTGCAAAGCGCCTCAGGCGATGGCAGTCCGGTGGAGGTTGACATGAACCCGGTGCTGCACGCGCCCAGCATGGACGTGCTGATGCGCGCAGCGGCTGACGGCGTGGGCTACGGTGTTTTCTCAAAATTGCTGGCGCAACGCTTCCTGGTCGATGGCAGCCTGGTGCACGTGCTGCCCGAGTGGATTTTGGGGCGCTTCAGCATTTACGTGGCCCTGCCTTCGCGCAAGCTGATACCGGCGCGCACCCGCGCCTTCCTGGCCTTTGTGGACGAGCTGATGGCCGGCGTGCGGCGTGCGCAATCAGGGGCGCACCGGCTCCCCGGCACCCCGACCGCCAGTGTCGGCGTTGGCGCCACTACCGACATTGGCGCCAACACTCCCACTAGCGCCCCCGGCGCCAGTCACACCCCCAGCGCCGTTGTGTGAAGGAAGCGGACCCTGCGCCAAACGCTCGCCCATCCAGCGCTCCAGATCAACCCACATCTGGCGCATCTCCGCGTCCAGCGGGGTCCGCAGCGCACTGGGCAGCTCCAGCGTAATCACCGGCATGCCCTTGTGAACGCCGCCATAGTTGCCCAGTGAGCCCGGGTAGATGCCAACCTGGTCCAGGTACAGGCGGCCCAGTCGGCTGGGCGGCGCGGTGGGGCCATCAAAATCCAGCAGACCATACGGCGCATGGACGCTGACGATGACATGCGGTTTGAAGCGCTGCATCTCGCTGTGCAAAAACCGCGACTCGGGCTCACTCAAAGCACTCTTGCCAGGCCAGCGCCGCGGGTCTTTGCGGGTGGTTTTTTCCCAGTACACCGTCGCATCGCGCGCCCAGTTGGGCGTGGGGAAATTGCGGTTCAGGTCAACCCCGTTGGCATTGACGCGGGTGGCTGGCTCGGCCAGCAGGCCGTCGGGGTTCAGGGCGGGCACAAAGCGCCAGCGGGTGTTGCCGGGCGCGGCCTGGGCCAGGCCAATCCAGTACAGCGCTAATGACGCAGACGACAGCTCGTCGCCGTGCATGCCGCCTACCACCAGCACGCGCAGTGGTGCGTCTGCGGGACCGACATCACGCACATAAATAGGCAGCCCGTTCACGCTGCGTGCGCCGCTGGCGCGCAATTGTGCAGCCACACAAGTCGCCCGCTTGATGTTGGGAAGCTTCAGAGAAAAATCATCGCAAATGCCGGCAGAAAAAGCCGGTGAGCCTGCAAACAGAATAGCAATCAGGAAGGCGCGAAGGCAGGCAGGCAGCATGCGGGGATTTTAGGGTCTATATCTCTCGATCCCATTCCCCACACCCGCCTGACTTTCACGGTTCAGCAAGCGTGATCTAATACCGCCCTGGGCTTGCGGTGTCGCCCTGTTTGATTTTCTCCCTGACTTTTGCCTGACTCAGGCGAACACCACGTTTACCCGTCCAGCCGCACCTGCCACCGCGCGGCGGCGCGCAGGTTTGACCACGATATCAACATCGCGGCCCAGACGAGCCAGGCATTCAAGCATCTTGGCCTCACTGATGCCGCGGAATTGTCCACGCAGCAACATGGACACCTTTGGCTGCGGCATGACCAGCAGTTCGGCAGCTTGCTGCTGGGTGAGGTTTTGACGCTTGATGATGTCGCCAATTTTGCTAGCCAGTTTGGCCTTGACCAGCATTTCCTGCGCATCGGCCATGCCGAGATCGGCATAGACGTTTCCGCTGCCGGTTTCCATCGTGATACTTGTCATTTCAAACTCCTGTAATGCAACGAGTTGATCGGCACTGGCCTGCATGGGCCAAAGCGGCCTTTAACCGCTCGCGCACCAAAACCATATCGGGCTTGGGGGTGGCAATGCCAGACGTGGACTTCTTCTGGAAGCAGTGCAACACATACACGACACCGGCAATTTTGACGGTGTACACCGCCCGGTAGGTACTGCCCGCTTCGCTCTCCACCACCTCCAGTACTCCCGCTGAGCCAAACCCTTTCAAAGGTTTGGCTTAAATATGTTTGCCGCCAGTTTGGGCCAGATGCAAGGCATATCCGAAGGTGTCTTGCACTTCACTCGGCATAGCCAGAAGGTCTTTTTTGGCGGAGCCGACCCACAGCAATGGCTTGGGAGCGTCGTGGGCTGGTGACATGCCGAATTATATCTATATGGGTCTAAACATGCACGAGGCCAAAGTTATCAACTTTTTCAGTAACAAGGATAAACCGTAGTAACTTCGATAGTCATGGACAGCATGGCAAGCCGACAGGGCTGAGTCAGATGCAGGAGCGCTAACCGATTATCCTGGCCGCCCGCAGGCGCTCCATCCGCGCCGCATCAAAACCCAGCTCGGCCAGCACCTCATCGGTGTGCTCACCCAAGCCGGGCGGCGCGCGGCGCAGCACGGGGGGCGTGTCGCTGAGTCTCAGCGGGCTGGCGATAGTTACTATTGAATTAGTAGCTGATTGTGCATGCGGGACGAGGGCTACAGCCTGTTTTACCTCCAAACCACGGGCTATTACCTGCGCATCGGCAAAGGATTCGCTCAAGGTGTTGATGGGGCCGCAGGGCACGGCCTTGTCTTCAAACAGCTTGATCCAGTAGGCCGTGGTCTGGGTGCGGGTGACAGCGTCCATGGCGGGGATCAGCTCGGCGCGGTTGAGGTTGCGGGCTTTGGTGGTGGCAAAACGCACATCGCTCGCCCACTGGGGTTGGCCCGCGGCCTGCGCGAAGCGGCTGAACTGGCCGTCGTTGCCAATGGCCAGCAGCATCTTGCCGTCTTGCGTGTTGAAGTCCTGGTACGGGGCCAGGCTGGGGTGGGTGTTGCCCTGGCGCTGCGGCACTGCGCCGGTGTTGAGGTAGCCAATGCCCTGGTTGGCCAGCAGGGCCATTCCCACGTCCAGCAGCGCCATGTCGATGTGCTGGCCTTTGCCGGTGCGGTGGCGCACTTCCAGCGCGGCCAATATGGCGCTGCATGCGAACATGCCGGTGCACAGGTCGGTGATGGCCACGCCCACGCGCATCGGGCCGCCGCCGGGCACGCCGTCGGCATTGCCGGTGATGCTCATCATGCCGCTCATGGCCTGGATCATCAGGTCGTAGCCCGCACGCGGCGCGTAGGGGCCGGTCTGCCCGAACCCGGTGACGCTGCAGTAAATCAGCCGCGGGTTGATAGCCGACAGGCTGGCGTAATCGAGGCCGTAATGCGCCAAGCCGCCCACTTTGAAGTTCTCCACCACGATGTCGCTTTGCGCCGCCATCTGCTTGATGATGGCTTGGCCTTCGGGCTTGGCGATATCGACCGTGATGGCGCGTTTGTTGCGGTTGGTGCAGTGGAAATAGGTGGCGTGGGCAGTGGGATTGCCATCTGCATCGGGCATGAAGGGTGGGCCCCATTTGCGGGTGTCGTCGCCATCGCCCGGTCTTTCGACCTTGATGACGTCAGCACCCAGGTCGGCCAGCATTTGGGCGCAGTACGGGCCTGCCAGGACCCTTGATAGGTCGAGGACTTTGAGGTGGTCTAGGGCGCCGGGGGGGAGATTCGGATTCATTGTCATCACAGTTCAAAAATTAATTGGGGTCAGATTCCAATTATTACAATGTGGAAAATGTTGTCGGGGGCGTCTTTTGGGGGGCAGCGCTGTATCTGATGTTGACTTTTTGGGTCCGCCCCTTATTGGCGGTACGCCTTATTGGGGTCAGAGTCCAAATTCGCAACTAAGGAAACTCAACACAGACTGCCTTTGGTGCGAAATTGGAATCTGACCCCAAAAAGGCTGCTGCTCGTATCGCGAGTGTCAAAACAGCGCGTGGCTGAGCCTAGTTCGCAAACGCGGCAATGCCCGTTTGCGCGCGGCCCAGAATCAGGGCGTGGATGTCGTGGGTGCCTTCGTAGGTGTTGACCACTTCCAGGTTGACCACGTGGCGGATCACGCCGAACTCATCCGAGATGCCATTGCCGCCGAGCATGTCGCGCGCCATGCGGGCGATCTCGAGCGACTTGCCGCAGGAATTGCGCTTCATGATCGAGGTGATTTCGACCGCGGCCGTGCCTTCGTCCTTCATCC
>JANYJD010000137.1 GCA_025358555.1 Rhodoferax sp.
ATGTTGGCAAAACGGCCGCCGTTGGCTTTGTCCCAGGTCCAGACAGTGGGTGGTCTGTAGTCTGCAGAGTCATTCATTGGGGCTGTTCCTTTGTTGCGCAACCAGAAGCCTAACAGCGTCTAGCCCGGAATTCGCACAGGCAGGTGCGTAAAGCCGCGCACAAAGGGTGACCGGACACGCGTCGGCTCGCCCACCACTTCAATCACGGGGAAGCGTTTGAGAATCTCTTCCCACAAAATCTTTAGCTGCAATTCGGCCAGGCGATTGCCGACACAGCGGTGGATGCCAAAGCCAAAAGCCATGTGCTGGCGCGGGCGGGCGCGGTCGATGATGAACTGGTTGGGCTTGTCAATCGCGTCTTCGTCCCGGTTGCCGGACAGGTACCACATGACGACCTTGTCACCCTGTTTGATCGGTTTGCCCGCGAGTTCGGTGTCGCACAGCGCGGTGCGACGCATGTGGGCCAGGGGGGTTTGCCAGCGGATGATCTCCGGCACCAGGCTGTCGATCAACGCCGTATTGGCGCGCAGCTTGGCAAATTGCACCGGGTTCTGGTGCAGTGCCAATAGCCCGCCGCTCATGGAGTTGCGCGTGGTGTCATTGCCGCCCACGATCAGCAAAATAAGGTTGCCTAGAAACTCCTTGGGCGCCATGTTGCGAGTAGCGGGTGAATGGGCCAGCATCGAAATCAAGTCATGACCGGGTGGCGCATTGACGCGTTCGTTCCACAGCCGGGTGAAATAGGTCAGGCATTTACCAAGCTCGGCCTGCCGGTCCTCCCAGGTTGATATGGATGCCATAGCACCAGAACCAGGTATGGCTGTGGCGACGTCAGACCACCAGGTCAACAGTTTGCGGTCTTCAAAGGGAAAGTCGAACAGGGTGGCCAGCATCTGGGTCGTCAATTCGATCGAGACCAGATCAACCCAGTTAAAGGTCTCATTGCGCGGCAGGCTATCCAGCACCCGGCGGGTGCGTTGGCGGATCGTGCTTTCCATGGCGGCCAGATTGCCCGGTGCCACGATGGGACTGACCGTTTTGCGCTGTTCATCGTGCCTGGGCTGGTCCATCGCAATGAAGCTCGGAGCACGAAGCTGGGGGGCGCTTCCATGATGGCGATGCCACCATGCGCGATGTCGGACGAGAAGATGCCGTGGCTGGTATCCACCTGCATGATGTCTTTGTACTTCGTCACTGACCAGTATTTCCCGAACAGGGGGCTGGTGGCCAGGTGCACGGGGTCGTCCCGGCGCAAGCGTTCGAAATAATGGCCGACCGTGTCGGGTTCGAACAAGGCTGGATCGCTGACATCGATCTGGTCCAGCGGCATGGCGAATGCGGCTGCGCGGGCGGCTGCAGTGGCAGTTGTGTGCATGATTCTTCGTCTCAATCCGTTGGAGGGTTCAAAGTTCAGTGTTGCCTATCGGGCCTGGCGTGGGTACTCTGTGGGTGAGTGCCAAAAGAATGGCTGGCCTATGCGGCTTCGGACATCGCGTCCAGCACCACCCGCCCGGTGATGCGTCCCGCCTGGAGGTCCTGCAGGCTTTGCTCGGCCTGAGCCAGAGGGCGCACGTGCACCGCTGGCAATGTCAATTTGCCGCTTTGCACCAGCGCGACCAGCTCTCGCATCTGCGCTGTGCTGCCGACCGCCGAGCCCATCAACGAAATCTCGCGCATGGCCAGAGCCACCAGGGGAATCGTGGTCGCACCGCCGAACAGGCCGACCGAAACAAACCGTCCGCCCTTCTGAAGCGAGGGAAGCGCCAATGCCGCGGTGGCCGGAGCGCCGACAAAGTCGATCATGCCGGACAGGCCGCCGCCTGAAAACGCCAGCAGTTGTGCAGAGCCGCGGGTCTTGAGATTGAGCACATGCTCGACGCCCGCGGCTTTGGCAGCATCGAGTTTTGCATCGTCAATGTCGCAGGCGATGATGTTGCGATGGCCAGCGCCTTCAGAATCGCGATCGCGATCAGGCCCAACCCGCCGCAACCCAGCACAGCCACCCACCGGTCTGGTTCGGGCGCGCCCAACTTCTCGGCGGCCGAATAGGCGGTGACACCGGAGCAGGCCAGCACGACCGCCTGCGCCGGTTCAAGGCCCTGAACGTCCACCAGGTAACGCGCGTGCGGAACCATCAAGTGGGTCGCGAAGCCCCCGGGGCGCAACATGCCCATCGCCGCCATCAAGTTGCACAGGTTGTCCTGGCCCTTCAGGCAGGCGGCACATTTGCCACAGCCTATCCAGGGGTTGACCAGATAAGTTTCGCCCACACGCACGCCAGCCACGGCAGAGCCGACTGCCGCCACCACACCAATGGGCTCGTGTCCCAGGATCAGGGGCAGTTTCATGCCACGGTCTGCCAGCACGTTTTTGACGCCGCCACCCATGTCAAAGAAGCCCTCACGGATGTGCACGTCGGAGTGGCATACGCCGCAGTAGGTCAGGCGCATCAGGACTTCATCGGGGCCAGGCTCAGGGGTCTCGCGCACTGCCTGCTGCAGGGGCTTGCCCCATTCGACAACATCGAAACTTTTCATCGGCATATCCTCTTATTCTGGGTAACTTATTTAATTCATCGAGATTAAATTAGGAATCATCACCATCATGTTACTCGCGTGACAACCTGATTAATTCACTTTGATTAACGTCTCCATGCTTTTACATAGTTTTTGAAAAGATGACAGGAGATTCCACCATGAAAAACTTTCTCATTCCCTCGCGTCGTGACGAATTCAAAGTCGGCATTGCTGGCGCATCCACGCTGGCGGGTTCGAAGCCACCAACGTGCCTTTCAAAGGTGGCCCGGATGCAGTGATATCACTCATGCAGGGAGACAGCCACATCCTGCCGTCCATCTATCAGCTAGGCAAGCAATTTGTTGAAAAAGGCCAGTTACGCATCCTGGGCGTATTTGCCGACCAACGCCTGACCGCATTGCCCGACGTGCCCACGGTCAAACAAGTGGGGCTGGACGCGCCAAACATGACTTACTGGGGCGGTTTTGCAGCTTTGGCAGGTGTGCCAGCGCCCATCATCGAAACCCTGAGGCGCGAAATTGCCGCAACCGTGGCGTTCCCGGCTGTGCGTGAGCGCACTGAGGCCGGGGGCAGCCTTGCATCTTCCAGCGCATCATCTGCCGACTTCGTCAAGAAAATTGCCTACGACCTGGACTGGATGACCAATGCCGTGAAGAGTGCCAATCTCAAATTGAGTTGATTTTGACTTGACCCAAGGTGCCAAGGCCTGCGCACTTAAGCCCCTTCAATCTTGGCCGTTTGCATCATCTTGCGCCACACTGGCAGCTCGGCCTGAATCTGGGCAGCAAAAGCCTCCGGCGATTTGACGGTCGGTGCGGGTGTGTTTTGCTTTTGCTCGAACACCGCAACCGCGTCTGGCAGCACCAACCAGCGGTTCAGCAAGCCATTGAGGCGGTTGACGAGTTCATTCGACATTGAAGCTGGCCCAAATAGGCCGTACCAGGGCACAAACCCAACCGGGTAGCCCTGTTCGCCCAGGGTGGGCACATCGGGCAGCTGGGGCAGGCGTTTGGGCGACAGTGCAGCTATGGCGCGTATCCGGCCCGCCTTGATCAAAGCGACGGGCGTGCCAGCGTCGATAGTGGATACCGGTAACACGCCCGACACCACATCCGGCGAGATGGCGGCAACCGTCTTGTACGGCACATGGTTCAGCGTGATGTCCACCTGTGTTTTCAGCGTTTCCATTACCAGGTGCCCGCCCGAGCCAATGCCCCAGGAACCATAGTTGATACCACCGCTCTGGCTCCTGGCGTAGGCCACCAGGTCTTTGAGGTTGTTCACCGGCAGGGCCGTGTTCACCACGAGCAGGTTGCCGCCGTCGCCACCGATGAGACCAATCGGCTTGAGGTCAGCAATGGTGTCATGCGGGATTTTGGCATTCATGGCCTTGTTGCCCAAAATGGCAGCCGCATAGGACACCAGCAGGTGATAGCCATCACCCGGCTGGCGCACTACCTGCTCATGGGCGATCACACCGTTGGCACCGGGCTTGTTTTCAACCACCACGGGCTGGCCAAGCTCCTTGCCAAGCCACTCTGCAAAGGGGCGGCCAAAAATGTCGGCCCCACCACCCGCACCGCTGGGCAAGACCAGGCGGACCGGTCGGGTGGGCCAGGCGGTCTGGGCATACCCCGCACCGAGGCTGGCCGTGGCCAGCGCGGCACCGGTTGCTTGCAGGATGCGCCTGCGGCGGATGGTGGAAATATGAGGTAAGTGCGTTTGCATGTGAGTGCTCGTGGTGTTATGTGAAACGGGGTTTGATCAAGGCATCCGCCGCCATCACGCCCTTACCTTGCGAAAGCACAAACAGCGGGTTGATGTCGATTTCCGCCACGTGGTCTTTCAAGTCCAGGGCCAGTGCGGCGAGTTTGACAATGGTGTCAACGAGCGCATCCACATCGGCCTTTGGGCAGCCCCGCGCCCCGTCCAGAATCGGGAAGGCCTTGATCTCATGGACCATGTCCAGGGCTTCGCTGCGGGTGATGGGTGCCAGGCGGAAGCTCACATCCTTCATGACCTCGGCAAAAATGCCTCCCAGCCCAAACATGATGGCGGGCCCAAAGAGCGGGTCGTTGTTGACGCCCAGAATGATCTCGGTGCCGCCACTGACCATTGCCTGCACCAGCAATCCCTCAATCACGGCTTGCGGCGCATGGCGCGTGGCGTTGGCCAGAATTTCAGCGTAGGCGGCGCGCACGGAAGTTTCATCAAGCAGGCCAATGCGCACACCACCCGCTTCGGTCTTGTGAGGGATGTCTGGCGACATGATCTTGAGCGCAACCGGAAAGCCCAGCGCCCTGGCGTGCATGGCGGCCTGGTCGGCACTGGTGGCCAGCGCTTCGGGCGTTACAGGAATGCCGTAGTCGGCCAGCACCTGTTTGGCACGGTACTCCGACAGATCTTGCCGCTGCTGCGCAAGCATCTGTTTCTGTTGTGGCCGTTCAAGACGCAAAACAGGTTCACCGGCAATGCGCAGGCAGTCTTGCTGTGCCTTGGCGAACCGCCACAAGGCGTCCATGCCCAGCACGCAGCGTACCGGGGTGTCGTAGCGCGGCACCTGCGCCTGCGCCAGCGCGTCGTACCCTTCCTGCGTTGTGGCCTGAATGGCGACCCAGGCCACCAGCACGGGCTTGTCTGTGGTGCGGGCCACCTCGACGACCCATTTTGCGAGTTGATTGCCCGCAGGCCCGGACGCCGCCGCCAGGCACACGCTCATCATGTCAACCCTAGGGTCGTTGACGATCAGCTGGAGCGATTCGATCATGTTTTCCTGCCGCGCGGCAATGTTGCCGGTCAGATCGATCGGGTTGTTCAGGCCCGCATAGGGCGGCAAGATTTCCTTGAGCCGGGCCAGGGTGGCGGGTGAGAGCTCTGGCAATTCAAGACCGGCAAGCGCGCAATGGTCCGCCATCAGCACACCCGCACCGCCCGACAGCGTCACCACCGCCACCCGGTTGCCCTTGGGCTTGCGGGGCGACAGCAAGGCATGCGCCCGATCTGCCAGCTCATTCGCGTCAGCCACCTCAATGATGCCGCTTTGCCTGAAGGCCGCGCGGTACAGCGCCATGGCCCCGCCCAGATTGGCCGTGTGCGACGCTGCGGCCCGTGCGCCCGCCTCGGAGCTGCCAACCTTCCAAAGCAGATACGGCTTGTTCACAGCGAGTGCCTTGCGCCCTATCGCAACAATCCGGTGCGCATCCTTGAAACCTTCTACATAGGACACCACCATGCCTGTTTCCGGGTCATCCAGATACCAGTCCACCATGTCCAGAGACGTTGTGGCCGCTTCATTGCCGGTGGACTGGTAGTTCTGGAAACCCAGGCCAGCCGCATTGGCCAGCAGCATCACCGTGTTGCCCCACGCACCGCTTTGCGATGTCATGCTGATGGGGCCTTTGTTATAGGCAAATCCGTAGGGCGCACCAAAGCCAAGGCTGAATCCCTGGCCCACGCTGATCATGCCCTGGCAATTCGGGCCGACCAGCGTGATGCCGTATTCACGCGCGATGGCTACCAGCTCGGCCTGTGCGGCGTCGCCGCTTTGCCCCATTTCGGAGAAGCCGGATGTGATCACGATCACGTGCGTGAGGCCCTTGCGACCGCAGTCGACCAAGTGACTGGCCACTTGCCCGGCGGGCACGGCAATCAACACAACATCTGGCACCTCGGGCAATGACGCAACGTCAGGGTAGCAACGCCAGTCCAGCACCGACTCATACCTTGGGTTCACCGGATACACCCTGCCGCCATAGCCCATATTTTTAAGATGAAACAAGGGCTGCCCACTGGGCTTGGTCATGGTCGGAGATGCGCCAATGACCGCGATGGAGCGGGCATGGAACATGTTGGAAAAATCCATTGCTGCCGGGCGGATCGCAGAGGCAGAAGGGACAAGAGAAACTGCCGGGGAAGGGTTCATTGGGAGATTTGGGATTTTTTGATTCGGGTTGCAATCTGGGTTTCAAAACAATGCGTCTTGCGCTTCCTGCATCAGACGCTGCATGCGCTGCGCGACCGGCTCCACGCTATTGAAATAGCCCACACTCTGCCCGGCGGGTGAGTGCATCAGTGGCTCCACGTTGTGCTCGTCGATGGCCCCCAGCAGGTCACCAATCAGGATGTCTTGCAGCGGCATTTTCAAGGGACGTGGCGCTTCGGGCGATTCCCATTCTTCGCTCCAGGCGGTGCGCACCTGGCGCAGGGTCTTGCCACTATCGGCACGCGAAATCACCGTGTCGTCAATGCCAGCCGCCAGAAGCTTCCGAAAAACAGCTTCAGGCAGATGGCTGCGGTATTCCGCAGTGGTCAGCCACGCCGTGCCCATCCAGACGCCCTGCGCGCCCATGGCCAGCGCGGCGACGATGTGCCGACCCGTGGCAACGCCGCCAGCGGCCAGCACTGGCACATGCAAGGCTGCGGCCATGTCCACGATTTGCGGCAGCAGTGAAAACGTACCGATGGTGCCGGTGTGGGCACCCGCGTCATACCCCTGCGCCACCAAGGCATCCAGCGGCTTGGTCAGCGCACCGCGTGCATGTTTGGGTGAGCCCACCAGGGCAATGACTTTTTTGCCAGCCTGCTTGAAGGCCTTGACCATGTCATCGGGTGCACCAATGCCGCAAGCCACCACATCCACATCAGAATTCAAAATGGTCTGCACCTGGCGCTGCGCCATCTCTTGCGAGCGTACAAACCGCGACCGCATGCCCGGCCCACCACCTTGGGGAATGTTGTACTTCTCATAGATGCCGCGCACGAAGTCGCGATGCGCTTGCGGCAACTGGGCTTCTATGGCGGCCCGGTTGTCGTCCTGCGGCATGCCGGAAGGCAGCACCAGATTCACGCCAAAGGGACGCTTGCCGACCTGCGCCCTGATCCACTTCAGGTCATCGGCAATTTCCTCCGGCGTATGCCGCGTGGCACCAAGCACACCCAGGCCGCCGTTGCGGGAAACCTCACTGACCACTTCACGACCATGGCAAAAAGCGAATATCGGGTTGCCCATGCCCAGGGCGCGGACCAGCGGCGTAAGCAGGCGCGGGTTGACGGATTCAGTCATAAATGGAGCTTATAGAAACAATGACTTGTCTGATTATCAGACGAATGCATGAATATATTGACACTTATAAGTACCCATGTCAAGATTGCTTTTACCTAGGGAAGCGCTGAACAAGTCCTGGCGGATGTGCGGCAGCCGGATCGGGATGGGATGCAAGGCGGATTTCGCAGGCAATAGCCCCGCCTATCCTCTGAAGCAAAGGCAAGAAATTCAACGCAGCAGACCGCCCGAGCCCGGCTGATCGCACGCCGCCGGGGACTTGTTCAGCGTTTCCCCAGGACTCACACTGCGGAGTCTGAGTGCCGCGTCGACCTGTGTCCCCAAAAGAATGCCTCATACCCAAAATGACCCCACCCGCAGAAGCTGAAGAAAAAGACCCACAGTTCGCCTACACCCTGGCGCGCGGCTTGGAGGTGTTGCGTGCCTTTGAAGGGCAGAACGCAGGTCTGGGCAACCGCGACATCGCCGCCATCATCGGCATCCCGCGATCCACCGTGGCGCGGCTCACACGCACTCTGGGCATGCTGGGTTATCTGCAATACGACGCGCAAACCACGCGTCATCGGCTGAGTGCCGCCATGCTGACGCTGGCCTACCCGGTGCTGGCGCAACTGCCTGTCCGGCAAGTCGCCCGGCCCCACATGCAGGAACTGGCCAACCACGCCATGGGGTCCGTGTCCCTGGCCATGCGCGATGGCCTGAAACTGGTGCTGATAGAAAGCTGCGTAGACCCCAAAGCGGTCACCCGGCCCGATATTGGCGCCGTGCGGGACATGGCCGATACGGCTTTAGGCATGGCTTATCTGGCCAGCCTGGCGCAGCCTGACCGTGATGCCTTGCTGGCTGAATTGCTTGCGCTGAGGCCAAGTGCGCCAGCCAGAACGCGCCGCCTGCGCAAGTTGGTTATCCAGACCGAGCTGCAGCGCCACGCGAGCCAGGGGTTTTGCCTGTCTCGCAGCGAGCCGGGTGCAACGCTGGCTGTGGGCGTGCCCGTGCGCCTGCAGGCAGGCACGACCTTGAGCCTGAATTGTGTCGTTGCAACGCATTTGGCTACCGAGAAGCGCATGACGCAGGAAATAGGGCCGCGCCTGACCAGACTCGCGCGGGATCTTGAAATTTCGATGGGACATAAAACATGATCGCAGAAGATGAACCCGCCGGGCTTGCGGATTTCAGACAGGAAGTGCGAGGCTTCATTGCAGAGAAGCTGCCCACCGTGGTACGTGAGAAAGTGCGCCGGGGTGTCATCCTGGACCGCGATGAACTCGACCTGTGGGAGCGGCAACTGACGGCGCGGGGCTGGTTTGTGCCGCACTGGCCAGAGCGCTGGGGCGGACTGGCCATGGAGCCCATGTGGCGCATGACGCTGGACGAGGAACTCGCCCGCAACGATTGCCCCGAAGCCAGTCCCTTCGGCCCCGAAATGGTCGGCCCGATGCTTATGCAATTTGGCGACGATGCGCAAAAGGAGTTTTTCCTGCCGCGCATCGTCAGCCTGGAACACCACTGGTGCCAGGGCTATTCGGAACCCAATGCGGGGTCTGACCTGGCCTCGCTGCAAACCCGCGCGGTGCGTGATGGCGGTGACTATGTCGTCAACGGCTCCAAGATCTGGACCTCCGGTGCCCACTATGCCGACTGGATGTTTGCGCTGGTGCGCACCGGGGCTGACGGCAAGCCGCAGGAGGGCATCTCGTTTTTGCTGATCAACATGCGAAGCCCCGGCATCACCGTCAAGCCCATCATTGGCATCCATGGCTGGCATCTGTTCAACCAGGTTTTTCTTGACGACGTCCACGTGCCCGTGGCCAATTTGGTGGGCCAGGAGAACATGGGCTGGACGATTGCCAAGTCTGTACTGGAACACGAACGGCTGAAGTTGTCGCGCGTGCCGGAATGCCATCGGCGCATGGCCCGCGTGAAGGCGCTTGCGGCCTCGCTGAAAGAGCGTGGTCAGCCCGTCGCCCAGCGTGACTGGTTCAAGCTCAAGCTGGCCACGCTGGAGGTGCGCCTGATGGCGCTTGAAGCCAGCGTTCTGCGCTTTCGCCGACAGGCCCTGGCCGGCGGCAGGCTAGGGGCTGAAACCGCTCGGCTCAAGCTGCGCGGCAGCCAGCTTGTGCAGGCGTTTGACAACCTGACGGTGGACGTGGCCGGCCCCTTGAGCCTGCCCTATGACCACGCGTCGCACCATGATCTGGTGGACAATGCACCACGGCCCTGGGATGTGGCCACCACATCAGCCCGGCGATTCATGGGCCGGGGCTTCACCATTGCTGGCGGCTCCAGCGAAATCCAGCACAACCAGCTGGCCAAACAGGTGTTGGGACTATGAACGCCATGCACGAAGAACAACGGCTTTTCCACGCAGCCGTAGACCGCTACCTGGAGCGCACTGCAAGCAACAAAACTGAGGCTGGTTTTTCAGCCAGCCAGTGGGCCCAATTTGCTGAAATGGGCTGGCTGGGCCTGGGCCTGCCAGAGGCATTGGGCGGTTTCCTGACTTTGCATGACGCCATGCTGTTGATGGAGAAACTGGGCGCTGCGGGCATCAAAGCACCAGTGATGGACAACCTGATCCTGTGCGGGCACCTGCTGGCTTCCCATGGCAATGCCGCGCAGAAGGCGGTGTGCGCAGACATGGTCCAAGGCAAGGCCATGCTGGCGCTGGCCACAGCCGAGAAGGGTTCACGCCACGACTGGGCCGACGCTGAAACCACGCTGCACAGCGGCAACCTGGTGCTATCAGGCAGCAAATGTCTGGTGGCTTGCGGCCAGTTTTGTCATTGCATCTTGGTGCTTGCCAAGGAAACCAACGGCACCGGGCTGACCGCTGTGTTGTTGCCCATTGACCGCGCGGGCATCACCCTGCGCCACTACACAACCTACGATGGGCGCGATGGCTCGGACGTGACGTTTGACAGGGTCCAGGTTCTTGCCTGCGATGTAGTGGGGTCTCGTGGAGGTGGACATGCACCGATGGAACAGGCCATGCAGCGCGCCTATGTGGCGCTGGCCTGCGAAGCGGCAGGTGCCATGCGCAGTGCCTACACCATGACGCTAGAGTACGCCCGCACCCGCAAGCAGTTTGGCAAGGTGTTGACCGCCAACCAGGCCTACCAGCACGCCTTGGTGGACATGTACGTGGCCGTGGAAGAGGCGCAAGGCCTGGCGCACCACGCCAGCACCGCGCTGGATGCGTCTGACCCACTGGCAGCGCGCTGGGCCTCGGGTGCGAAGGCATTTGCCTGTTCCGACGGTCGCCTGCTGGGCGAGCAGGCCGTGCAACTGCATGGTGCCATCGGCATGACCCGGGAGTACGCTGTGGGCGCGTTTTACACCCGCCTGGCCGCCATTGCCAATGAGTATGGCGATGCAGACTGGCATCTGTTGCGCATTCGCGAACTCGATACGGGAGCACCCCATGGCCAATGAATTGACACAGACAACAAAAGCTGGCGATGCCGAAGCCATGGTCCTGGTAGAGCACCACGGTGCCCGCGCCGACATCGTGCTCAACCGGCCGGCCAAGCGCAACGCCCTCATCGCGCCGATGATGGCGCAGTTGCGCGACGCCTTTTTGCAGGTAGCGGCGGATGACGCCGTGCACGCCGTGCTGGTGCGCGGTGCTGGCGGTGCCTTGTGTTCGGGTCTGGACCTCAAGGCAATCAACGCTGACCCCCAGCCTGACTGGGTGGCAGACATGCCCCGCATCTGGAGCGAGACCAATGAGGCCATGGCCTCCTGCCCCAAACCCATGGTCTGCGCACTGGAGAAATACGCCATCAATGGTGGCGCGCCCATCGCCTTCGCCAGCGATTTTCTGGTCGCCGGGCAGAGTTCGTACATTCTGGTGGGTGAGGTACAGCGTGGCATGGCTGCACCCAACAACCTGGCCTGGTTGCAGGGCAAATATGGCGAAGCCATCGCGCTGCGCTTTGCCCTGCTGGGTGACCCTGTGCCAGCGCCAGAGCTTCTGCGGCTGGGCATTGCCTATTCAGTGGTGGCCGATGACGAAGTTTTGGCACGGGCTATTGCATTGGCGGACAGATTGGCGGGGTTTCCTGCCAGTGCCGCGCAGGGCATCAAGCGGGCCCTACGCGCCCTGGGCAGCTCCGGCCTGGCCGAGCCTGCCACTTGGTTTACCCGCGCCCACAAGTTGGCAAGCCGGTAGTTTCTTGAGGCCGCAACTTTATATTGAAATTGCAGCGCGGTGTTCCTTGTGGCGGGCATCTGCCTGCGGGTCTGAACAATCAGGGTGGTTGAACCCCCGTCAAGGCGCTACTGCAGCATGAAGGTCTCATACTCCAGCCGCCCCAACTTGCGCTCCAGCACGCGCAGGGAGTAAACCAGCGTCACCAGCATGGCCAACGCAAATCCATAGCCGTAGAAGACCACGCCCAGGCGCAGCGACACCAGCGACAGCAGCACATTGAGCACTGCCAGCAGCGCCACCGTGGCCAGCACTTCGCGCCGCTTGTCCAGATAGAAAAACACGTTCATCACCGCCAGCAGCGCCACCTGCAGGCTGGCCGCCACGGCGTCCACATAAAACAGCGGCAGGTACAGCGCGCTGATGTCGAGTTTGCCAAACAGTGTGGGCGCAAACACCACCAGCACCAGCACCGCAAGGGTCTGGATCTTGATGATGTCAAACAGGCCCTGGCGGATGGCAAACACCATCTCGTCGCGCATGCGGGCGATTTCTTCCAGCGAGCCGCCTTCGCGCACGGCGTTGTAAAAGCGGTCATACCACTCGACAAAATCGGTCTCAAAGCGCACCAGGAACACTGCCATGCCGGGGATGATGCCCAAGTAGGCCAAGAAGACCGGCATGTCGTAGATCACGCTCGCGCGCAACGGCCCGATCACCGGCTGGCCGGTGTCGGCCGCCATCCAGAACACGATCTTGTCGGCCCAGATGGCAAAGTTGAACAGCAGGCCCACCGCCATCAGGGCCGGGTACATGGCGCCGGGACGAAAGCAGTCAAAGGCGATCAGCCGCTCTGCGGGAAAGCTGCGAAGGATGACGAAGACCATGCCCATCAGCATCATGAACTGGCCAATGATGTAGCCTGCCAGCAGGCCCTCAAGACCCTGGCCGCGCAGCAGCACCGCCAGCAGCACAGACAGGCCGTAGCCGCTGGCAAACAGGGCGACGATGGTTTTGTAGAACTTGAGCCCGCTCATGAAAATGGTGGCAATCCACACGTCGCACATGGTCACAAAACCTGCTACCAACAGCGCGCGGTAAATCACGCTCTCATTTCCGAACGAGGCAAACACCAGCACCAGCGACAGGCTGCCCGCCACCCCGTTGGTCACCAGCAGCACCCCCGCAAAATTGGGCACGATGCTGTCGCTGCGCTGGCCAAACAGCTGGTCAGACACCCACCGCGTAAACGCCAGCTGCAGCACACCGGTAAGGATGAGCGACGCCATGATGAGGTAAGTGACCGACACCTGGAACTGCGTGATCAGCACATTGGGCACCGCGATGTTGACCGACAGCAGCCCGATGGCCACCAGCCCCAGGATCGACAGCACCCACGGGCCAGAGCTGATCAGCCCGGCGTAGGCGTAGGCCCGCACCAGCGCGAAGTAGCTGTCGCGGTTGAGGATTTTGCGGAGCTCGAAACCTATGCCTGCCACTGCGTGTTGACCTTTTGCTGGTTGACCTTCGTCTGGCGGGTTTTCAAAGCTTCAAGTCCAGATCGTTTAGCGGCGCATGAACGCTGGCTTGCGCTGCCGCCCCGGCATCGGCGGCCTCGCCGCCCTGCGCCACATCTGCCGCGAGTCCCGCCGGCTCGGAGGGCCGCTGCAGCGCCCTGTCATAAACCTCGCGGTAGCGTCCAAACATCACAGGGTGGGTGTAGTAGCGCTCCACCCGCTGGATGCCGGCCTCTGCCGCCTTGTGCCAGGCATCGGCATCGCTCAGGAAGTGCAGCGCCGCTTCGGCCAGCGCCTGCGGGTCTGCAATGCCAACCACCGCGCCCGAAGCGCCGAGCGCCCTATCCTCGTCGTCCAGCCCGTACACCAGTTGTCGGCATGAGCCTACGTCGGTGCTCACTGTGGGCACCCCTGCCGCATAGCCTTCCAGAATCACCAGCGGCAGCGCTTCGCTGATGGACGAAAGCACCATGAGGCCAATTTTGGGCAGCAGCTCGGTCAGCTTCTGAAACCCCAGGAACTTCACGTTGTTCTCAAGGCCGAGGCTTTTCACCAGCTCGCGGCACTCCTGCACGTAGGCCGGGCTTTCTTCTTCGGGGCCCGCGATCCACGCTTCTACTTCAGGCCTGCGGCCAACAATGATGCGGGTGGCGCGGATGAAGGTCTTGATGTCCTTGATGGGCACCACCCGGCCAATCAGGCACATGACGGGCGGTATCGTGTCCGGGCGCAGCGCGCGCAACGCGCCAAAGCGCACCACGTCAATGCCGTTGGCAATGTTGCTGGTGCGCGCGGCCTCTGCACCGTCCTGCACCTGGCGCAGCCGATTCGCCTCATACAGCGCAATGATCTGGTCGCTGGCGTCATAGCACATGCGCCCCAGCGCCTCAAAAAAACGGATCCAAAGGGCTCGGAAGTAACCTGCCTGGGTCGGGTCGCGCTGCAGCACGGTGCGGTTGTCAGCAATCCAGCGCGCGGCGTACAGGTCGATGCGCCGCTCTTTGGTGTAAATGCCGTGCTCGCTCAGTATCAGGCTCTTGCCATGTCGGCGCTTGAGCAGCGCACCCAGAAAACCGGCATAGCCGGTGGACACGGTGTGGTAGCAACGCACCGGCGGGAAATTTTCAACAATCGCAGACAGCACCCAGATCGGCGTGTGCATGGTGCGCACCGTCCAGAAATAGTCCACAAAGCTGGGGTCGGTGCAATGCTCTTTGTATTGCTCGGCGGTGTAGTTCCAGCTCGCCTCCGAGTAAAGAAACTGGCTGCGGTCCATGCGGCCTTCCAGCTCGCCAGAGAGCTGCTCCAGCACCGCAGCACCGCGCGCTGCCAGGCGTTTGGGCTCGCGGAAATAGGCGTGCAGCTCGCGGTTGACCTCGAACATCTCTGCATCGCCCGCCATGGCAGCCACCGGCGGCGCGCCGCCCGCTTCACTCAGGTAATGCTCCTCCAGATGCACCACGTTGGGAGGCAGCTGGAATTTTTTCTCGCCATAGTCCTGGCGGCGCGAGCCGAGGAAACAGATGGCAAAAGTCAAATCCGGAAACCCATTGATGATCTGGTGCACCCAGCTCGACACGCCACCTGACACATATGGGTAAGTGCCCTCCAGCAGCAGGCCCACGTCGGCTGGCACGGGGCTGGGCTTCGGTGGCGCCTTAGACATGCAGGTCCACCCTGTCCACCCGGCGCGTGCGCCAATAGTCGGCGGTACGTGCCACGCCAGATGGCAAAAATGCGCCATCGGGCAGCCGCGCCATGTACTTGCGCACGGCGGCAAAGTCCCGCCGCAGATAGGCCACCTGGGCCGCCATCGGCCACACTTTGGCTGGCGACACATTGAGCTGGCGCGCCAGCTTGATGGCCCGCATGGCCCACTCCAGGTCTCCCAGCTCAATCAGCACTTTCACATACAGCTCCCAGATGCCGGGCACATCGGGGTCGAGCTGCAGCGTCTCTTCACACAGTTCGCGCGAGCGCTCCAGCGCAAAGCGGCGCAGGTCGCCGCGCGCCAGGCCCGTGTCTGCCTGCAGCCAGTGCAGCTCGGCCAGGCGGCGCAGCGCGTTGATGGTGGGCACGCGGTCTTCCAGCGTGCGGGCGGCCTCCAGGGCCTGCTGCGCTTTCTGAATTTTTTGCACCAGGTCCTTTTCCCAGGTATCCACCATGCTGTAGGCGAGCAGGCGGATGTCTTCGGACGGGTCAGACAGCAGGCCTGTGAGCAGCGGCACAGCGGCTTTGGGCTGCATCACCTGCAGGGCCACCAGCACGCGCAGGCGCGTCTCAACAGGCAGACGGGTGTCCTTCAAAATGCGCCGTGCGTCGCCAGCCCGCAGGTCGCTGCGCTCGGTCGCTTCACGCTGCACGCCTGAGAACTCGGGCATGCGCACTGCGGCAAAGCGCGAGGTGCGCAGGATGCGGGGGAAGAGCCTGGCAATCTGCACCACCACCAGAATTGCCGCCACGCCAAGCCCCGGAATGAAAAACGCAAAGGCCCACAGCAGCGCACAAGCCGGCACAAACGGCTTTTTGTAGTTGCCCGGCAGCAGCGCCCAGGCCAGCACTGCCACCAACGTGCTGGCCAGCGCATGCAACGCAAAATAACCCATCAGGTCGGCCAGCGAATCAGTGCGGTTGAGCAGGCTCAAGGCCGAGGCCTCCAGCGCAGTCGCCGCAGTGATCTTGGCCCAGAGCGATATCACTGGCCCCCCTCCACCAGCAGGCGCAGGCGGGTAAAGCCCCGTTCATTGCCGAGCGCAAAATCGAACGCGCTCAACTGGTCGGCGCTCAGGCCGCCAAAGCTCTGGCCCATGCCGTCGAAAATGCGCTGCTTGTAGATGTTGGCGCCCGCCGCATCGGTAAAAGGCACCAGCACGATCACGCACGGCTTGCTGCGCTGGCTCGGGCTCTGGCGGCCTACCGGCCAGCGCCACGCGGTTTCGCCCCGCGAATGCAGTTGCTGCAGGTAGTCCAGCATTTCCGGCTGGCGTGCGTGGCGCACGCGCCAGACCACGCAACGGCTGGTCAGGCCGAACTCGGCGCTAAGCCGGTTGAGCCAGGCAAATTCGCCTGCCAGCCCGCGCGGCGACAGCGGCCATTGCGGCAAAATTTCTGCCGCGTTGAGCGACAGGCGCAGGTAGTCGGCATAGCTTTCCAGCAGCACCGCAATGGTCTGTAGGTTGTCGGTGGTCAGCGACGTGAACGGCATGTTGCCAATCGCCACCAGGCCAAATGGATCGCGCGCGCTGCTGATCAGCGGTGTCGCCGCAATGAGCTGGTGGCGCTCTGAGCGCTCCAGCAGCGCGTCCTGCAAGTGCACCTGGTGGCCGGACTCCAGCGCGCGCAGGATCATCGGGTCATCGGCGGCGGGCTCGGGCATGCCGCCCACCGACGCCACGCGCGTGAGCTTGAGGGTGGGCTCCATGCGCACCGAGTACATGATGGCGGAATCAATGCGGCAGTGCTGGGTGACAAAGTCCAGCATGTATTGCGCGCCGGGCAAGGCATCGGCCTGCAGCGGGTTTTCGCGCGTGTAACGGTCCATCAGGATGCGCAGCCCGATCAGCGATTCGCGCAGCGTGCCAGGCCGGTCCACCATTTCGTATTCAAGCTCGTCATGCGACAGCTTGATGAGGTACAGGCGCCGCGTGAGGCGCTCCACCTTGTCATTCAGGAAGTGCTGGCCCTCCTGCAAGCGCAGAATCTGCATGCGCCAGTAACTGCCAAATTCGCCAGCGATCAGCGTGGCAATTGCGCCGCCCAGAAAATACAGACGCGGAAACTGCGCTGACTGCCCGATGGACTGAGCCGCCATCTGCGCCACCATCTGCGCCATTACCTGCGTGTAGAGCACCCAGCTGCCCCACAGGCCGACCGAGGCCGCAGCGCCATACCCCACGCCATAGCGCAGCCCGATCAGCCACGGCCCGAGCCACGGCCACGGGAAGCCTTCATCAATGTAAAACGGGTTGCGCGGGTTGCTGTACCAGGCCAGGCCCACAAACAGCGCCGGCCACAACGCGGTCTCAAGCACGCGGGACACCAGCCCCGGATGGTGGCGGATCCAGCGCCGCACCGGGTACCGCAATACCCCGGCTGCACGCTGCAGCGCCACCCACGGCAAGGTCGCAAAATGAAGCAACCGGGATGCCGGGTCTGCGGACCGTTGCACCACCGGAGGCGCCTCTGCCCGGGACATCATCCGGGTGGCGGGTCCCAGCTCGGAAAACAGCGAGTCATCCGGTGGCCGGGGCGACACCGGGCGCCCCAAAGGGTCAGCGGCTGGCGGCGGGGCTGGCTGGCTCAATGCGAATTCCCGAGACAAGTTCGGCCGTGAGTTGCTGGCCCACTGCAGCCAGGGACTCCCGGCTGCCGCCCGTGCGCCCGCCAGCCGCAGAGTACACCACCCGGCCCGAGGTCAAATCTTTCACCTGCACCATCAGGCCCACGGCGGGCTCACCGTCCACCCCTACCTTGTAGCGCCACTCGTTGACCGCCGCGCTGACCACATACCGCACCGCCTGGCCACGCGCCCATTTTTCGGCCTCGGCCTGCGCCTTGCGCTCACCGGGCTCAAACAACGTCTCGGGGTTTAACTCGCTCGGGTACACCGCAAGCTGGCGCAGCCCGATCTGGCGCAGCGCAGGCTCCAGCAAGGCCTCCACCCGCAGGCCAGCCTGCGGCACATCGGTGAAATTGGCGACTGGCAGCATGGCAACTTTGTCGGCTGCGCCAATCGTCTGCTCCATGGCTGCGCGGCTGGTAGTGCTGCTGCCGCCGCCCAGGCCAAAGCCCGAGGGGAAAACGCCGCATCCGGCCAGCAGCACGGCACATGCCGTCAGTGAAAGCAATCTGTGGTGGTTCATGGTGATCTTTGGTTGGTTCTCAAGCTGCCATTGCAAGGTGACATTAGCGGTCAAAAAAGATGTCATATTGCAGGCGCAATTCGCGGGTGGCCTGCGCACCTGACAGGCCGCCAGAGCCTGGGCGTACATCCAGATTCACGCTCAGTTGGTCTCGCCCGGCAACGGTTCCCTTGGCCCCGAATCTTAACAAGCCCTGCGTCTGGCGAACGCCTGGGGTTTGCCGGGTCTCAAACCCAATTTCTCCCCAGGGCCGCCAGGCGCGGGTGTAAATGCCCGGGTCGGCCTGCGCTAGGCCCACACCCAGGCTGAAGGATGCTGCCGTGGACGATGGCCCCAGGAACAGCCCCACGCCCGGCACAGCGCCCCCCGGCTGAAGCACGGCGGTGGCGGCATCAGGCTGGCCATCGGCACGCACCACGCTGCGGCGCAACTGGCCTTGCAGGCGCACATCCGGATAGTCGCGCCGCAACGTCCAGTTGCCGGTCAGCGCGGCATCCACCGAGCTGCCCAGGGCCGCGCCGGTCTGCGTATGGAAGCGGTTGGTGGCCAGATTGGCCTGGCCATCCAGTCGACCGTCGGCGCGAAGATTAAGACTGGCGGCCAGCCTGTCACGCTTGCCTGCGACCGACATGGCGCTGCTTTCTTCGGAGCGCTCACCCTTTGCCGCTTCAAGTTGCAACACAGAGCTGTTGCCCAGCCGTGTGTTGAACTGCAACAGCAGGCTGGGCACCGTCGCCAGCGCGTCGCGCACGCCCCACTGGGCCTTGAGCGCGCCCCAAGCCGTCATGGTCTCTATGCCGGCGCGCAGCTCGCGGTCGTGCGCCGGCGTGGCGGCAAGCTGGGCCGTGTTGACGCTTCGGTCACGCGCGATGCTCATGTCAAGCATGAACTTGAGCCGCGGCGAGGCCACAACGAGCGCGTTGGCACGAACTTCCTGGCGCGTCAGCACACCGGCATTGCGCGTGCGCTCCTGAACGCTGACGCGGCTGGCGTTGGCCAGCAAATCATCCTGCAACGCCTTTTGCGCCTCATCGCCCTCGCCCTCCGGGCGGCGCTGTGCCAGCTCAAATCCCAGCGTGGCCGCGTCATCGCGCGCCAGCAATTGGCGCAGCGCAGCCAGCCGGTCCTGCGGGCTCAGACGCTGGCTTGAAGGGTCGCCTGCGGGGCCACTTGCCAGATCTTTTACAGGGCCTGCCACTGCGCCCTCTAAGGCTTGCGCGCGGTCCAGCAGCCGCACCAGCGCCTGCAAGTCGTTTTGCGACAGCGCCACCGCAAGCTCCTGGTAGGCCGGTGCTGCCATGCGGGCGGCATGGAGTTGCCACAGCCAGCGCCGCGCTGCATCAAACTGGCCCTCAGACAGCAGCCAGGCACCCACCAGCTCTTGCGCCTGGCGCTCCTTTGTCTGGCGTTGCAGTGCGGGCTCCGGCGGTGCGCCTTTGGCCGGGTTGACCATCAACCCCAAGTCACGCCACAACCGCGCTTTTTTATCACCGCCCGCAAAGTCTGCTGCCAGCCGCAACTGCGCGACCAGCGCCTGGCGCGCCTGCTCGGCATCAACCGGCTTGGCCGCCGCGCGCTCCGCCACCAGCCACGCATGGCGACGCACGCGCAGCGCCTGCGACTGGCGCTGCGTGCGGTCCAGCACATCGGCGTAATTCATCAGCCACAGGAAATCATTTACCCGCCCGCGCGCCGCGCCCTGCAACGCTGCCAAGGCAAGCTGAGGCTCGTCCAGCAGTTGCCAGGCGGCCGCCATGACCTCGCCATAGATCTCCTTGTTGGCCGCATCGCCGCGCGCGGCACGGCCCCGGCGCGCCAGTTCGCCGCGCAGGGCCGTTTTGTCCTGCTGGTCAACCAGCAGCCACCAGTACGACACGCGGGTGGGCGCATGCTCTGGGCGCAGCGCCAGCACTTGCTGGTAGTCGGCCTTGGCCAGGTCGATATCGCCCAGACGCACAAGCAGCGATGCGCGGCGCGCCAGAAAATCCGGCGAGGCTTCCAGCTTCTGGCGATGTTGTGGCAACAGCGCTGCCAGCAGCCCGCGCAGCCCAATCGGGGTTTTTTGCGCCTCCACGGCATCCAGCCAGGCGTAGAGAATTTTGTCGTCTGGAAAACGCGGGTAAAGCTGTGCCGCAAGCTGCAGCGCCTCGGAAATGCGGTTATTGTCCAGTCGCAGGCGAATCGCCCGCTCGGCCTGGTAACTTTGCGGCTTGCCGTTGGCAATCAACCGGTCCAGTGCGTCCTGGGCCAGCGCGCGTTGCCCCGTCTCATACGCCAGATCGGCCACCAGTTCCCAATAGGCTTCGTCGAAAACCGCGCTGGCACCGCCCGCTGCACGGCGCGCGGCCTGCAAGGCACGCAATGCCAATGGCAGATTGCCCTGCCGCAAGTGCAGGGACGCCAGCCGCATGGTGTCGTCTCTGGCCAAGCCGCCGGGACGCAACTGTTCCAGCAGGGCGATGGCTTCAGCGGCCCGCCCGGCACGCTCCAGCAGCTTGGCCTCCATGCCAATGAGCTGGGCCGTGGTGTCAGCCGTGGGTGCACCGGCCCGGAGTTGCCGCACAAACGCCAGCGCTGCATCCACCGAGCCCATCCGCTCGTACACCTCAACCACTTTGGCTGCTTCGTCCGCGCTCAGGCGGCGCTGGCGTGACAGTGCAAGCCAGGCGGCCAGCAGCGCGTTGTCGTCATAAAGCATGGGGCTCAGGCGAAACACATTGGCCAGCGCCCGCTCGCTGGCGCCCTGCTTGAGCAACTGGAGCCAAGCGGCCAGAGCCAGCGGGGCCAGGCCGGACCATTCGGCCACCTGGGCCTTGCGTTCCAGCCACAGCGCGCTTTGCGGCTGGGCAGCAAGCGCAGCTTCGGCCACCTTCAGGGCAGCAGGCAAATCCCCAGCGGCGGCAAAGGTGTCCCACGCAAGCTGCAAACGCGCAGGTGACAGCGATTTGGCCAGCCCAGCGGCACCGGCATTGACTGCCACCACGTGGCGCAGCGCCAGCGCTGCCGCGCGGGGCTCGCCAGCAGCCAGCGCCAGCTCGGCCAGCCACCACCAGGTGGCGTAGGCGATCGGGTTGGCGATGGGGTCGGCCATCGTGCCTGCAGCCTCCAGCGGTTGCGCTTCGCGCATCGCAGCCAGCCAGGCAGCGCGCGGCTGTCCGGAGGCCAGCAGGCTTTGCACGCCCTGCTGCAACAGCTTGAAGCGCTCTTCAGGCAACACCGCTTTGCGCCGTGCCGCAAAGTACAGGTCGCTTGAGATCTGGAAACGGCCCTGCCCCAGCGCCAGGCTGGCACCACGCGACAGATCAGCCCCGCTGGCAGAAGGCAGCGACATCAGGCGCGCCAGCAGCTGGTCTTGCACCAGTTCGGCATCCAGCGCCTGCTGGCTGGCGGGTGCTCCGATTGCGGCGCGTAGCTCGGCCGCCGTGATGATCGATGCAAACACGCGGGCGGGTGTGCTGACCGTGCCGATGCTGCGTTTAAGGCGCGCCAGCAGCTCGGTGGCAGCTTCACGGCGCTGGTCTTCACGGCCCAGAGTTTTAGCCTGGCGCAGCCGCGCCTGCCACCAGGCCAGGTCCCACTGCTCCCAGGCTTGCTGGTTTGCAGCAGACGTGCGGGCAAGAGTTTGGGCCTCGGTCAAGGTCAGGCGCGCGCCGTCAAGGTCTCCACGGGCCATCAGTTTCTCAACCAGCAGAAGCCGCAGCCCCAAGTCTTTGGGCTCGGTGCGGATGATGTTGCGCAGATAGGCGACCGTCAGCTCGCTGTTTTCCGTGGCCGACTCGCCACGCAGCAATGTCAGCAGGTCATTCCTGGGAAAAACCAGCACCAGGGCGCCGATGGCCAGCGCGATGATGCCCAGCAGCCCACCCCATGACAGGATGCGGCTGCGTTTGGCGTCATTGGGGGCAACGGAGTACGACGGTGCTTGTGCCAATGCTTGCGCCTTCTACATCAAACTGGTCGCCACGACGCGTGCCGCGTTGCCCGGGGCCGGCTTGCAATTCGCAGCCTGGCGCATAAAAGCGCGCATGCAGCGGCAGGTGGCCGTCAAACTGCAAATGCTGCAATCTGCCCTCGGTACGCCATGAAACCAGCCGGGAATTCGCAGATTCAAGGTAAAAAGTGGCTGTAGCCCTAGTCCCGTATGAATAGTCAGCTATTGATTTAGTAGTGTTGAGGTAATTGACGGATTCAGCACGCACATAGCCACCCATGCCGCTGGCGTCGCTGATGGCCGGTAGTGGCGCGGCCGCGTTGACCCGCCACTGCCGAAGATGGTTGCCTGCGCGCAGCTCAAGACCGGTGTCGGTGCGGGCGACCGTGGCACGGCGCCAGTCGAGCACGCGCTCGATGTATTCGCTGGCGAACAGCGGATGCAATTGCTGCTGCTTCAACTGCCCTTCAGCCCAGTCATACACCTTGTGCAGCGACGCGATGCCGGCGCGCTTGGAGGCAATGTAAGTGTGGTAATAGATGTTGACGGGCTTGAGCCGAAGCGGGTGGTCTGTCAGCGCAAAGGTCTCCAGCACACGCTCGTAGCCGTAGAACGGGCCAGTCCAGCTGTTGGTGTAGACGTTCTCGTTTTGCATCGGCGCATAGACTTGGTAGTAGTCGCCTTTCATCATGCCCAAGGGGGCCACCAGGGTGAGCGAGGGCTCGGCTTGCGAGATGGTGGTGAAGCCGCCATTCATATTGAGCAAACCGGCCTCGTAGGCCAAGCGCAGCGGTGTGGCGAGTGGCTCGGTGTTGCCGCTCCAGAGCAGGACGCGGGTTTTTTTACGCGGGGTTGCACCACTCAAAGAGGAATTTGAAACGCCTGAAGGCGTGGGTGCTAGTTGGTCAACGTAGTCGCGCGTACCGGTGATTTCACGCGCCGCGTCATAGCTGTAGCCGGGGATTTTCAGGCCCACCACGCGGCCTGGAACCTGCAGGCCCAGCTCGGCATCGGCCCAGTAGAACGGGTGGCTGTAGGTGTGGCTGGCCATCTCGACATGCGGCAGCGCAAAAATCTCGCGCGCCGTTTTTTCCATCAGGGGCGACAGCGCCGGATACAGGCCGCGCGGCGACACTTCACCCTCGATCACCGACACCGTGCTGGGCCAGCGGTAGCGCTGCAAAAACTCCTTGAGCATGACCTCAGAGGCCAGTGGCGTGCCTGGCAGTTCGGCCCGGCTGGGGAAACCGTCGCCGTCCACATGCACCAGCAACAGGCGCCGGCCGGTCTCCGTCGTAACGTCAGGCACCGGAATGTTGCCGTCAACCTTGAACGCGGCGCGGAAAAATTCAATCGGGTTCACGGCCCAGCGCACGCCAAGCTCCTGCTGCAAGTTAACCTTGAAATTGAAGTCCGCGGCATAGCCACCCCAGGGCGTCACGGCAATCACGTCGGCATTGCCACTTGACTCGCTGCGCAGGCGCAGCCAGACGTCCCCCTGGCCTGTGCGCAGGGTCATCGCCGTGAAACCGTCTGGCGGAGGTTTAGGCTCGATCTCAAAACCTGCAAACTGGGAACGCTTTTCCACCAGCACGGACCTGGACTGGCGCACGCTGGCACCCACGTCCACCCCCAGAGCCGCCATGACCGCGCTGCCGGGCAGGTTGCCCATCATCACCAGCGGGACACTTTCTTCACGCGCTGCCTCCATCAGCTTCAGCATGGGCGCGGTCTCAGGAAAAGTCCCCCGGTTGAACCATGTCAACACACCGGCGTACCGCCCGGCCAGGGTCTGCCGGGACAGCGCCTCCAGCTCTGGCGACCCATAGTAAACGTAGCGCACATCCAGGCCCAGGTAATTCAACGGCATGGCCCCCAGACGGTGCATTTCATGCAAGGCGACGTCACCCTGATGGCCCGGCTCGTCGTGGATGGCCAGCACCTGCCGGGGCACCACCTCAACCTGACCCACGCCCATCATGTCCAATGCCGGGTTGGTGACCCATGGGATGATGCCAAGAGCGCGTATTTTCTTGGCGGTCTCGCGAGCCAGCGCCCGGTCATTCGGGGGCACGTAGTCGATGGAAATCACGGGCAGCTTGTACTCGGTCTGGCACTTGCGCAATTGCGCCAGAATCCACTCGCGGTCAGCCGGTGGCACCGGGCGGTAGGCCTTGCGGCCCGCGTCCCAGCCCTGGAACAGCGACTCGGCTGCCACGGCGTAAGCCAAGGTGTGAACCTGCGGCAGGATCTCAAAACCGCGGTTGAAAATGAGCTTGGCGTCCGGGTAGGCGCGCTTGATATCGCGCACCAGCGCAGCCATGCCGGCAATCTGCTTTTGCTGCGCCTCGGGCGTTTTGGCCACCAGGTAAAACGAATCCAGCGTGTCCAGAAAAAACGCGCGAAAGCCCGTGTCCCACAGCGGCTTGATGACCTGCGCCAGGTAAAACGCGCTCCAGCCGGGCGCGGCCTGGTCCACCACGATCGAGCCCCAGGCCGGGTTGTCGCCCAGCTTCCATTCGGGCCGCATGCGGCTGAAATACGCGCGGGTGGGATGCACCTCGCCCACCGCTATGTAGGCCGCCACCGTGGTGCCGGGGTTCAGCCGGTGACGCCAGCCGGCCGGGCCCACGTTGCCGGGCTCCACCACCGCCACATCGAAGGCACCCAGCGCCTCCCACGGGATATCCGTACCATAATAGAAGGAAAATGAGAGCGCAGCCCTAGTTGGCTGTGCATAGCTAGCTATAAATAAAATAGCTATCGCGGCTGCGATGCGGCGCAGCCTGGAGCGAAGGTTAAAACTTGGTTTGAGGGGCATCAGGTTTTAAATCAGCTTGAAAGTGGTGCGAACTACTCGCGCTTGAATCGACCGGCTGCGCAGACGCCCGCACACCCGTGCAATACGCCTGATTCTGCACGGCCATCAACCGCATTTTTTTCCATACCCGCATTGTCCGTCATGCCTGCTGTGCCATAGTCACTGTCATGTTCATCGCCTCAAGCCTGTTGTCGTTTGGAACCCAGCCACTGGCCTGGGCGCTATTATTATTGACATCGGGTCTTTTGCTGATGCGGCGCTGGCGCATTGCGGGCACCCGCCTGTGTTGGGCGGCCCTGCTGGTGCTGGCGATGACTGGCTGGCAACTGCCGGTGGACGCCATGCTGCGCCACCTGGAAGAACAAAGCCCCGCGCCCGATACCAACGCCAGCCTCTCCGGCTACGCTGGCGTGGTGGTTCTGGGCGGTGCACTGGAACGGTCGGACCTGTGGAATTTTCCGGGCCGCATTGCGCTTAATAGCGCGGCCGAACGCATGATCGTTCCCATAGGATTGATGCAGCGCAATCCCCGTTTGAAGCTTCTGTTCACTGGGGGCGAAGGCAATCTGGTGAAGGACACGCTGTCCGAGGCAGACCGGGCGAAAATCTTCTTTGACAGCATGGGGGTTGACCCGGCCCGGGTGATCTACGAATCCGCCTCGCGCACGACCTTTGACAATGCCGTATTGAGCGCCCGGTTGCCTGGCGTTGACAAGGAGCAGCCCTGGCTGCTGCTGACCACCGCAGCGCACATGCCGCGCTCACTGGCCGTGTTTCGCAAAGCCGGCTGGAAAGTGACCCCCTACAGCGTGGACTACCGCACCGCAGCCGAGCCGGATTGGACCGGATACTCCTTGGCCAGGGGCGCTGAAAAATGGCACTATGCGTTGCACGAAATCATTGGCTACTGGGCCTACGGCCTGGCGGGCCGGATGTAGGGCCTGGGCCACAGGGCAACATCAGCCCGACGCATCCACCTCGTCCTGCACCGCCAGGCGCGCGGCAATCAC
>JANYJD010000146.1 GCA_025358555.1 Rhodoferax sp.
CGCCAGCAACCTCCTCTGCCGCTCGTCCAACGCCCCACGCATCATTTCCCAACGTTGTCCAATTACTGAATCATTTGCCATGCATCGGAGAATATCCGATGATTCATAATTGAATACGTTATTTGTTAACAGACCCTTAGCGACATGGCGTGCTCCCTGGCCAAACTGCGGAATCATGAATTTGTTGCATTTCCAGTAGAGGAGACGGCGCACGCCGGAACTCAACGACTAAAACCACCGGCGCACCCGATCCTTGTAGCCACGGTAGGCGTCACCAAACCGCCGTTCCAAGTACGCCTCCTCGCGCGCGACGACGCCGTAGCGGATGGTGATTGCCAAAGGCAGCATAAGAATAAGGATCGACGGGCTGCGCACGGCTGTGCCAATGCCGCAGTACACAAGAAACATTCCGACGTAGATAGGGTTGCGGCTCCACCCATGAATTCCGTTCGTCACCAGCACTCTGGTAGGTTTATTCCCTGGAACGGGCGTCATCGCGCGCGTGAAGTTGCGAACGCTGGCGGCAAAGACTGCAATACCCGTGAGGATCAGGCAACCGGCGACTATCCGGTGGATCATGTCGATCCTTGGCAGCGGGAAATGCAAAGCCAGCACGTGATCCAAAGCGAAGCCAAGCAGAAGTGCGCCGACAAAAAGGAATGGCGGTCGCATGATGACACCCGCTGTTCCAGCATCGGTAACTTGCTCAGTCGAATCCATGATGTGCCTCCTGGAGGAATTAAATGCAGTAGCCAAGTCTCACCCAAATAACGACAACTAAGGTGTCATTATAATAGTTGACAACTAAGTTGTCAATCGGAGAAACTGACAAATTTGAAGGAACAGAAAACATGACGTTGGAACGAGCGGAAAGAAAGACGCGCAGAAGCACGGGGGCGAGCCCACCCGTTGATACCAAGCCCCAGGCAGTCGCCGACTTGATGCTTGAAGTGGCCCAGTGTTTCTTCAGGGTACGGGCGCTCGGACAAATGACCGGGCTCATCACCAGCTGGGGCGGTGGCGCCTTCGGCTTCATGCGAAGCCTTGCGCTGTTTGGTCCGCTCACTGTGCCGGAGATCGCCCAGATGCGACCCACCAGCCGTCAGCGCATGCAGCGGCTGGCGGATGAACTTGCAGCCGAGGAATTCGTGGAATTCATCGACAACCCCAGGCACCAGCGCTCGAAGCTCGTGCAGCTGACGCCCAAAGGCGACACGCGCTACCGCGAGCTCAACGCCCGCCTGTTAATGATGGCATCGACCTTGGGTGTCAATCTCAGCGAAGCAGATATTCGCAAGACAACCGAGACCTTGCAGCATTTGTATGATGATATGAAAGCGCGCTAGGCCCAAAGTCGTCTCCCACCCACAAACAGGAGGTTCGTAATGAACAAGCGTTTCTTCATCGCCTGGGCCGTTGTCTTCGTCGCATGGATGATCGGCGACTTCGTTGTCCATGGAACGCTGCTGTACGCCGACCACGCGAAACTGCCAAACCTTTTCCGACCCGAGACCGAATCTCAGCAGTATTTCCTGTTGATGATTCTCGCCCACGTCATCATGGCCGGCGCATTCGTATGGATTTACTCGCGCGGCGCAGAGGCAAAACCATGGCTAGGCAAATTGCATGTGGACATGGTCACAGCGCTGAATTCGCCGGATGTGCGGCAGCGCTTGCAGGAACTGGGCCTTGACGTTGCACCCCAGACACCCGAGCAGTTTGCGGCCTTCATCAAGTTGGAGGCGGTAAAGTGGTCGAAGCTGGTCAAGGAGGCGCGTATTTCGGTGCAGTGAAGCTACCAGAAAACTGCCGCCAGAAACCTACCAACTCAGCGGCTCCAGGCGGTAAAACTGCGCCAGTTCCTGGTACAGCGCGGGGTGCTGGTCGGCCATGCGCTGGGGCTGCTCAAAAAACACCTCGGAGATCACGGCAAAAAACTCAGCAGGATCGGTCGCGCCGTAGTCGCTGAAAAGGGATTCCCCATCCTGGTCTTCAGGCCCGCGAGGCCGCCCGGCGCGCGCCTGCAACTGCTGGTACTCTGCACCCAGCACCTGCGCCCAGCGCGCGTAGTGCTCGCGCTTCGCCAGCACCGGCGCACCATTGGCCGTGCCGGTTTCCTGGTCCAGCTGATGCGCAAATTCATGGATGACCACGTTGCGGCCATCGCCTGGTGCGGCGGCGTCTTGCAGGGTGTCGCGCCACGACAGGATCACCTGCCCTAGAGACCACGATTCGCCCGACAGCACCTGGCGGCCCTGGTGGCTGATGCCCGCGCCGTCGGTGTGCTCACTCTGCACCACAAAACTGCCGGGGTAGACCAGAATTTGACGCAGGTTGGGGTAGTAGCCACGCGGGCGATTGAGAATTAAAAGGCAGGCTTGCGCGGCGATGGTCACGCGCATTTCATCGGTGATCTCCAGCCCATCACAGCCGATGAAAGCCTTCTCGGCCACAAATACCTGGATGTGCTGTTTGAGCAGGAGTTGCAAATCGGTCGGCAGCGCCCGCACATACGGCACGCGCCGCTTCAAAATGTCGCGCCAGGCCGCAGGAAAAGGCCGTGAGCGGATGCGCTGGCGCCTACGCTCTGCCAGCCACGGCTCGCCGATGAACCACGCCACGAGCAGCAAAGCCAGACAGAAAATGATGAATGCTGGCAAGTTTTGCCTATGGGTTGAGCGTTGTAGATCAAGCGACAACCCCTTAACTGGGCATCGGTCAACCAGTTTTCAATACAGGCACAAAAACGCTGGAAAAAACCGATAAAATATGCCTATAGCCCTCGTCCACAGTGCATAAGTAGCTATTAAATATGTAGTAAAACGTTATTTGGCGACTCGCGCCACTTGGCGCGACGCCCACCAGCTCAATCCCATCCCCGCCAACAGCCCAGCCAGGCCGAACCAGTGCAGCGACCCCATGCCATCGTGCGCAATTAGCCAGCCGCCGCTGCCCGCGCCCAGCGCCTGCCCGGCATACATGGCCGAGGTGTTGAGCGCGATCGAACCGGATGCCAGCGCCGGTGCGATTCCCACCAACCGGGCCTGCTGCGCCGAGTTGGATGAGAAGCAGCCCAGCGCCCAGGGGATCGTCACCAGCGCCGCCAGCAGCAGGCTGGTGCCAAGCGGCCACAGAAGCATGCTCAGGGCCATGGCACCCGCGCCCCACATCACTGCCGCTGGCGCGCCCAGGCGGTCGATGTTGCGTGACATCACGATGTTGCCAATGAAACCAAACGCGCCAAACCAGGCAAACAGCAAGCTCAACTGGCCCGGCGTAACCTGTAGCTGCGCCTTGTAGTACGGGGCAAAGTACGAAAACAGCACAAACTGCCCGGCCGACAGCAGCAGCGTCACGCCCACGCAGAGCATCAGCCCTTTGGCGCGCAAAGTCTCGCGCCACGCGGCCATCGATAGGGCAGGCGGCTTGATGCCGTCGGGCATGGCGCGCCACACCCACACCGCGCTTCCCACAGCCATCAGCGCCACCACCGCAAACGCGCTGCGCCAGCCCAGCGTGCCGCCAATCCACGCGCCCAGCGGCATGCCCACCACCGATGCCACCGCCCACCCCAGAAAAATAAACGTGATGGCACGCCCGCGCTGCTCAGGCTTCACAAGCAAGCCCACGCAGGCGGCGGCTTGCGGCGTAAAAATGGCGGGCGTGACCGACGCCAATATTCGCACCAGCAGCAGCGAGCCAAAACTGGGCATCAAAGCGCACAGCCCCATGAACACCGCGTACCACAGCATTGACAGCGCCAGCAGGCGCCGCCGGTCCCACCCCGCCACCAGACTGGCAAACAGCGGCGCGCCCACGCACATCACCACCGCAGACGCCGTGATGAGTTGCCCGCCAACGGATACCGACACCGCCAGCGAACTGCTGATCTCGTTGAGTGTGCCCGGCACCACCATCACGCCGGTGCCGATGACGAAATTGCCGAACAGCAGGGGCCAGAGGACGGGGGGGAGCTTGCCGGGGCTCGCAGTGGTTTGTTTGTTTAACATGACGCCCATTTTTATCCAACCACCAGCTGCGCGCTGCAGTGCATGGGTGCGCCGCCCAATCAGCAGGCCGGGCCGGGTGCACGCCACGCGCGCGTTGCCAGCCAGCTTATGGCCCAGGCCTGGCGGTCAGCCAGTTGCCACGGCGGTATTGTTCGACCTGGTTTTCAGACGCGTCAAGCCTGAACAGGTGCAGCCAGCCGTGCTCAACCAGGTGGCGCACGGGCTCATGGCGCGCGATAACGGTGTCAATGCCCAGGCGCGGCGCTTCAATGAAAACGCTCAGGCGCAAGGGCGTGTGGCGCAGCGTCTGGCCGTCGTGCAGTGACTGCATGGGCAAGCCGATGCGCAGGTCGCCGCCATTGCCTTCAAACACGCCCAGCCTGCCGCCCACCACGTTGTGCAGCACCTTGTTGCCGCTGCCGTAGCGCTGGTTGTCTACCGTGGAGGCGTGGTATTGCATGTTGATCCAGTGGGTGACAACCATCGGCGCAGTCATGATCAGCGTCAGCACCGACAAGTCTTCATCCAGCCGCCAGTCGTAATCATGCAGAAAACTGCGGCCAGCCAGGTTGATGTGGCGGGTGCGCGCGCGCGGCGCGACGATAAAGGCTGCGTTGTCTGCCAGGCCCCATTCCGGGCGCACCTGGGCCCAGTTGTTGGCGCGTTGCTGAATCGCCTGCTTGAGCGCCGCAGGGTGGCCGGACATTGCTGCGAGGCCCAGGGCTGGTGCGCGTTCGGCGCGGGCGCGCTCGCCTGCCGTGGCCAGCCATTCGCGCAACTGACGCAGCGCTGCGCGATGCGATTCAGGCACGGCGCCGGTGTCGTACAGCAGCACCTCGTCCGTGGTGGTGTTGTGCAGCGCGGGCAGGCAGTGGGTGGCGGCAGGAATGTTCACGCCCAGTACCCGCAGTTGCTCGCGCACGGCAGGGGTATTCAACAAGTCAGCCAGCACGCGGGCATTCACCTCGCCGGTCTGGCCACCACAGGCGCCGCAGTCCAGGCCCGCTGCGTGCGGGTTGTTGGCGCTCTGGCTGCCGTGGCCCACCAGCAGCAACAGCGGCGCAAACCCTTCGGTGAGTCCCATGGCGGCAAGGATGCCTTTGGCCAGCGTGGCTGCAGCCGCCGGGTCGCTGGATGCCTGGGCCAGCCGGGGGCGCAGCGCAGCGGCTGCGTTGTGTGCCAGCCCCGTGTCTTCCCAGCGCGCGGGCGTTGCGGTTGACGCAAGGCTGTCAGACAGCAGCTTGGCCCCGTAGACAAGCCCCATGGATTCCACAAAACTGAATGCAGAATGGGAGCTGGCACGGAACTCTGCCCAGCGCTGGCGCCATTGGAGGGCGCTTTGCCTTTGCCGGGCCACGACCTGGCCCAGCGCCGGGCTGCCATCTATTGCTGGCTGATCCTGATTCGAGCCCAAAGCACTGCTTTCACTCACCGTCTGACTGGACGCCAGCAGCCCGGGCAGTTGTGGCCGGGTTAACGCGCTGCCCACTGGGCTGTAGGCGATCGGCAGACCAAAAAATCCGGCAAAACCCCGGGTGTGAATGGCAGGGTTAACAGACTCCAAAGCACGCCGAATGACTTCAGAGCGAACATCAATGCAGAACACTGCCTGCACGGCGGGGGATGTGCCGGTGGGTGCTTCAACCGCTGGCGGTGCGCTTGCCACCAGCTTGCCGATCAGCGCCTGCTGGTAGGCAATCTCCATGGCGCTTTGCAGCAACCAGCTTGGGCGCTGGGCGGCTTGAAGCGCGACGCAGGCCTCATCGGCAATGCCCCAGCGCAGGGCCCAGCCGGGCGCGGGCGCTTCATTGTGAGGGGCATCGGCATGCAACAGCCATTCCCACGCGAGGCGGATCGCCAGCAGATCCACGATCTGCGAGTCGTCTGTGCCAGAAAGGCGTGCCTGCCAACGCAGGTAGGCGCACCAGGCGGCCCAGCCGCCGATGCCCATCAGCACTGCGCTCAGGTAAGCCTCACGGCCATTTTCCGGTATCCCAAGGGCGTCCAGCGCGGTGGCTATCAGCGCTTGCGGCTCCTCGGGCAAATTGGCCAGCCGCGCCTTGAAAACGTCACGGCCCCGGTGCCATGGCAGGCCATGGTCAGCGTCAAGCTGCCGGTGCCACGTGCGGTACAGGCCGCCCGACCTGTCCATCGTCCATGTGGACTGGTGCTGGTCGAAAAATGCGGCGCAATGCTGGCTTATCTGGTGCGTGACTAGCCCAGTCCACGTCAAGCCCGGGCGCGGTGCTGTGCCTGCATCGCGCAGATCGGTCACCAGCGGGATCGCCAGCACGGGTGGCCCGGAGGATGAAGGCTGGCTGAGCGCCGCCAACACTTCGCGCACCAGTTCCTGCGCGCTTTGCGGGCTGGCCGTGATCGAACCCGTTGCGTTTTGGGTTGCCAAATGCGCTTCCGCTGCAGCCTGCAGATGCTCTGGCTCGAGGTGGCCCGCCTCCCACTGTGCGCGCAACCATTCGGGCGGCATCGTGAGCCGGGTTGCGGCCAGCGTGCCCAAGGCTGCCGCTGCTTCTGCGATGGGGCGATCCACCCAGCTCCAATAGGGATTCACGGCGATGAACTGGTCCAGCGGCCAGGTCGGTGCGATGCGTTGCGTGGCAACTGATATCTGGCTGGCGACGCGCTGTGTGCGCATCAAAAATGTGTCAACGGGTTGGTTCATGCGAGCTCCATGGGGGCGATGCAGTTAAAACTCCAGGCAGAACTGAGGGCCTCGGTTTTGGCGCAGGCGGCGGCCAGATACTGAAGGCGATGCTGTTGAATTTTTCGTCCAGAAAAAGCCCGCCGTAAAACCACGGGTAGAGACTACGCACCAGCACACTCTGGGGTGCCATGCGAATCAAGGATTGAACCGCAAACAACAGGGCAAAAGCCACAGCGACGGTGATCCACAGCGCGGCCGGTGGCTGCACAGTGGCGGGCAGAACCCAGGTGGAGAACAGCAGGTGCAGGCCGACATACGCAAAGCTCACGCCAAAGGCTCCCAGCAGCAGCAACGGCAGCCACCACCCGCCCAGGCGAAGCGACTGCGCGTGCACCAGCGGCACCAGCGCCAGGGCCACAATGCCGCCCAGCACCCACAAGGCCGGTGGCAGCGCCATGCCAGGCGCCAGCACGCTCCAGGCGGACTTGGCTGCGAGCAGCATGCTGATGCCAATCAATACGCCCAGCGTCCAGCCCGCCCCACCGGGTGGCGCGGTGCCAAGCGTCATTTGCGCCAACGTGGCACGCCGTACCGAGCCACCCGCGCTCAAAAAGGCATGCGCTTTGTACAGCGAATGCGCCAGCAGGTGAAGCAACGCCATGTCCCACATCCCCAGGCCGCACTGCATCAGCATGAAACCCATCTGCGCACAGGTGGACCAGGCCAGCATCACCTTGACGCTGATGCGGGTGGTCATCACCAATGCGGCCAGCACGGCGGTTGCTGTGCCCGCTGCCACCAGCAGTGCCTGCGCGGCGGGAACGTCAGACACCAAAGGCGCAAACCGGATCAGCACAAAACCGCCCAGATTCACAATGCCCGCGTGCAGCAGCGCGGATACCGGTGTAGGCGCTTCCATTACCTGGATCAGCCAGCCATGAAAAGGAAGTTGCGCACACTTGAGCAGCGCCGCCATGACGAGCAGCAGCACGGCCGCCTGGACGCTCTGGGACAAGGGCGCTGTGGCTGCGGCATGGGCAAGGATCTCGTCAATGTGCAGCGTCTTGAACGACAGCGCGAACAGCACTGCAGCGCCCAGCATGCACAGGTCAGCCGCGCGCCCGACGATGAATTTCTTGTGCGCTGCCACGACCGCTGCAGGCCGGTCATTGAAAAACGTGAGCAACCTGTGCAAAGCCATGCTTGTGGCCATCCAGGCGAGCATCAACACCAGCATATGGTTGGTGGTGACAACCACACCCACGGCCGCCAGCGTGGCCATCAACCAGCGCACGTAATGGCGCTCGGCATGCTCGCCGTCCAGCCCGGCGCCCGTGCCGTTCAAATAAGGCTGCGAGTAGCGCACGATCACCCAGCCCACAAAAGCCACCAGCAGCAGCATCAGGGCACCCACCATGTCAGCGCGCAGGCCGAAGCCGTTGCCACGCAGCCCTCCCACCACAGCGGCCAGCGACAGCGCTGCTGCAAAAAGCGCTGCCGATGACGCCCAGCGGGCGGCTGACCATGCGGACAGTGCAGGCAGCCCGGGCGAACCAGCCGTGACCGCAGCGGCGCTAGCTTGGGTGCGGGGCCCGGCAAACACCGCAGCGGCACCCGCCAGCAGCGCAGGTGCCAGCAGCAGCGCGGCTTGCCACACGGGCAAGGCAGTGGCTTGGGAAGTCAAAGTCGTCATGGTGGATATGCCTGAAGAGAGCCTGTGAAATGTCCGCTGAGTGTCTGCAGGGTGTCTGCAACGTGTCCTGGTGGGACTTTGCGCGCTTTGCTTAATTCTGTAAAATTCATTGTTCATTACAAATTATTCTGTTTTAAAGAACAATATAAAAATGTCCCGCCTGAACTTTCACCACCTTCACTACTTTTGGGCCGTAGCCAAGGATGGCAACCTCACGCGGGCGGCTGCCAAACTGCATGTGTCCCAGTCGGCGCTGTCCACGCAGATCAGGCAGCTTGAAGAGCAGTTGGGCCAGGCGCTTTTCGCACGGGCTGGGCGCAGCCTGCAGCTCACCGAGGCCGGGCAATTGGCGCTGGGCTATGCCGATTCCATCTTTTCATCGGGCACAGAGCTGATGGCGCTGCTGCGCGAGGGTCGCCGTGATGAGCGCCAGGTGGTGCGCATCGGCGCGGTGGCCACGCTGTCGCGCAACTTCCAGGAGAACTTCATCCGCCCCCTGATCGGGCGTGAAGATGTGGAGATGGCCATGTATTCGGGCAGCCTGGCCGAGCTGCTGGCCCGCCTGCGCGTGCACACGCTGGATTTGATTTTGTCCAACCGCCGTGTGCATGCCAGCGCTGCCGACCCCTGGCGCTGCCGCCGCATTGCGCGCCAGCCGGTGAGCCTGGTGGGCAAGCCGCGCCCCAAGCGCCGCGCGTTCCGCTTTCCGCAGGAACTGGCCGAGGTGCCGCTGCTGTTGCCGGGGCGTGACAACGACATCCGCGCGGGGTTTGATCTGTATTGCGAGCAGATGGGCATCCGCTACCGGCTTCGCGCCGAGGTGGACGACATGGCCCTGCTGCGCCTGCTGGCGCGCGACGCTGCCGGTGTGGCGCTGCTGCCCACAGTGGTAGTCCAGGACGAACTGCGCAGCGGCCTGCTGGTGGAATACGGTGTGGTGCCTGACCTGCACGAGAATTTTTACGCCATCTCGGTGCAGCGGCATTTTGAGTCACCGCTGCTCAAGGAACTGCTCAGGCAATCGGAAGCTGATGTGCTGGGTGGCCTGCCAGCCTGATCTGATTCATGTGACGTTCGCGAAAGCGCCTGCAAACTCACTGGACAGGACGCTGGCCAAGGCACTCGCTGCTGTGTCAGTGTCGGCCTTCCACCGCATCTACTGCGCTCAGGGCCTCTATCCGCTGCACATGCGCCAGCAGCGAGCGTTTGGCCACGGGCCACATGCGCGGCGGCACGTCGTCGTAGGCCTTAGCCACCCAGTCGTCCATGCTGCCTTGGGGCTGGGCCTGCATCACTTTGAGGATTTTTGCCTCGCGCTTGAGGCGGTGCGCC
>JANYJD010000153.1 GCA_025358555.1 Rhodoferax sp.
ACCCTGTCCACCATCACCCCCGCTTGCCCCAGGTTGTTCATCGGGTCGCAGAAGCCCTCAAGCTGGGTGCGGGTCACGTGTTTGTTGATCTCGGGGTGCTCGCACAACAGGTCGATCAAGGGGCGCTTTTGTTTCAACGCGTCGCGGCAGATGTCATAGACCAGGTCGTGTGCATATTCGCGGCCCAGGTAAGGCCCTAGGCCCATCATCACCGCTTCGCTCATCACCAGGCCGTGCGTCAGGTCGATGTTGCGGCGCATCTGCGCGGCGTCCACCTCAAGGCCCTGCAGGATGAATTTGGTTTGTTTCAGCGCGCCCGACATCAGGCAGAAAATCTCCGGCAGGGCCACCCATTCAATTTCCCACGGGCCGGTGCTGCGTTCATGGTCAGCCACCATGGCGTCCATCAGGCTGGCGGCCAACTGCCGTACCACGGAGATGTTGGCGTGGATGTACAGGCAGGAGATCGGGTTGCGCTTTTGCGGCATGGTGGACGACGAGCCACGGCCCGGCGCAAAGGGCTCAAACACCTCGGCCACTTCGGTCTGCATCATCAGCTTCACGTCCATCGCGATCTTGCCGAGCGAACCGCCCACGATGCCGAGGAAAGCGCCGACCTCGGCAAAGTTGTCGCGCACGGTGTGCCACGAGATCAGGGGCTGGCCCAGGCCCAGCTCTTTCATCAGGCCGGCCTGGGTTTCCATCGCGCCAGTTTCCAGTGACGACAGCGTGCCTGAGGCGCCGCCGAACTCGCCCACCAGCACGCGCGGTTTGAGTTGCTGCAGACGCTCGTGGTGGCGTTCAATGCCGGCCAGAATGCTGGCCATCTTGTAGCCAAAGGTGATCGGCGTGGCCTGCTGCAGGTTGCTGCGGCCAATGACGGGCGTGTTGCGGTGTGTCTTGGCCAGTTGGGCGAGCGCGCCTGAAATATCTTTCAAGTCTTGCTCCACCAAAGCCAGGCCTTCGCGGATTTGCAGCACGACGGCGGTGTCGGTGATGTCCTGCGTGGTGGCGCCCCAGTGGCAGTATTCGCCCAAGCCGTCTTTGCAACTGGCATTGATGTGGTTGACCACGGCGATGATGGGGTAACCAATCTGCTCGGTCTTGGCCTTGAGTTTGGCCCAGTCGATGGTGCTTAGCTCGCAGTTCTTGACGATTTCTTCTGCGGCGTCTTTGGGGATGATGCCCAGCTCGCCCTGCACCTTGGCCAGCGCGCGTTCAATGTCCAGGTATTTGGCGGTGCGGTTTTCGTCAGACCAGACCTGGCGCATGGCAGCGTCGCTGAACATGTCGCCGAAGATTTTGGAGTCGATGATGGTTGCGGACATGGTGTGGTCAGACCTTGGTCTGTTGTGATGTTTTAGCGTGATGTCGTAAAGGGATGTCGTAAAGGGTGCGGCTCAAAGCGCCAGCGCCGCATTGGCCACGATGCGCTGCGCCTTGAGCACGACCGGTCGGTCCACCATCTTGCCGTCCACTTGAATGGCGCCGCCGCCAGACGCATCCCAGGCTTGCAGCACCCGTTGTGCCCAGGCCAACTCCAGCGCGCTGGGGCGCAGGGCGGCGCGCACTGAGGCCACCTGGGCGGGGTGGATGCACATCTTGGCACCGAACCCGAGCGCGCGCGCATGCGCCATGTCCCCAGTCACCCGTGCAGAGTCAAGCTCGGGTGTGACGCCAGCCACCGGCGATGGCAGGCCCGCCGCGCGTGAGGCGATGGCGATTTGAGTGGCGGCAAAATCCAGGGCGATGTTGCTGGTTCCGTCCCCGGCACCCGCGCCGCCTTCATTCCGAAGGCTGGGGATATCCAGGTCCACCATGTAATCGAGCGAGCCAAATGCCAAGCGCGCCACACCGGGTGCAGTGGCGATCTTGTGCAGCGACAGCAGGCCGCGCGCCGTCTCCACCAGCGCCAGCACGGTTGCGCCAGCCGCCAAATGCGTGAGCACTTGCGCCACCTGGCTGGCGGCCTCGCACTTGGGCAACATCACACACCTCGCTTGCACGCTGCGGGCCAGCGCCAGGTCCTCGGCATGCCAGAGCGTGGCCGCGTCGTTGATGCGGATCAGGACTTTGCTGCGGTCTTCTGGCGTGCTGCCCGTGCCAGTCATCCACTGTGCAATGGCAGCGCGCGCTGTCGCCTTGTCTGCGGGCGCCACCGCATCTTCCAGATCAATGATGATGCGGTCCGCGCCCGACGCCAGTGCTTTGGCAAAGCGCTCGGGCCGGTTGCCGGGAACGAACAGGTAGGTGGTTGGCAAAGGGGTGGTCAGGGTCATGGCAATCGTCGTGGTCATACCACGCCCTCGGCGGCCAGCGCCGCAATGCGCTCTGCGCTGTAACCTTGCTGGCCCAGAATCGCATGCGTGTGCTGCCCCAGCGCAGGCACGGCGTCCATGCGCGGTGCAGCGTGTTGCCACGAACCCGGTGGCAACAGGGCGGGAATCGGCCCGGCCGGGGTGTCAACGTCGCGCCAGCGGTCGCGCGCCTTGAGCTGCGGGTGCGCCCACACCTCGGCCATGGTGTTGACCTGGGCATTGGCGATGCCGGCCGCCTCCAGACGCAGCGCCACTTCACCGGCGGTGAAGTTCGAGAATGCGGCAACGATCAACTCTGACAACGCAGCCCGTTGGGCGCTGCGTTTGACGTTGGTTGAAAACCGTTCGTCGGTTGCCAACGCAGGGTTGGTCAGCACCTTGTCGCAAAAAATCTTCCACTCGCGCTCGTTCTGCAGGCCCAACATCACGGTTTTGCCATCGCCCGCCGGGAACGGGCCAAAGGGGTAGATGGTGGCGTGGCTGGCCCCGGTGCGGGCCGGGGGCGGCGCGCCGTCAAACGCGTAATACAGCGGGAAGCCCATCCATTCAGCCAGCGACTCCAGCATCGACACGTCAATGCGCTGGCCCTGGCCGGTCTGCTGTTTGTGCATCAATGCGGCCAGGACGTTGGTGTAGGCGTACCTGCCTGCCGCTACGTCGGCAATCGAGTTACCGGCTTTCGACGGTTCATCCGGCGTGCCGGTGACTGACACAAAGCCCGCTTCGCTCTGGATCAACAGGTCGTAGGCCTTTTTGTCTCGGTAGGGGCCATCGCTGCCATAGCCCGAGATGTCGCAGACGATGATGCCGGGCTTGGTTTTGACCAGCGCTTCGCAAGACAGCCCCAGGCGAGCTGACGCACCGGGTGTGACGTTTTGCACCACCACGTCGGCTTCTTCCAGAATCAGGGGCGCGGCAATGGCGTGCTCCAGGGTGACGACAGTAACGCCTTTGAGAGGTTGCATGATTTGTGGTTCTTTCAGGCCAGCGTGGCCGTGGCATCCATGGTCAGCCAGCCTTCATGGTCGCGGCCCCACAGATGCACGGTTTTGCCGTCGCTCGACGGCTGCCCGTGGACAGAAAAAGCATGGATGTCAAAGGTGGGGCGCACTGCCTTGAACTCAAAGCGCAGCACGGTTGCATCTGGCTGGTTGCGGCGCAGCAAATCCATCAGCAGCGTGGCGATCAGCGGCCCGTGCACGACCAGGCCGGGGTAGCCTTCTATGCCAGTCACGTATTTGCGGTCGTAGTGGATGCGGTGGCCGTTGAAGGTGAGCGCGGAGTACCGAAACAGCAGCACGTCGTCGGGCACGATGCGCCGCTCCCAAGCCCATTCACTGGGCGCGGCCTGCGGCGGCGGGGCCACATCATCAGCAGACGCCGCTGCGCGGTAGACGATATTGTGGTGCTCGGTGAGTGCCACAGACTGCGCTCCGTTGCGGCGAATTTCATGGCGCACTTTCACAAAAAGCAGGCTGCCGGTGCGGCCAGACTTCTCTTTCACGTCCAGGATGGCGGACGTGCGCGACAGGGCATCGCCAACCAACAGCGGCTGGTGCCATTCAAAGTCGCTGCCCGCCCACATGCGCCGGGGCAGCGGCACCGGCGGCATGAAGCTGCCGCGTTTGGGGTGCCCGTCTTCGCCAATGTCACGCTGTGGGGTGATCGGCAAAAAATACAGCCAGTGCCACAGGCAGGGCAGCGGCGTGCCGACCGGCGGACGCTGCGGTCGATTGAGGCCCTCTGAGGCTGGCCAGTCCAGCGTGGCGGCCAAGGCAGCGTAAGGCGTGGCTGTCGCGGTGTCTTCGACCGTCTCGCTGCGGCCAATCCAGTCTTGCAGGTTCATTGCTGTGCTCTTGCGGTTAAAGCCACTATTCTGCTTTGATTCATTCTGCTTTGATTTTTGCGGCGGTCACAACGCTCTTCCAATGCAGGGTTTCCTTTTGCACCAGCGTTTTTAGCTGCTCGGGTGTGCCAGTTTCAACTTCTGCGCCCTGCTCGGCCAGCGTGGGCACGTCCGGCAGCACCGCCGCGCGCTTTTCCCCCGCAATCCCCAGCGCCTTGAGCTTGCCGCCCTTGATTTGCGGGTAAGCCGTGAACAGGCTGGGGGACATGAACTGGGTGTTGCCTCCAATCGTGTCCACGATGGCCGGGGCCGAGCCTTTGTAGGGCACTCTGACCACGTCCAGCCCGGCGGATAGTTTGAACAGCTCGCCTGCAATGTGCGGTGCCGTGCCGTTGCCAGCCGCCCCAACAGCGCAATTCCCAATTTTTGGAAAAAAATGCCTGTAGCCCTCGTCAGATATACATAGTTAGCTATTATTGTTGCATCAAATTGATGGATCTACATACAGCAGCGACAGCGGCAAACGCTGCCCCGCCAGGTAGTCCTCCATGCAACGCAGCAGCAGCGGGCTGCGGTGGCGCTCGCTGCTGTCGCGCACTTCCTGCGGCGTCATCCACAGCGTGCGCACAATGCCTTCGTCCAATGCGCGCCCTGCCTGCGCGTCACCCAGGTCACCGCAAAACGCAAAGCGCAGGTAGGTAATGTCCTCACCTGTGCTTTCGCGTCGCATCCGTGACATGTACACGCCCACCAAAGCGGTGGGGCAAAACGTGTGCGTGGTTTCTTCCAGCGTTTCGCGGGCGCAGCCGTGTGCCAGCGACTCGCCGGAGTCCAGGTGGCCGGCCGGTTGTTCAGCTTGAGACCTTCCGGCGTGTGCTCTTCGACCAGCAAGAATTTGCCATCGCGCTCAATGATCGCAGCGACCGTGACACTGGGTTTCCATCGCTCGGTCATTTGCAGGTCTCCATACCGCATTATCGGCGGCTGGTTGCATTGGCGCGGCGTATCGGCATGCAAAGCCTGCGTCTAAACGGGGAGAAACTCATGTAAGCTTTGGGCAATAATCAACCGCGGTTGCCCAGTGCGCATATGGGCAGCCTCGGTTCAAATCAACAAGTCGAGGAGTCGCTTCATGCTGATTGGCATACCCACCGAGACGACGGCGGGGGAAACCCGTGTCGCCGTTACCCCGGAGACGGCAAAAAAACTCAAGGCCCAAGGCCACACCATCCGCATCCAGTCCGGCGCGGGCGTAGCTGCCAGCGTGACCGATGACGCCTACGTAGCGGCAGGCGGCGAGATCACCGATGCAGCAGGAGCCTACGCCTGCGACCTGGTGCTCAAAGTGCGCGGCCCGTCAGACGCCGAATGTGCCCACATGAAATCCGGCACCACGCTGGTGGGCATGCTCAACCCGTTTGATGCCCCCGGCCTGCAGCGCCTGGCCACGGCCGGGCTGACTGGCTTTGCGCTGGAAGCCGCGCCCCGCACCACGCGCGCCCAGAGCATGGACGTGCTGTCCAGCCAGGCCAACATTGCGGGCTACAAGGCGGTGATGATTGCGGCCGACAAATACCAGCGCTTCTTTCCCATGCTGATGACCGCCGCAGGCACCGTCAAGGCGGCGCGCGTTGTCATCCTGGGCGTGGGCGTGGCGGGCTTGCAGGCCATTGCCACGGCCAAGCGGCTGGGCGCGGTGATTGAGGCGTCTGACGTTCGCCCCAGCGTCAAGGAACAAATCGAATCGCTGGGCGGCAAATTCATTGAGGTGTCCTACGACACGCCCGAAGAAAAAGACGCCGCCGTCGGCGTGGGCGGCTACGCCAAACCGATGCCGCAAAGCTGGCTGGACCGGCAGAAAATCGAGGTCGCCAAGCGAGTGGCACTGGCCGACATCGTGATTTCCACCGCCCTGATTCCGGGCCGCCCGGCACCGACCTTGATCACCGAAGACATGGTCAAAAGCATGAAGCCTGGCTCGGTCATCGTTGACATTGCGGCTGGCAAGGGGCCCAACGGGGGCGGCAATTGCCCGATCTCCGAGGCCGATAAAACCGTCGTCAAATATGGCGTGACCTTGGTAGGTGAAACCAATCTGCCTGCGCTCGTCGCCGCAGACTCATCGGCGCTGTATGCCCGCAACGTGCTCGACTTTTTAAAGCTGATCATCACCAAGGAAGGCACGCTCAAGGTCGATATGGACGACGACATTGTGGCGGCGTGCCTGATGGCGCAGGGCGGGGAACTGAAGCGGAAATAGCGGGCGGCGTCAAACGCCATCTACCGTCATCGAAAGCCACCAACGTCTTTGCATTGCCTGGAGTGCCGCAACTGCGTTAACGCAAACACCATCGAACGAAAAAAAGGAAAACCAAATGGACATCGTTTCCCCCACCATCACCAACCTGATCATCTTCGTGCTGGCCATCTACGTGGGCTACCACGTGGTGTGGACGGTCACGCCCGCTTTGCACACGCCGCTGATGGCTGTCACCAACGCCATCTCCGCCATCGTCATCGTGGGTGCCATGCTGGCCGCTGCGCTGACCGAGACCACGCTCGGCAAAACCATGGGCGTGCTGGCGGTGGCGCTGGCGGCGGTGAATGTGTTCGGCGGCTTTTTGGTCACGCGGCGCATTCTGGAGATGTTCAAGAAAAAAGAGAAAAAAGCGCCTGTGCAGATTGAGGGGGCAGCGAAATGAGCGCCGCGCAGAACCGCTTCAAGCAAGCTCGCGCCCCCTTGGGGGGCAGCGCAGTACACAACGTGACAAGCGTGGGGGTGAACAAATGTCTATGAATCTCGTCACGTTGCTTTATTTGATTGCCAGCGTCTGTTTCATCCAGGCGCTCAAGGGCCTGAGCCACCCCACCACGTCGATTCGCGGCAACCTGTTTGGCATGATCGGCATGGCCATTGCGGTGCTGACCACGGCCGCCTTGATTGTCCAGATTTCGGGCGACAACAAGTTCGGCATGGCCTGGGTCGTGCTCGGCGTTGTAGTCGGCGGTGGCTACGGCGCCTATCGCGCCAAAACCGTCGAGATGACCAAAATGCCCGAGCTGGTCGCGTTTTTCCACAGCATGATTGGCCTGGCGGCGGTGTTTATCGCCATTGCCGCCGTGGTGGAACCCTGGGCTTTCCAGATCGTCGGCAAAGGCGCGGCGATTCCGGCGGGCAACCGGCTTGAGCTGGCGCTGGGTTCGGTGATTGGGGCCATCACCTTCAGCGGCTCGGTGATTGCATTTGGCAAGCTGTCGGGCACTTACAAGTTCCGCCTTTTCCAGGGCGCGCCAGTACAGTTTGCCGGGCAGCACAAGCTCAACTTGGTGCTGGGTTTAATCCTGCTGGCCAGTGTGATCATGTACACGGTGACGGGTGCATGGATTTATTTTGGCATTGCCACCGCGCTGGCGTTTGTGATGGGCGTGCTCATCATCATCCCGATTGGCGGGGCGGACATGCCGGTGGTGGTGTCGATGCTCAACAGCTACTCTGGCTGGGCGGCAGCGGGCATTGGCTTCAGCCTGAACAACGCGATGCTGATCGTGGCCGGTTCGCTGGTGGGTTCCAGCGGCGCGATTCTGAGCTACATCATGTGCAAGGCCATGAACCGCTCGTTCTTCAACGTGATCTTGGGTGGCTTTGGCGGTGAAGCCACCACGGCAGCGGCTGGTGGCGCGGTGCAGCGCGCAGTGAAGACGGGTAGCGCCGATGACGCAGCCTTTGTGCTGAGCAATGCCGAAACCGTGGTGATCGTGCCTGGCTATGGCCTGGCCGTGGCACGCGCGCAGCACGCTGTGAAAGAGCTGGCGGCCAAGCTCTCCGAGAAAGGCATCAAGGTCAAATACGCCATTCACCCCGTGGCGGGGCGCATGCCTGGCCACATGAACGTGCTGCTGGCAGAGGCCGAGGTGCCTTACGACCAGGTGTTTGAGATGGAAGACATCAACGGCGAGTTTGGCCAGGTTGATGTGGCCATCATTCTGGGCGCCAATGACGTGGTCAACCCGGCAGCCCACACCAAAGGCAGCGCGATCTACGGCATGCCGATACTGGAAGCCTACAAGGCCAAGACCATCATCGTCAACAAGCGCAGCATGGCGGCGGGCTATGCCGGGCTGGACAACGAATTGTTCTACATGGACAAAACCATGATGGTGTTTGGCGACGCCAAAAAAGTGGTGGAAGACATGGGCAAGGCCATCGAGTAGGTGGTTCAGCGTTTCCTTAGCTCTGCTGATGGGAATTGGCCTATTAGCTGCGCTTGCATTCGCTGAAATTTTAGAGAGCTTGCCCCTGAATCGACTAGGGAAAACACAGCTTGAGCAGCTGTAACCGACAGTGACAATGTCCGGCGCTGAATTGAAATTTGGAGATTGACACCATGACAGACCGCATCTGGCTTAAAAGCTACCCCAAGGGCGTGCCTGCCGACATAGATGTCGGGCAGTACACGTCACTGGTTGCGCTAATGGAAGAAAGCTTCAAAAAATATGCGGCGCGCACGGCCTACCACTTCATGGGCAAGGACGTCACGTTTGCCCAGACCGACAGCCTGAGCCAGGCCTTTGCCGTGTACCTGCAGGGCCTGGGGCTGGCCAAGGGTGACCGCGTGGCCGTGATGATGCCCAACGTGCCGCAATACCCGGTGGTGGTGGCTGCCATTCTGCGGGCCGGGCTGGTGCTGGTCAACATCAACCCGCTGTACACGCCGCGCGAGCTGGAGCACCAGCTCAAGGACTCGGGCTCCAAAGCCATCGTCATCCTGGAAAATTTTGGCGTCACGCTTGAGAAGTGCCTTGCCGCAACCCAGGTCAAGCACGTGGTGCTGTGCGCCATAGGTGACATGCTGGGCCTCATCAAGGGCGGCCTGGTCAACTACGTGGTGCGCAACAAGAAAAAGCTGGTGCCGGCTTTCAATCTGCCGGGTGCGGTGCGCTTCAACGCAGCGGTGGCCAAGGGCAGCGGCGGGTCATTCAAGAAGCCGACCATTGGCTCTGACGACATTGCCGTGCTGCAATACACCGGTGGCACCACGGGCGTGTCAAAAGGTGCCGTGCTGCTGCACCGCAACCTTATCGCCAACATTTTGCAAAACGAGGTTTGGAGCCAGCCGCTGCTAGCCGACATGCCAACGTCTGAGCAAGTGGTGACGCTGTGTGCTCTGCCTCTGTATCATATTTTTGCGTTCACTTACTGCATGATGCTGGCCATGCGCAGCGGCGGCAAGCTGGTGCTGATTGCCAATCCGCGTGACATGCCGGGCATGCTCAAAGAAATGTCCCTGCACAAGTTTCACATCGTGCCCGGGGTCAACACGCTCTTCAATGGCATGGCCAACCACCCCGATTTCAAACTGGTCGACTGGAGCTCGTTAAAGGCCGCATCAGGCGGCGGCACGGCTGTGCAGGGCGCGGTGGCCAAGCTGTGGCTGGAGAAAACCGGCAAGCCGATCCTGGAAGGCTACGGCCTGTCTGAGACATCGCCCAGCGCCACCGGCAATCCGGCTGATTCCAAAGAGTTCAGCGGTTCGATTGGCGTGCCGATGTCCAACACCTGGCTCAAGCTGCTCGATGACGATGGCGTGGAAGTCGCCCTGGGCGAGCGCGGCGAAATCGCGATCAAGGGCCCGCAGGTCATGGCCGGCTACTGGCAGCGCCCGGATGAGACGGCCAAGTGCATGACAGAGGACGGCTACTTCAAGACCGGCGACGTGGGCGTCATGGACGAGCGCGGTTTCTTCAAAATTGTGGACCGCAAGAAGGACATGATTTTGGTCAGCGGCTTCAACGTCTTCCCCACCGAACTCGAAGAAGTGCTGGCCGGGCTGGACGGCGTGATGGAATGTGCCTGCATCGGCGTGGCCGATGCAAAAACCGGAGAGGCCGTCAAGCTGGTCATCGTCAAGAAAAACCCGGCCCTGACCGAAGCCCAGGTGCGCGCCTACTGCAAGGAAAACCTCACCGGCTACAAGCAGCCCAAGGTGGTGGAGTTCCGCACCGAGCTGCCAAAGACACCGGTGGGCAAAATCTTGCGGCGCGAGCTGCGGGAC
>JANYJD010000175.1 GCA_025358555.1 Rhodoferax sp.
CCCCATCAGCAACCTGGCCGCCAACGCCAGCAGCAGCGCCATTGGCATCACGCTCAACACCGGCACCGCAGGCGCCTTTAGCGGCAACCAGGTGCTGGCGCTGGCCTCCAACGGCAGCATCACCAGCAACAGCGACGTGGCCCTGGGCAACGTCAACGTGGCGCTGAACGGCAAGGTCTACACCACCGCCGTAGCGCAGGTCAATACGCTCTCGCCCATCAACTTCGGCATCGTGCACGTGGGCGACGTGGTGGCCCTTAAAAACGTCAGCATCACCAACAACACCGGCGCCACAGCCCTGGGCGACACCCTGGTGGGCAGCATCAGCGCCACTGGCCCGTTCAGCGGCTCGGGCACCCTGGGCGCAGGTGTTGCAGCCCAAGCAACAGACGCCACCAGCCTCAAAGTGGGCCTGAACACCAGCACCGCAGGCGTCTTCAGCGGTGGCACGGCAGGCATTGCCAGCCTCTCACTGGCCAGCCACAACCCCGACCTGGTCGACCTGCCTTTAAGCACCGCCACGGTGGGCCTGAACGCCCAGGTCAACAACTACGCCAACCTGAACACCATCAAGGTCTCGGGCGGGGGCACCTTCAGCCGCAGCGGCAACGTCTTCACGCTGGACTTTGGCAACGTGCTGCTCGGCTCGGGCGCGCTCACCGCCAGCCTGCGCATACTGAACGATGTGGCGGGCCCGGCAGACCAGGCCGATGGCAGCTACTGCCTGCCCGGCATGGGGTGCTCAACGGACAGCTCGCTGGACTTTGTCGCACTGGCCGACTTCAATCCCTTCACCAATGTCGGCGCCGGAGCCACCGCCAACAACGTGACGGTCAGCCACGGCACGGCCGGTGTGGGCAGCTTCCAGGATGACATCTTGCTGGTCAACGCTTTTGGCCACAACACCAGCGGCTACAACGCAGCGCTGGCAGGCCTGACGCTGCGCATCAAGGCCAACGTGGTCAACGTGAGCGCCGTGCCTGAGCCCGGCACGCTGTACCTGCTGCTGCTGGCGGCTGCCAGCGCCTATCTGGTGCGGCGCAGGCGGGCGGTGGTGGTACAGTGACAAGTCGCCCTAGCCTGTCGTTTGCTACATGTTTTATACCTGACCATGCATGACTGACGAGGGCTACAGCCCGATTTGACTGGAAACCAGAGAGTATTTTGGCCGTTATGAGCAAAAACCAGTATTACACCGTCACCCTCATCGCAGCGGCAAGCTTGTTGGCCATGCTGGCCAGCATCACCTTGGGCTACAACAATGCCAAGGCGCGTGCCGAGGTGAACCAGCGCCAGCAGTTTGTGCAGCAGTCGGTGCAACTTGAAGGCCTGTACAAGGAGATCGTGCGCGCGCTGGCCGAGCTGGGCGCGCGCAACAACGATGGCGATGTGAAGGCCATGCTGCAAAAGAACGGCATCACCTACACCGCCAATGCCGCCGCACCTGCCCCGCCAGCCGCAGGCACAGGCAACCCTGCGCCTGTGCGCAAATGACGATGGAGCCCAACAACACCATGAACAGCGTCGTCAACTTGCCTGGCACTGCGTCCGCACCGGCGCCTTTGTCGCCATCTTCGTCAGTAGCTTCGCCAGCGTCTGGCACAGCGCCCCACGATGCGCCAACCATGGCACCGGCATCGGAGCGCGACAGCCGCACGCGCACCCAGAACTATGCCCCCGGCTACGCCTCCAGCCGCAACCCGCCACGCACGCAGGCACCCGCAGTGGCCACAGACACTGCATCGCGCAGCGCCTTTGTGCCACTGCTGCTGGGCGGGCTGGCGGTGCTGGGCTGGCTTGGGTTTCAGGCCTTGCAGTTCAACGTGGAGCGCCAGGCGCTGCAAGCCGCCTATGCATCGCAGCAGCAAACGGTGGATGGCGCGGCCAAGCTGCGGGCCTCCCTTGACACCTTGGCGGCAGATACCCAGCGCCTGGCCGATGCCGGCAACCCGAACGCCCGCACCCTGGTCGATGAGCTCAAGAAGCGTGGGGTGACGATCAGCACCACGCCTGCCAACGCGGCACTTGGGGCAGCAGCGCCTGTGGCGCGCTGAGCTGGAAATGCGAGGGGCCGGGCGGTGCCGGCTCCTGGTGGGATACTTGGCAACACCCAAAGGATCCCCCATGTCTTCCTGGTCAAAACTGCTTACGGTACTCACCGCCGCACTCATCGGGGCGTCGGCCGCCCCATCGGCCTTCAGCCAGCCCTACCCCAACAAGCCGGTGCGCATCGTCGTGCCCTTTGCGGCAGGCAGCGCGACGGACATCGTGGCGCGCCTGCTGGCCGATGAGCTGCGCGGCGCGTTTGACCAGAGCTTCATCGTTGACGACAAACCGGGCGCTTCGGCACGCATTGGCGCAGAGGCCGTGGCCCGGGCCGCGCCCGACGGCTACACCCTGCTGGTGACGACCAACACCTCGCATTCGGCCAACCCGCACCTGTTCAAAAAACTCAGCTACGACCCCATCAAAGACTTCGCGCCGGTGGGTGGCATCATGAACATCCCGGTGATTGTGGTGGTCAACCCCAAGCTGCCGGTCAACAGCCTCAAAGAGTTGATTGACTATGCCAAGGCGCGCCCGGGCAAGGCGTCTTACGGCTACGGCAACAGTATTGGCCAGGTCACAGGCGCGGCGTTTGCCAGGGCGGCCGGCATGGACGTGATTGCCACGCCCTACAAAAGCTCGCCGCAAGCCATGACGGACCTGATGGGTGAGCAGATTGTCTATGCCGTGACCGACATGGCGGCGGGCCAGGCGCTGGTCAATTCCGGCAAGCTCCGGGCGCTGGCAGTGTCCACCGATAAACGCTCCAGCCTTATGCCCGACCTGCCGACCATGTCCGAAACACCCGCGCTGGCGGGCTTTGAGCTGGTGGCCTGGGTGGCGATGTTCGCACCCGCAGGCACACCGCCCGAGATTGTCAACCGGCTCAGTGCCGAGCTGCGCAAGGCGTTGGCCAAGCCCGAGGTGAAAGAGCGCATTGCCGGCTTTGCGGCAGAAGTGACGCCCGGCAGCCCTGAGCAATTGGGTGTGTTTGTAAAGGACCAGCTGGCGAGCTGGGGCAAGCGCATCAAGGACGCGGGCATTGAGGCCGAATAACAGCCAGGCGCGATGCAACATGCTTTGCAATGCAGCCAGGCTTTCATGCGAATGCGCGGGACTTCCAGCCTGCACTTCGGTGTAAAATTCCGCCGCCCGGCGCAGCCAATCTGCGCCCCATATCAACAAAATACCGGAGATTTCACATGTCTTTTCGTTTTCTGGCTGCCAGCAGCGCTGCCCTGATTCTGGCCTTGACACCCCTGGCCCAAGCCCAGACTGCGGCTGCACCGGCTTCGGCACCTGCTGTTGCCGCACCGGCGCCCGCAGCGGCACCTTCTGCTGCTGCGCCCGCCAAGGCCACCGGCGGTGATGTTTCAGAAGGCAAAGTGGCCCACTACGGCCGCAAATTCAATGGCCGCAAAACCGCCAGCGGCGAGCGTTTCAATTCTGGCGCGATGACCATGGCGCACAAGACGCTGCCGTTTGGCACACTGGTCAAGGTGACCAATGTCAAAAACAACCGCAGCGTGGTGGTGCGTGTGAATGACCGCGGCCCCAGCACCCCGGACCGCGTGGGCGACTTGACCACTGCGGCCGGCAATAAGATCAGAATGACGCGTTCCGGCGTGGTGGATGCCAAGCTGGAAGTGGTGGGCATGTCCAAGAAGCGCATGGGCAAGGCGGGTAAAACCGGCAAGACCATGAAAGCCAAAATGGCGAAGAAATAAGCCGACGCGCGGGCCACCGTCAAGGTGGCGGCGACAGCCGTTTAAATGAAAACGCCGCCAGCGTCCACACGCTGGCGGCGTTTTGGTTTGTGCAGGCCTGCACAAAGGCAGCCGCCGAATTGGCTACTTCGTCATTGCCGCGCCACCATAACTGTAGGCCCCGCCGCGTTCAATCGCCTTGCGGTACGCGGGCCGTGCCTGAAAGCGCTTGACCCAGGCGTCCAGGTGCGGGTAGTTCTCGCGGTTGCCGCGGGTACCGGCCACTTCACCGACAAAGCTCATCTGCACATCGGCCCCGGTCATCTCGCTGCCCACCAGCCACTCCTTGCCCTGCAAACGCTGGTCGACATAGCCCAAGTGGTTGGCAATCTCACTCTCGATACGGGGCGACAGGGGTGCACCGGCCTCGCCCAGGCGGCCCACATACAGCTTGAGCAGCAAGGGCAGCATGGCCGAGCCCTCGGCGTAATGCAGCCACTGCTGGTAGACCTCAAAATCAGCCGTGGTGGGCGCGGGCCGCAGGTTGCCGTTGCCATGGTGGCGCAGGATGTAGTCAATGATCGCACCCGACTCAAACACCGTCACGCCGTTGTCAGTGATGACGGGCGATTTGCCCAGCGGGTGGATGGCCTTGAGCTCAGGCGGCGCAAAACGCGTTTGCGCGTCGCGCTGGTAGTGCTTGATCTCATACGGCACGGCCAGCTCTTCCAGCAGCCAGAGCACGCGTTGCGAGCGGGAA
>JANYJD010000211.1 GCA_025358555.1 Rhodoferax sp.
GCATCGCCGGGTCTTGCGCCGCGCCGATCAGCAGGTCTCGGAAATTGCCGGTGCCCTTGACCTGGAACAGATCAAGCTGGCGCTTCATCTTGCGGTAGTCGCGCACTTTTTCTTCGTTGTTGGCAAAGTGCCCATGCCAAAACAGCGCCATCTTTTCCTGCAGCGGCGTGGCCGTGGCCAGCATGCGGTTGGCCCACCAGTAGGCCAGGCGATCCGTGTCCAGGCGACTGGCGCGCAGCCAGTAAAAAAACTTGTCCACCACCGGCTGCATGCGGCGGTTGCCTGTGGGATTGACCTTGATGCCCAGAGCTTGGCCCGTGGCCTTGGCCTGGTTTGTCACAGCCGGGCGGCTGGCGGGGAATGGCTCCAGGCCGGGGTCGTGAATGCTGGATTCATCAAACGGCGGGAGATGGCGGTTGGCATTTGCCGAGGCCGCGCTGGACACGTCCACTACCGCTTTGACCGCCGCATCCGGCCCCATCGCGGTGTAGCGCGCAATGTCATTAGGCGTGCCGCCAAAGCCGGCGCGCTCCAGCAGATGGGCGGCGCGGGCGGCGGTCCAGTCCTGCTCGCTGATGGGCGCGAGGTCATTGGCCCAGTTGTCCTGCGCGGCATGGGACACAGCACAGGCCAGAACCGAACACACTACAAGCAACGCCGACATCACTATTTTTCGCATTGAAGATTCCTGCGCGTGCGCGACTGGGATCGGAGGACGAATTGGAGGAAAAAGCGCAACCGGCAGTATGGCGCCCGCATTCACTTTGCCAAGGCGCCCAAGCGCCTTAATATAAGAATTGCAAGATGGGGATTGATAAGTCAGTTAACCTTCAGCCAGATTTGACGCAACCCGGGCAAAAACCTGATAAAAATCTGATGCCGGAACCGCCGAGCGCATGGTTTTGGCTTTTTTTGCGTCATGTCCGAATAAAATAGGCCTGTAGCCCTTGTCCTACATACATAGTTAGCTACTTTTAATATAGCATATGAATCCTGTCAAGCCACCTCCTAAATCGTCTGCAAAATCGCCCGCCAAGGCGACAACACTAAGCCCGCTCAAAGGCGTTCGCATACTGAGCCTCGCGCTTAATCTGCCCGGCCCGGCGGCGCTGATGCGTTGCCACGCCATGGGTGCCACCTGCGTCAAGCTGGAGCCGCCAGCGCCCAAAGACATGCCGCCCGGCACGCCCGGTGACCCCATGGGCTACTACAACAAGAGTACCTACGCGCAGTTGCACCAGGGTGTGCGGGTCCTGAGTGCCGACCTCAAAACCGAAGCCGGCCAAAAGGCGCTGCACCGCGAACTGGCCAAGACCGACGTGCTGCTCACGTCGTTTCGTCCCTCCGCGCTGGTCAAGTTGGGACTTGAATGGAAGGCGCTGCACAAGCGCTACCCCGCGCTTTCGCAAGTGGCCATCGTGGGCTCGCCCGGCGCGCGGGCCGAAGAGCCTGGGCACGACCTGACGTATCTGGCAGACAACGGACTCATTGACGGGCTGGCATTGCCCCCCACGCTGTATGCCGACATGGGTGGCTCGCTGATGGCTAGCGAGGCGGTGCTGAAAGCCGCGCTGCTGACGGGCAAGGGCAAAGTCAAAGGCAAAGGCAAAGGCGTGTTCATCGAAGTGGCACTGGCAGACGCAGCCGCCTATCTCGCCCTGCCCCGCACTTGGGGCCTGACGCGGCCACCGGGTGCCAACGGCGCCAATGACATCGGCGGCTCGGTTGGCGGCGGCCATGCGGGCTACCGCGTCTACCCCTGCAAAGACGGTCGTGTGGCGGTGGCCGCGCTGGAGCCACACTTTGCCCAAGCGCTGTGTTTGGCCGCAGGCGTGGCACATGCCAACATGCTGAGCATGTTCGCACCGGCCACGCACGCGGGCATTGCCAAATATTTTACAAAGCAGACGCGGCAGCAACTGGACCTGCTGGCGGTTGACAAAGACATTCCCTTGCACACGCTGATGTAGGCGCACAAAAAGCCGGGCAGCCCGCGCCCATTAAAAGCGTTGCGATGAAGGGCATCGCGTCTTCAACCGTGCCGACCTGTGTCCGCGCGTGGATTAGTTAACGGCGGGGCTGATCCTTTGATGCAGTGATGTTTTTTGCATGAAGGCAAAGCGCCTTGGACGCAGTTACTTGCGCTAACATCCTCAGCACAAAGAAATTCAATCGCCAAGGAGACGATCCATGACCGTTTCGGCAGACACCAGAAATTGGCCACCGGCCAAGCGGGCCGCACGCAAGCTCATGCTAATGCTTGTTTTGGCCGGCGCAGCGCATCCACAGGCTCAGGCACAGCCGCAAGCTCTCGCCAGCAACCTGACCACATTGAGCCTGGAACAGCTGCTTGAGGTCACCATCGTTGGCGCCTCCAAATACGAGCAGAAGCAGAGCGAAGTGGCGGCAGCTGCCAGCATCATCACGCGCCATGAGATCAAGGCCTTTGGCTGGCGCACCCTGGGGGAAGCGCTGGCCAGCCTGCCGGGTGTCCACACCACGTACGACCGGCAATACCTTTACCTTGGAACCAGGGGTTTCGGCCTGCCTGGCGACTTGAACACGCGCGTGCTGACTCGGGCCAGCAGGCGCTTGGGCTTATGGCGCAATGCGCGCAGGCCGGTCGGCCTTTCGATCTGGCCGTGCTGGACCTGCACATGCCGCAGATGGACGGCTTGCAGCTGGCTGACGAAATCGGGAGCCGGCCGGCACTGGCCGGCACCCGGCTGATCATGCTGAGTTCTGCCTACGTCAGCCCCGGCCAGCTCACCCGCCAGCGCACTGGGATCCTTCGCTACATCAACAAGCCGGCGCGCCGGGCCGACCTGCTGCGCGTTGTGGCGGCCGTGCTGGCGCCATCGCCGGCCGAGCCGCCGTCTGGCCCGACCGCCCCCCTGGCGGCCCGCCTGGCCCAGCCTGCGCCAGGCGCGCGCGCGGCCCGCATCACCGTGCTCCTGGTGGAAGACAATCCCATCAACCAGGCCGTGGCGCAAGCCATGCTCAGCAAGCTCGGGCTGGCATGGCAACTTGCAGACAACGGCGCGCAGGCCATCGACAAAGTGCGCGAATTTGCCTTTGACGTGGTGCTGATGGACTGCCAGATGCCCGTGATGGACGGCTTTGACGCAACGCTGGCGATTCGCCAGTTGCCCAGCGGCCGAGGCGCGCACCTGCCAATCATCGCCCTGACCGCCAACACCATGCCTGGCGACGAGCAAAAATGCCTGGACGCCGGCATGGACGCCTTCCTCGCCAAGCCCTACACCATGACCTCTTTGCGCACCCTGCTGGCGCGTTGGCTTCCCGACGCCACGTCGCTGCCGGACCGGCAGCCGAAGACGGCCGTCGAGCCGCCTGCCATCAACCTGTCAGTGGTTGACACGCTTCGCGGTCTTGACGAAAACGGCAGCCTCGATCTGGCCCGCGAAGTTTTCTCCGTATTCCTGGAAACCGCCGGGCAGGGTGTGGCGCAGGTGCAAGCTGCAATCCATGCCGGTGACGCACAGGCGCTTGGGCATTCAGCCCATGCGCTCAAGTCGAGCACCGCCAACGTGGGCGCGCAAATCCTGTCTGCCTGCTACTTCGAACTCGAAAAGTTGGGGCGCGGCGGCCAGATGGGCGAAGCCGCTGGTATGCTGCCACAAGTGCTGCACGAACACCGGCGCGCGCTGGCGCAACTCCAGGAATTTTTAACGGATTTTGCATGACTGCTTCACTGGTGAGAATTCTGGTCATTGACGACGATGCCACCGCGCGTGCGCTGATGCGCGCGGCCTTGCGCAAGGCAGGCTTTGACGTCACCCTGGCCGAAGGTGGCGAGGCCGGCATCCGCACCTTCCTGGGCGGCGCCTTTGACATGGTGATGCTGGAAGTCGACATGCCTGACATGAGCGGCCACGAGGTCTGCCGCACATTGAGGGCAGCCGCAGACCCGCTGCTGCCCATCGTGATGGTGACTGGCATGGACGATGTCGCGTCGGTTGAGCATGCCTACCAAGCTGGCGCTACTGACTTCATTGCAAAGCCCATCAACTGGGCGCTGCTTGGCCACCGGGTCAAATATCTGTTGCGCGGGCAGCAGTCATTGCAGGCGCTTCGCATTGCAGATGCCCGCACCAGCGCCATTTTGCGCGCCATCCCGGACCTGCTGTTCGAACTCGACAGCGACGGCCGCTACATCGACTACCACTCGCCACGCTCGGATTTGCTGTACCCGCCGGCTGAGAATTTCATTGGCAAGACGGTCGCTGAGGTTATGCCCCCCGAAGTTGCCGGGCTGTGCATGTCCGCTTTGCAGGTGGCGGCAAAAAAGGGCTCGGCCACCGGCCAGCAGTTCGAACTGCGGCTGCCCCATGGCACATTCTGGTTTGAGCTGTCGGTTTCCCGCAAGGACAACGCACCCGGCGACAGGCCGAGTTTCATTCTGCTGTCGCGCGACATCACGGAGCGCAAGGAAGCGGAACAGAAAATCGCCCGGCTGGCGTTTTTTGACGGATTGACGGGTTTGCCCAACCGGCTGTCGTTTGTGGAGCGGGTAGACCGGGAAATCCGCCGGGCCAAGCGTGCTGGCGAAAAACTGGGCGTGCTGTTCATGGACCTTGACGGTTTCAAGGCCATCAACGACACCATGGGCCACAGCGCCGGCGATCTGGCGCTGCAATGGGCGGCGGAGCGGCTGCGCCAGGGCGTGCGCCCGGCAGACATGGTGTCACGCTCCACCAGCGCCTGGGGCGGGCTGCCGGGCGCCGAGGTGGAGCTGGCCCGGCTCGGTGGCGACGAATTCACGGCGCTGATCATTGACGTGAAGCGGCCGCAGGACGCCCTGGTTGTCGCGCACCGCATCCTCAACGTGATGCGCCGGCCGTTCATCCTGCAAGACCGCGAGGTCATCCTGACGGCCAGCGTCGGCATTGCCATGTACCCGCAGGATGGCGAAGACGCGGCGACGCTGCTCAAGCATGCCGACACGGCGATGTACCTGGCCAAGGACGTGGGACGCGACAACTGCCAGTTTTACAGCTCTTCGCTGACCGAGATGGCGCTCAAGCGCATGGCGCTTGAAACCGATCTGCGCCTGGCGCTTGAGCGGCAAGAGTTCTCCCTGGTCTACCAGCCGCAGTTCGACGTAGCCAGCGGGCGCATCAGCTCGGTGGAGGCGCTGCTGCGCTGGACGCGCGCTGGACATGGCAGTGTCCCGCCCGTGGAATTCATCGCGGTCGCCGAGCAATGCGGCCTGATACTGCCGATCGGCCAGTGGGTTCTGCACCGGGCCTGCAACGACGCCGTCCAGTGGCAGGCTGCGGGCCTGGACGTGTCTGTGGCAGTGAACCTTTCACCACAGCAGTTCAAGGACCCGCAACTGGTGAAAATGGTAGCCGACACGCTTGCGCAATCCGGCCTGAACCCAGAGCGCCTGGAGCTTGAAATCACCGAAGGCGCGGTGATGGAAGACACCGTTGCAACCCTGGCCACGCTGCATGCGTTCCGCAGGCGCGGCGTGCGCATTGCGCTGGACGATTTCGGCACGGGCTATTCGTCGCTGAGCTATCTGAAGCGCATGCCGCTGAGCAGCCTGAAAGTGGACCGGAGCTTTGTGACCGGCCTGCCCGGGGATGCCGAGAACCATGCCATAGTGCGTGCGATTCTCGCCATGGCTGACAGCCTGGGCTTGAGCGTGACCGCCGAGGGCGTCGAGACGCTGGAACAGGCACAGGCGCTCAAAGCCATGGCGTGCGAGTTCCTTCAGGGATTTTTCTTCAGCAGGCCTGTCGTGGCCGAACACGTTCCCCATCTGCTTCGCCAGCGCTGGATGCTGGACGCCCCGATGACCGTAGACTCCACAATTTGAGGTGGCCATGAACAAACTGACTGTGATTGCAGCTACCCTGCTTGCATTGGCCCCGCAGGCTGCCCTGGCAGACCCCGGCTATTACCTGGTGTCGGTGTACGAGAACGAAGGCGAGAAAAGCATTGATTTTCGTTACTGGAATGTCAAGTTTCCCGGCCACACTGAGACCCTGTGGCCCGAGATCGGCTTTGGCTACGGCGTGACCAAGCGCTGGTACACGGAGGTTTATGCCAGCTACATCGGCTCGTCCCAGGATTCATTGAAACTGAGCACCTGGAACTGGCAAAACGACTATTTGCTGACCCAGGGCCAGTACCCGTTCGACCTGGCGCTGCACACCAATCTTTTCTTCAACCAGGGGCCTGGCTCGGGTTTTGCGCTGGAACTGGGCCCGGCTCTGCAAACCGAGATCGGGCGCACCCAATTCAATGTCAATCTCATTTTTGAGCGGACATTCGGCGCCGCAGAAGCGCAGCCCACGCAACTCAAATACCAGTGGCAAGTCAAATACCGCTACAAGCCGATGTTTGAATTTGGCTTGCAGGGCTTTGGCGAGCTGGGAGAGTGGAACCATTGGTCCCCAAAAAACTACCAGTCGCACCGGGTGGGGCCGATGATCTCGGGCACTTACGCTCTAGGCGGCAAGCAGGCCCTTAAGTACCAGCTTGCGGTGTTATACGGCTCGATTTATTCAGTCAACGGGTATATGATTTCAACGCGGATTCAGTATGTCTTTTGAGTCTCGTATAGCATTCACACACTCGGTGTAACACGTCGCCGAACAAAGAAAATGCACACGTGGAGAAGTAAGCCCCACGTGCCCGCGCATCACCCCATATGCAAACCACCATTCACCGAGAAATCAGCCCCGGTGGTGTAGCCGCCCTCTTCTGAGGCCAGCCACGCGATGATCGACGCAATCTCTGACGGCTTGCCCAAGCGCTTCACCGGAATGGTCGCCACGATCTTGGCCAGCACGTCTTCGCGAATCGCGTTGACCATGTCGGTGCCGATGTAGCCGGGGCTCACGGTGTTGACGGTGACGCCCTTGGTGGCCATCTCCTGCGCCAGCGCCATCGAGAAGCCGTGCATGCCGGCCTTGGCGGCTGAGTAGTTGGTTTGCCCGGCCTGGCCTTTTTCGCCATTAACGGAAGAGATGTTGATGATGCGGCCCCAGCCTTTGTCAACCATGTCGGCCACCACCTGTTTGGTGACGTTGAACATGCTGTTGAGGTTGGTCTCGATCACGCCGTCCCAGTCTTCCCGCGTCATCTTCAAAAACATGCGGTCTTTGGTGATGCCGGCGTTGTTCACCAGAACGTCAATGCTGCCGTGCTCGGCCTTGGTTTTGGTGAAGGCCTCAACTGTGGAATCCCAGGCCCCGACGTTGCCGACCGATGCATAAAACGTGTAGCCCAGTGCGGTCTGCTCGCCGATCCATTTGACGTGGTCACGCGTGGGGCCGCAGCCGGCGATGACCTTGAAGCCCTCCTTGTGCAGGCGCTGGCAGATGGCGGTTCCGATGCCGCCCATGCCCCCGGTGACGTACGCTACTTTTTGACTCATGATGTGTTCCTCTTTGGTTATGGTGAATTACGATTGTGAAATTGAATACTACTAAATTTATAGCTGCTCATGCATTGTGGACGGGGGCTGCAGGCCTATTTGACAGTCAAAATTGGCAAATTTGACGTTTTTCGCCTTGCTTTTTTGTCCACCCTTGCACAAGGGAGTATGCGCAAGAATTAATGCGCAACAATTATCGCCCAAGGGTCAGCGTTCAATGGTCAGCGCCACGCCCATCCCGCCGCCAATGCACAGCGACGCAATGCCTTTTTTGGCGTTGCGCTTGCCCATCTCGTGCAGCAGTGTGACCAAAATGCGGCAGCC
>JANYJD010000220.1 GCA_025358555.1 Rhodoferax sp.
CGGCGAACTCGGGCTGGTGCGCGGCCTGCTCAAAGGCTTCTGCACAGGCGATGTGATGCTTGCCGATGCCCTTTACTGCAATTATTTCCTGATCGCCACCCTGATGGCCACAGGCGTGGATGTGCTGTTCGAGCAGAACGGAGCGCGCATCACAGACGTTCGCCGTGGGCAGTCGCTGGGCACACGCGACCACCTTGTGCGCTGGCCCAAGCCAGTGGCCCGTCCACAGTGGATGACGCCTGAGCAGTACGCTGACTTCCCCGATGAGATCACGCTGCGCGAAGTCAAAGTCGGGTGCCAGATTCTGGTCACCACGATGCTGGAGCATCGCAAGGTCAGCAAGGACGATCTCTGGGCGTTATACGCGCGCCGCTGGAACGTGGAGCTGGACCTGCGCAAACTCAAGACCACCACGGGCATGGATGTGTTGAGCTGCCAGACGCCGCAGATGAACGAGAAGCAATTGTGGGTCCATCTGCTGGCCTACAACGTGATCCGGCTGCTCATGGCTCAGGCTGCCTGCAATGCGGGCATAGACCCGCGTGAGCTTAAGCTTCAAGCACACGGTGCAATTGTGGACGGAATGGGTCTCGCGCGGTCTGTCGGCCACGAAGGATGGCGGGCGGTTGTTCACGCTGATCGGCCCAGTGCAGGGTGGGCAATCGATCAGGACGTATCGAGCCGAGAATGCGAAAGCGACGACCTAAACCCTACCCATGGTTAAAGGTCCCGCGGACCTATGCACGCAGCAAAATCAAGAAGCATGGGCACGACTGGGAGCCAAAGTAAGTGCCATTCCATTTCAGGTGACATTGGCTGCCACGCGCTGGCCACGTTTGAAACATTCTCGTTCGGCCATTCCTCAACTGAAGTCGTGCTTGCGGTTTGCCCAAGGTGCCGGTGCCATAATCCGGGTCATGGGCGTACCGCGAGCCATTCACACCATGACCGCGCAGGAGTTTTCCGCGTGGGAGCTGGATGAGCCTGAGCGTCACGAGTTCTTTAGGGGCGAGGTGTTCAGGGTTTTTGGGATGGGCGGGGCCAGGCGTGAACATGTGCGGGTGTCGATGAACATTTCGCGAGCGATAGACAACCACCTCGCCGGCACGCCGTGCCAAGCCTTCATGGCCGACATGAAAGTCTTGATCGAAGCAACGGGGGACATGTTTTACCCCGACGTGCTGGTGACTTGCAATGCGAGCGACCTGGCTGCGTCGATTGAAATGCGACACCCAAAATTGATCGTCGAAGTGCTTTCACCGTCAACGGCCACCTTTGACCGGGGTGACAAATTTCTGACCTACCGCCGCATTGAAGCGTTGGAAGAATACGCCCTGGTGGACCCGCACACCAAAAGTTTTGAGGTCTACCGCAAGCAGCCCAATGGCGTCGATTGGCTCCTGTCGCCCGGCCGGTTTGACGAAGGCTTGGTGCTTCATTGCATCGCGCTGACGATACCGACGGCGGTATTGTTCAAGAACGTGTAGCCCTACCGCACCCAATCCCATCCCATCATCAGCACAGCCGCCGCCATCACCCCCGTGCCCAGCCAGCCAAACCAGCGCGTTTTTCGGCCTGAAGTAAAGGGCCCCATGACTTCTTTTTTGCTGGCCAGCAGCATCAGCCCGGCCATGATGGGCACGGCCACCACGCCGTTGATCACCGCGCTCCAGAACAGCGCTTTCATGGCGTCGATGGGGGTGAAGTCAAGCGCGGTGCCCACCAAGGTTGACACTGCGATGATGGCGTAGAAGCGCTTGGCCTCGAACCATTGCCGCTCCAGCCCTTCGGGCCAGTCAAAGGCCTCCGCCACCGCATACGCGGCAGAGGACGCCAGCACAGGCACAGCCAGCAAACCGGTCGCGATGATGCCGCCCGCAAACAGCGCAAATGCAAGTTCACCGGCCAATGGACGCAGCGCCTGCGCGGCCTGCGCGGCCGACTGCACATCGGTAATGCCGGCCGTGTGCAGCACCACCGCACCCATCACCATCACAAAAAAGGCAATGGCGTTGGAAAACACCATGCCAATCATTGTGTCTTGCTTGACGCGGCGCAAATCGTTGCGCACCTTCTGGTCAGAACCACGCTTGCCGCCGCGCAAACGCAGTTCTTCCACCTCCTGCGAGGCCTGCCAGAAAAACAGGTAGGGCGAGATGGTGGTGCCCAGCACGGCGACGATGGTCATCCAGTAGGCGGATGTCCATTGCAGCCGGGGCAGCACAAGGTCATGCAGCACCTGGCCCCAGGGCACGTTCACCGTGAAGATGGCCGCCACGTAGGCAAACAGCGTCAGGGTGAGCCATTTCAGCAGCGGTGCCAGCCGTCTGTAGGGCACCAGCACCTGCAGCAGCACGGTCAGCAGGCCTACCGCCGCAGAGTAGTAATGCGCGCGCCCGCCGATGACCAGTTGCACCGCCTCGCCCATGGCAGCAACGTCTGCCGCGATATTGATCACGTTGGCAATCACCAGCAGCAGCACCATGCACAGCAAAAACCAGCGCGGCGTATGGTCACGCAGATTGGCGGCCACACCCTTGCCGGTGACGCGTCCGATGCGCGCGCTGACGAGCTGGATGGCGATCATGAACGGCAGCGACAGGAACACCGTCCACACCATGCTGGTGCCAAACTGCGCCCCGGCCTGGGTGTAAGTGGCGATACCCGAGGGGTCGTCATCCGCCGCGCCAGTGACCACGCCCGGCCCTACGTGACGTAAAAAGGACGGGATGCGTTTTGCCATGCTGCGACCTTAGCACGCTGGCGCGCGGCATCAAAGCCGGTCATATTGATGCGTTTAACATGCGTCTGGCCGATACTTGACAGGCGAGTAATACGTTAGCGTCGATGCCTGCGCCAGCATCAGCAAAAAACAGAGGGACAGACGTGGAAGTTTCATTCACTCAAGAGATCAAGTCTTTGCGCCTGGGCGCGGGCAGCACTTTCCATGGCGAGGGCATTCTGGCCATCACCAAGGCGCTGCTGCAATCGGGCGTGGCCTATGTCGGCGGCTACCAGGGCGCGCCGGTGTCGCATCTGCTGGATGTGATGGTGCAGGCCAAGCCGTACATGGACGAGCTGGGCGTGCACGTGGAGGCCTGCTCCAACGAAGCCTCCGCGGCGGCCATGCTGGGTGCCAGCATCCACTATCCGCTGCGCGGCGCGGTGACGTGGAAGAGCATCGTCGGCACCAACGTGGCGGCCGACGCCTTGAGCAATCTGTCCAGCCCCGGCGTGAAAGGCGGTGTGCTGATTGTGGTGGGCGAAGACTACGGCGAAGGTGCCAGCGTGATCCAGGAGCGCACGCACGCCTACGCGCTTAAATCGACCATGTGCCTGCTGGACCCTCGGCCTGATTTGGGCCGCATGGTGGATATGGTGGAGCATGGCTTCAGGCTGTCAGAGGCGTCCAACATGCCCGCCATTCTGGAGCTGCGCATTCGCGCCTGCCATGTGCGCGGCAGCTTTGAGTGCAAAGACAACGTCACGTCCACCTTTTCCACCAAAAATTTGATAAAGGAACCGGCCGACTTCAACTACATGAGTCTGGCCCATCCGCCGGTCACGTTTCGCCAGGAAAAGCTCAAGTACGAAGAGCGCCTGCCCGCAGCGCGGCAGTACATTGCCGACAACCAGCTCAACGAACTGTTTGCAGGCCAGCATGAGGATGTCGGCATCATCGTGCAGGGCGGCCTGTACAACACGCTGATCCGCGCCTTGCAGCAGTTTGGCCTGGCCGATGCCTTTGGGCAGACCGATATTCCGCTGTTGGTGCTCAACGTCACTTACCCGCTGGTGCCCGCGCAACTGGGCGACTTCTGCGTGGGCAAACGCGCCGTGCTGATGCTCGAAGAAGGCCAGCCCGAGTACATGGAGCAGGAACTCGCCACCTTGCTGCGCCGTGCCGACATTCAAACGCCGCTGCATGGCAAAGACATGCTGCCCCAGGCGGGCGAGTACACCACCGA
>JANYJD010000245.1 GCA_025358555.1 Rhodoferax sp.
GGCGCACCGCCTCAAGCGCGAGGCAAAAATCCTCAAAGTGATGCAGGCCCAGCCCCAAGGCAGCATGGACGACTGGGTGGCTAAGGCCTACGACGACGTGCCGCCGCGCATGTGGCCCGTGGCCAAACGCTCGCTGCTGGCACATGTGCAGCGGATAGAGGCCCTGAGCGCAGTAGATGCGGTGGAAGGCCGACACTGACACAGCAGCGAGTGCCTTGGCCAGCGTCCTGTCCAGTGAGTTTGCAGGCGCTTTCGCAACCGTCACATGAATCAGATCAGGCTGGCAGTCCACCCAGCACGTCAGCTTCCGATTGCCTGAGCAGTTCCTTGAGCAGACCTCGCGTTCGCATTCGGGTTCTTGCACATGACTGGCGGGCGAACCGATGGAACGCAGACGGACGTCTGGGCGCGGTTCACGGTCTGCCTCGAGCGGCGAGGAGATGAGTGGAAAATCGTCCACGAACACCAGTCGTTTCCGACCAGGATGGACGGCAGCGGGAAATCGGCATCCGACCTTAAGCCCTGAGACGATGACTGACGTCTAGTGCAGTGCCCCAATTTGTTCTGATCAGGAAAAAACCGACCGTTACGGGACCGCAATCGTCGTAACCAGGCAAGCGTGCAGGGATGGAGGTGCGCGTGTTGCGCACAGCGGTACAATTAAATCATGATCGTTTCGTTCAAACACAAGGGGCTGCGCAAGCTCTTTGAAACCGGAAGTGCCGCAGGTGTTCAGGCAGCGCACACAAGGCGTTTGACATTGCAGTTAACAGCTTTGCACACAGCGCAGGCGATTGGTGACATGGACATCCACGGCTTTCGCTTGCATTTACTCAAAGGCGCGGGGCCAAAGCGCTGGTCGATTTGGGTCAATGGCAATTGGCGAGTGACATTTGAGTTTAACGACGGCAACGTATACGTGACTGATTACGAGGATTACCACTAATGATGATGCACAACCCACCTCACCCTGGCGCATTCATTCAAGAAATTTATCTCGCTCCTGGCAATCGAAGTGGGCGCGAACTGGCGCTCAACTTGGGCGTTGCGGCATCGACGCTCAACCGCCTGTTGCTCGGGCAAAGCGGCGTAAGCCCGGAGATGGCACTGCGGCTGTCTAAAACTCTGGGCCGCTCGCCAGAAAGTTGGCTTGCCATGCAAGATCAATACGACTTGTGGCAGGCCCGGCAGACGCTTGATCTGGGAAATGTTCGAGAAATGGATTTCGCATAAAGCTTGACCCTGCCGAGGGCGTAGAACCACCAGCTACACCCTACGGCGAAGGCCAGGATGCCGCCGACCCGCGTGCGGCGGGCGTACCGTGGACGAGTGACGAAGGCTGTGAATGGCTGACTGGCGGCTTCTTCTGCAGCACGGCTGGGGTGCGCAGTTGGGATACGCAGTTGGGAAATACGAGTTCAAGAGCGCTGAGATCATCGACTACGGAGGATGAGCGAATTCCAGCGCATTGTAGAAAATAATGCAATCGAACAAATGCTATGTAAAATATAGCTACCCAGTCAAACAGGACAAGGGCTATAGGCCATATTTGTTGTAAATTCCCAGGAATTTCCTGATTTTCAGGGCAGAGAAAAGACCCTGGAGCCCGTCAGTCGCTCGCCACGCTTTATCTTGGCTTTGATGGGCGGGCATGGGTCCCGCTGCATGGCGTCGACGCTGCGCCTTCTGTTTCATCACTGACCGCCTTGAAGCGCATTCTTGGCGTTCGAGCAGGGCAGCGCGGTTGCCCTGGCTAGGGCTTTTCCTACAAAAAGACAGCGCTGCCGGGGGTTCATTGGAAGGCTTCAATAAGCAAAAATTTATCCTCCTGCAATTTCAAACAAGGAGCCCAACGTGAAGTTCATGATTTTGGTCAAATCCAATCCCGAACTCGAGGCGCGTCTGGACGCAATGGGTGACACGCAAATGAAAAACCAGAAGGATCAGATGGCCGCAATGGAGGTTTTTAATGAAGAACTCAGGAAGGCTGGCGTCATGAAGGACTGTGACGGCCTGCGCCCGACCCGCGAAGCCAAGCGGGTGCGCTTCGACGGCACATCGCGCACCGTGACTGATGGCCCCTTTACGGGGGATCTCGTCGCAGGCTACTGGCTCTGGGATTTGCCATCTGTCCAAGAGGCGGTTGCGTGGGTCAAGCGCTGCCCAAACCCGATGCCAGTTCCGTCGGAGATCGAGATCAGGCCGATATGACGCCCACCATTACCGCCTAGTCCTTTTTGAGTCCAGTTCGATCATTCTGCACATCTCGGAGCGTCGCAAGGGCCTGTTGCCGGACGATGCGATTGCTCTTGCGCGTGCGATCACCTGGATTTTTGCTGCGCTCAACACGGTGGAGCCGCCAATCGTCGAGCGCGAAGCCTTCATGCTCATGGATCGCGACAAGAGTTGGTACGAGGAGCGCCTGGTCGCGCTGGAAGACCACGTTCGCAAGCGGCTCGGCGAACTTGCCGATTGCCTGGGCGACGCCGACTGGCTGGACGGCGAGTTCAGCGCGGGCGACCTGATGATGGTGATGGTGCTGCGCAGGCTGGAGGATGGACCGAACCTGCTGGAGGAATTTCCGAACCTCTTGGCCTACGTTGCGCATGGCGAGGCGCGGCCCGCGTACAAGCGAGCGTTCGAAGCCCAGCGGGCGGTGTTCATCGCTGCATCCCGCTCCCGCTGAACAGTGAATCAGTTCCTCAACCCAAAAAGGAGCTTTCCATGCCCTTCATCGACGGTCTTGTGCTCGCTGTGCCCACAGCCAGCAAGCAGGCGTTCATCGACCACGCCACGAAGGCCAACGCGGTCTTCCTCGAACACGGCGCGACGCGCATACGCGAGTGCTGGGTGACGATGTGAAGGACGACAGACAGACGGACTTCAAGGGATAGGAGATTCAACCGAATGAGCCGAAGTATCGTCCCTTGGAGGTGCCCACGCTCAACGTGAAGTCCGCAATTTCCCGCCCTGCGTTCCCAATCCGCCACCAGACGTTGCGTGTAAGAGGGTGATTTGAAGTGCGCGGCGTGTGCCGGGCCGCACGGCGTGCCGCCGATTCTGGGCCTGCCGAGTGCGCCCACAGCGCGCGCCGCGTCAGAATTCACGCCAGACCGGTCGCTATTAAATAACGAGCTACTTACGCTTATTCCACGAGGGCTAGAGGCCAATTTGGCAGGTAATTCAGCCCCTGAACCCACAAAACACACGCTGAAAATCATCTACACCCCCGGCCACGCTGCCAACCACCTGTGCCTGGTGTTGCTGGAAGATGGCTTGCTGTTCAGCGGCGACCACATTTTGAACGGCAGCACCACCGTGGTGGATCCACCCGATGGCGAGATGACGGCCTACCTGGATTCGCTGGACGCACTTAGCGCTGCGTGCGCCGAGCACCCTATCCACTTCATTCTGCCCGCCCACGGCTACGTGCTTGGCAGCGCCGCGCAAGCCATCAGCCACCTCAAG
>JANYJD010000343.1 GCA_025358555.1 Rhodoferax sp.
ACGCTTCCCCAGCCTGCGCGCCACCCACGCCCACCGTTTTGTCAGTCGCCCGGGCAGTGCTTTGGTCAGAAACCGCTGCGTGCGCACCACGGCTTTGAACGCCAACCGCTGTGGTCTTAAACTCGCAATTCCTCAATCGCCAGCGCCCCTGCTTTTGCACCAGCCGGATGTCTTTGATGGCCACAAACTCGCGCCGCTCCTGACCGAATTCGCCAATCAACACACCGTCGGCTTTCGGGATACACGTCCAAGATGTATGCGGCCACTGTCAGCGCCGATTGAATATTGACCCACCCTGCCGATCCAATATTGACCCAGGGCGGGCTGCTTTCATCTGGTGGCGTACCGAAGCAAAAGCACGTTGTTCGTATTCAGACTACAGCAAATGCTCGACAAGCCAGCGCGAGGTCTGGATGCCTACCTCGCTTTTTTTTGCCCTCGTGGGTGGTCAACTCTTCCCAGGCACTTGCCATGCCGTGCAGACGCAACTCCTTGAACTCAGTGGTGATGTCACTCTGCATGGTTCACCTCCGCCGTGGTGTCGGTATCCTGCACCGCACGCAGGCTGTCATAGCGGCTTGTATTGGCACGGGTGCCTCTGCCAAATGCAAGCTGCAGCCCACTGTTTCAGGTATGGGGGGCGCATTGAGCCGGGCCAACCCATTGAGCACATGTTCGGTGCTCAGTACACCCGATTCGATCACCAGTTCCACAGCCACCAACACCGCCTCCAGGCCATGACTGGGCACGCAGTTAGCACCTGTGCCAGAGCCTTGTCGCCGCCGCCAATGCGCATCAGCCCTTGACGCAAACGCAGTAATGGCGCGGGCATGTCGGCAAAGGGTGCGCCGTTTCTCAAGGCACCTGGCTTGCGCTGTACCAGCGCGATGCAGTGCTGCACGGGCCACCGAGTAGCGGTTCTTGGCCACTACCACCAGGCAGCTGCTGGATACTTTGGCTGAGCGTTCGACGTAGCCATCAAATGCCGTAGGCATGGGCATCAGCTCAGTGCGTTGTTGTTCCAGCATTTCCATGACGCTGAACTGCTTGGATTCGGGGTGACGTATCTCGCTCCACAAAGCCCGGCAACGCACCCCCAGCCAGGCGTTGAGCTCCATATGAGATATCAACTATCCATTGCTACATTACCAATAGCTAACTATACATACCTGACGAGGGCTACAGGCATATTTTAGCGAATTATTTCGAAGCCAGCACGGACAAAAAACGTTGGGCAGTTGCCGCGTTGATGGAGCCGCGTTCAATAGCCAGGGGTACGGTGCTGGCACACATCTGGCGGTAAAAGCCCAGCGTGCCCTCGCCCAACTGCGACAGCGCGGCCACGTGCTTTTCCACCGAGCTGACATCGCCGCGTGATACTGGGCCGGGCATGCCGCCAGCAATCCCTGCTGAAGCAATGGCAGCCAGCGTGCCCTGCGCCATGGGCAATAGGGCCTTGAGGGCGTCCTCGTCCGTGGCACCCCAGCTGCGCCAGATGACGGTGGCTTCCCCGAACAGGGCGTTGATAAACTGCGAGGTGTAACCCGCCGCCGCATGGTAGCGGCCACGCATGCCGGGTGGCAGCAGGTTACTGCGGCAGCCCAGGCGCTGCGTCAAAAGCTCCAGCGTCGTCATTAACGGCTGCGCGGCCTCCAGCGTGATGGTTGACCCCGGCAGGCATGCAAGCGCGACCGCAGGATCACCGAAGGTCTGCATGGGATGAAAACCACCCACCCAAGCGCCATCACGCACGGCCCCCGAGAGTGCGCTCACCTCCGTCACGCCGCTGCAATGCACAGACGCCATACCAGGGCGCCACCGCAGCACCTGCGTAGTGGGGGTAATGGCACTGTCGGGTGTTGTCACAAAAACCAGGTCGCAGCCATCAACCACCGCCTGCGCATCCAGCACCTGGCACCCCGCAATGGGCTGGGCCAAGGCATGGGCGCTGGCCGCGCTGCCGCTGGCAACGGCACACACGTCGAGCCCCGCCCGAACCAGGCCCCAAGCTAGTGTCTTGCCCAGGCGGCCAGCACCGATGAATCCGATGCGCAAGGTACCTGTCGATGGAAAGCCGGTCGTTTCGTCGGTCATGTATCAGCCCGTCTTGCCAGACCAGGTTTTGTAGGGCGCCAGCGCTTCGTTGTCAGGCACAGCACCCAGACCGGGCGTTTGCGGTACGGGCACCCGACCGTCATGGACGGGGAGCAATGAGCCTACCACGGCCGCGCGGCCTACATTGGGATGACAGTCAAATTCCAGTAAGCCGTTGCCACCGGCTGCGGCCAGCACATGCAGCGAGGCCAGCAGCGACACGCCGCCGCCAAAGTAGTGCGGGCAATATCGCTTGCCCGCGCTCACCGCGCCGTGTGCCACCGCCCAGTTGCCAGTGACGCCGCCCCACTTGGTAATGTCCGGCTGAATGACCTGAAGCACTGGCGAGGCCAGCGCGCGGGTGAACTGCTCGCCATGGAAGTTTTCGCCACCGGCCAACAGTGTTTTGGAGGCGGCGGCGAGCGCCAGCCAGTCGGCCTCGGATGCGTCAACGCGAATCGGCTCTTCGAACCAGCTGAGCTTCAAGTCTTCGATGGCGTCGCAAAAGGCGCGCGCCGATGAAAGGGTATGCGACTGGTTGGCGTCACAGGTGATGACCGCCTTGGGGCCAAGCGCCTTGCGCATCTCGCGGAGGTTTCGCACGTCGAGCTCATGCCCGAAGCCGGTCTTGAGCTTGAAAGCGCGGTGCCCTTCGGCCTGCCGTGCCAGAGCAAAGTTCTCGGGCTCGTCGGGGTTGATGCCGGTGGCATAGATCGGTACGCTTTCCACCAACTGGTCTCGCAGCAGCCGGTACAGCGGCTTGCCAGCCCTGCGTGACACCAGGTCCCACACCGCGATATCGATGCCGGCCACGGCCTGGGCGATGGGACCGACATCCAGCGTTTGCAGCACCAATACTTCCAGCTCCCTGGACAAGGTGTGGAACAGCTCGGCCGGCGATTCAAAGCGGCGGCCAATCAGGCGCTCGCCAAGGTCTACAACCAGGCGGGCGCGATGCTCGGCGCCGACGGCGGGCCAGTTGCACCAGGCCTCGCCCCAGCCTTCCGCGCCATCGGTGTCAACCACATGCACCAGCACGAAGGGGCGGTCGCGAAAGGTGCCAAAAGCGACCTTGATCGGCGTTTGAACCGGGACGCGAAAGCAAAATGCCTCGACCGAGGCCAGAGTGATGGGCTGTGTGTTCATATTTGTGCCGCCGTTGGAGCGGGGGTGGTTGCGTTGATTCCATTAAGCGAGAAGCGCGGCTCGGGAAGACCGCACACACCGACCTTGACGGCCAGAAGCGCCCCGGCCAAGGGCTCAGCCTGCATCTCGGCTTCGCTCATATTCTGGCTGGCGGTGGTGATGTAGAGCAGGTCGAGATCGGCTCCGCCGAAGGCGCAGCAGGTCGGCCGTTGCACTGGCAAGGGCAGAGCGCGCTCGATGCGGCCGTCAGGGGCGTAGCGCACCAGTCGGCCGCCATTGAACTGCGCGTTCCACAGGAAACCCTCGGCGTCCACCGCCGAGCCATCGGCAAAAGCCGGCGCTTTACTCGCGGCAAAGACGCGTTCGGCGCCCATCGTTCCGGTGGCCAGGTCGTAGTCGTGGGCAAAGATGGCGTAACGCAGCGAATCAGCAAAGTACATGGTTCGGCCGTCGGGGCTAAAGGCCAGGCTGTTCGGGATGCAGATGCCAGTGCGCACCGGCACCATCGGCCCGCTTCCTTCCAGGCGGTAGAGAACGCCCTCGGGGGCGCGCGTCACGTTGTGCATGGTGCCGACCCAGAAGCGGCCTTGGGCATCGCAACGGCCGTCATTGAAGCGGTGACCGTCGGGTTGCGGCGGCGGCTCCACGAAGGGCGCTATGGCGCCAGTCGCCGGGTCAAAGAGGGCGATTTGCTGAGGCAGGGCTACCAGCAGCCGGTGGTCATCGGTCAGCGCGATTGAGCCGGCGAGGCCGGGCAGCGGCCAGCTATCGACTCGCCCGGTGGCCGGACACAGCCTGCGAAGGGCAGGCCGGCGAATGTCGAGCCAGTACAGGCACTGCGCCTGGTCATCCCACAGTGGAGACTCGCCCAGGATGTCGGTCTGCGTTCCGATGCGTTCGGGTTTTAGGGGGAAATTGCGCACCGCGGCACTGGCAGTAAGGGGCATGCGGTCGATCTTAGGGTTGTCCCCCCGACGCTGGAATCAACTTTGAAGCAATTGAGACTTCGCAACAAACGAAGGTCCAGCGGGCCTTCGCTTGTTGCGAAGAGGGCATTGCTCAAGATTCACTTCCAAGCCGCCAAGGCCAGCCTTAATATCTGGCTCATGTTCACAGGTATGGTTACTTTCAACCCTTTTTCATGACATCTTCCACACCTCCACCTGCAGGCGACAAGCATCTCTTCAACGGCCTCGCACCAGCCACTTTGTTCTCGATGACGGGCAAGGTCGTGCTGATTACCGGCGCGGCCGGCGGCATCGGCGCTGGCTTGGCGCGCGGCTTTGCTGCCGCCGGTGCCAGCTTGGTGCTGGCCGACCTGAACGACAAGGTGCACGAGGTCGCCGCAAAGTTCCGCCAGGCCGGCGCCGACGCCTATTCGCTGATATTCGACGTCACCGACGACGCGGCGATAGCGGACGCTTTCGAGCAGATCATGCAGCGCTACGGCCGCATCGACGTGGTGGTCAACAACGCCGGTGTCATCGTGCGTACGCCGCTGCTGGAACTGACCCGCCAGGAATGGCAGAAGGTCATAGATATCGACCTTACTGCCTGCTTTTTGATCGCCCAGAAGGCCGCGCGCATCATGGTCAAGCAAGGGTCGGGGCGCATCATCAACATGAGTTCCATCATGAACCACGTCTCGCGTCCCAACCTCGTGCCATACGTCTCGGCCAAGGGCGGCGTCTCCGCGCTGACCCGCGCCCTGGCCGCTGACCTGGCCGGCACCGGCATCACGGTGAATGCGCTCGCACCCGGCTATACCGAAACTGAATTCAGCCAGGCCAACGACAAAGAGTTCAATGCCTTCGTCACCAACTGGACGCCGGTGCGCCGCTGGGGAAAGCCCGACGATATCTGTGGCCCGGCGTTGCTGCTGGCTTCGGAGGCCGGCGCCTACATCAACGGTCACACGCTTTACATCGATGGCGGCTTTCTGGCCGTGACCCGCTGAGGCAGCGCACGATGGAGACTCAGGTGAAGCTTCCCAATGCGCCGATGCAGGTAGCGCCCGGCTTCGGGCTGCTGCGCCGCCTGTTGCGCCAGCGCTGGTTCGTGGCACTGCGCGCCTTCGCGCTGTTCACCTTGCTCTGGTGGGCTTTCTTCGTCTGGAACGGCAATCCGCTGCAGCTTCCCTCGCCAGTGCGCGTGGTCGCCGCGTTGGGGTCGCTGGTCGTCAGTGGCGAGATGTTCGAGCATGCCCTGATCAGCACGACCCGTCTGTTAATCGCATTGGGCCTTGCCATCGCGATGGCCGTGCCGCTGGGGTTCTGGATGGGGCGCAGCCGCACCGCCGAGGCCTTCATCGACCCGCTGATTGAGCTGCTGCGGCCGATCTCTGGCATCGCCTGGCTGCCGCTGGCCTTGTTCATTTTCGGCGTCGGTGACACCCTGCCGGTGTTCATCATGGTGTACGTCGGCTTTTTCCCCATCCTGCTGAACACGATGGCTGGCGTGCGCCAGGTCGACCCCAAGCTGATCGCAGCCGCCGACACCATGGGGGTGGGACGGCGCGCGCTGCTGCTGCACGTGCTGGTGCCAGCCGCCTTGCCGACGGTGATGGTCGGCATCCGCCTGGCCTTCGCTGCCTCGTGGGCGGCTATCGTGGCCGCTGAGCTGATCGGCGCTCCCAGCGGGCTAGGCTTCGCCATCGAGTGGTACCGCCAGCTGCTGATGACGCCCAAGGTTTACGCCTTCATCCTGGTGATCGGCGTGGTGGGCTACCTGTGCGACCTGGGCCTGCGCGCATTGCAGCGCGTGCTCACGCCATGGTCGGAAGGGACGGGATTGCAATGAACACCGCCATCGGCACTACCACCCGCTGGCAGCAAATCGCGCGCGGCGCGGCGCTGCCGCTGACTCTGCTGGTTATTTGGCACGTATGGACGCTGAGCCTTCCGGCCGGCAGCCCGGCACCGGCGCCGCTGCGCGTGGTCAAGGCAGCGGCGGAACTCATCGCCACCGGCGGACTGCTGGAGGCGCTGGCGCAAAGTCTGGGCCGCGTGCTGATCGGTTTTGCGGGTGCGCTGGTGCTGGGCGTGATTCTCGGCGTGCTGATGGGATCGAGCCGCGCGGTGCGCGACAACCTCGACCCCATCGTCGAGAGCTTCCGGCCGATCGCGCCGATGGCCATCCTGCCGATCGCCATTCTCTGGTTCGGAACCGGCACGCCCTCGGCGCTGGCCATCGTCACCTACGCGGCCTTCTTCCCGGTGCTGGTGAACACTGTGCACGGCGTCATGCGGGTCGATCGCAAGCTGGTGCTGGCGGCCCAGACCATGGGCGTGCCGCGCCTGTCGATCCTCACCCGCGTCGTGTTGCCTGGCGCGATGCCCAGCATCATGCTTGGCTCGCGCCTGGCCATGGGTGTCGCGTGGACGGCCATTATTGCCGCCGAACTGGCCGTCGGCGCCAAGTCGGGCGGCGGCGGCTCGGGCGGCATCGGCCAGATGATGTTCGTCTTCTACGCTTACAGCATCGACCTCAACGCCATCGTCGTGTGCATGATCGTCGTCGGACTGGTGGCCTTGCTGATCGATCGAATCTTTCGCGCCGCCGAATGGCGGCTTATTCCCTGGAGGCACTGAACATGAACCCACCCGCAACGTTCGCGAGCAAGTTGCGCCTGGCCGGCGTCAGCAAAAGCTTCGTCGCACCGCGCACCGGCCAGACCACCCTGGCGGTGGACAACGTGACACTGGACATCGAGGCGGGCGAGTTCATCTGCATCGTCGGCCCGTCGGGCTGCGGCAAGTCAACGGTGCTGAACCTGATCGCCGGGCTGGACCGGCCCAGTTCAGGCGTCCTCGAGAAGGATGGCGTGCCCATCACCGGTCCCGGCGCCGACCGTGGCGTGATGTTCCAGGACTACGCCCTGATGCCCTGGCAGACTGCGTACGACAACGTCGGTTTCGGGCTTCGCTACGGCACGCCCGGACAGGGCTTCACACCGCCGCAGCGCGAGGAGCGCATCCGCCATTTCATCGACCTGGTGGGACTGAAAGGGGCGGAGAAGAAATACCCGCACCAGCTCTCCGGCGGCATGCGCCAGCGCGTCGCGCTGGCGCGCTTGCTGGCCAATGGGCCGGACGTGCTGCTGATGGACGAACCCCTGGGCGCTCTGGACGCCCAGACCCGCCTGATCCTGCAGGTCGAGTTGCTGCAAATCTGGGGCCAGACGGCGCCGCGCTCCGAGCGCAAGACCGCAATCTTCATCACCCACGACATCGAGGAGGCCGTGTTCCTGGCCGACCGCGTTGTTGTGATGAGCAGCCATCCGGGCCGTGTGCGCGCGGTGCTGAACATCGACCTGCCCAGGCCGCGCAGCGAATCCATTCGCGCTGATCCGCGCTTTGGCCACCTGGCCGAGGAGATTTGGGGATTGATCCGCGACGAGGCTTATCGCGCCATCGGCGGGTCAGCCGATGTGGCGCCCGCGCTACCCGAAACTGTCGTTTGAGCAATACAGATAAGCGCTGACAGCTACTAAACGCATAGCAATTTATTTAAAACAACGTCACTACTGAAACCCAAGCCTGAACCTAAAAGGAGACACCATGTCCGACAACCGCATTCTCACTTCCCGCCGCCAGCTGGTGCTCGGCGGAACCGCCCTTGCTGGCGCCGCTACTCTCGGCATGCCGGGGTTCGTCCGCGCCCAGGGATCGCGCCGTGCGCTCAAGGTTTCCATCGGTCGCATTCCCTGGGCCGCTGGCAACTCGCCCATGACGCAGTACATGATCAACAACAAGCTGCTGGAAAAGCGCGGCGCAGACTTCGGCTACGACCTGACTGTGGACTGGCGCGAGTATCCGACGGCCCTGCCAATGGTCGAGGCGATGGTGGGCAATAACCTGGACATCGGCATGTGGGGCAACACGCCGATCACGCGCGGTTTGTCGTCTGGCCTGCCGATCAGTCTGCTGGTGGTGGGCGAAGGCCACCTGCGCTTTTTGATCACCACGCGCAAGGGCTCGCCCGTGCGCAACATGCAGGATCTCAGGGGCAAGACCATTGGCGTGTCGCTGGGTGGCGACCCGCAAAGTGCGCTGTTCCAGATGCTGCGTTTCGAGCTCGGTGTCAATGACATCAAGGAAACCGGCATCAAGTTCGTCAACATGCCGACGCACGCACAGGCCGCTTCCGTGCCGACCGGTGTGGACGCCACCTGCACCATCTACCCGGCCTATCTAGCGGCGCAGGCTAGCGGCACCGTGGCCATTGCCAACTCCTTCGGCTATACCGAAGACCACTACGACGGCCCGGCAGGCAAGGGCGCGGGCCAGCTGTTGCCGAACGTGAAGAAGTCGCCTTTCTTTCCGGACGGCTACTATTTGCACCGCTCATTCTGGATCGGCCGCAATGGCCTGATCGAGCAGCACCCCCAAGCCGTGGTGGCCTTCCTGGTCGCGCAGCAGGAAGCGGTGGCCGCACTGACCGCGATGGACGCCGGCGCCGTGTCGCAACTGGTCAAGGACTACTGGAAGCTCGACGCCACGCAGGGCGCCAAGGTGGTCAAGGACGACGTACTGTTTTCTCGCGGTTGGTCGTGGCCGACCGAAAACGACGCGCGCGCCGTGCTGGAGACGTCCAAGTTCATGGCCGAAAACAAGGTGATCGAGGCCCCTTTGCAGTGGGCCCAGGTCAAGGGCGCCTTCTCGCGCACAGCGCCGCTGGTCAAGCAAGCCTACGACAAACTCGGCGCCAAGCCGGGAGCGGCAGAGTTCACGCGCACGGACGTGGCCGATCTGCGCGGCCGCCCGGTGTGGGAAATTAACCAGTGGGCCGACCGCGCTTAACGCACTGAGCGGATACCGTCATTTTTTCAATCAGGAGAATAGTAATGAAAGTTGGATTTATCGGCCTTGGCGTCATGGGTGCGCCCATGGCCTTGAACATTCTTAAACATGGTCATGAATTAACGGTTTTTGATCGCAGTCCCGAGGCGGTGGCTCGTCTCGTAAAAGCCGGTGCGAAGGCTGCCGCGACCGGGAAAGAAGTGGGCGCGGCCAGCGAGTTCGTTGTGACCATGCTGCCTGAGCCGCAGCATGTCGAAGAGGTGGTCCTCGGCAAGGACGGCGTCGCCGAAGGCCTGCGACAAGGGGGCATTGTGATCGAGATGAGCACCATCGATCCGGGCACGTCGCTGAAGATCGGCGATGTGTTGCGCAAGCGCGGCATGGATCTGGTGGATTCCCCCGTGGGCAAGACCAGCGAGCACGCCGTCACCGGCACGCTGACGCTCATGGTGGGCGGCAAGCAGGCTGCCATCGACCGCGCGATGCCGGTACTCAAGTGCATGGGCACAGACACCTACTTTTGCGGCGGCCCCGGCACCGGTCATGCGATGAAAATCACCAACAATCTGCTGGCCACGACCATCATGGTCGCCAACACCGAGGCGCTGGCCATCGGCATCAAGGCTGGCCTGACGCTGGAACTGATGCAGGAAGTGATGCGAACGACGATGGCGTGGAACCAGCAACTGGCCGTGGCCA
>JANYJD010000354.1 GCA_025358555.1 Rhodoferax sp.
TGAATGGCCCGCCCCGACTTGAAGGGGGTGCGCAAGACACCCCGGTGATGCGCTTTTTGCACGGCATCAGTTCATTCTCCAAACCCATCGTTGCGGCTGTTTGCGGCCCGGCAGTCGGCATCGGCACCACGAGGTTGTTTCATTGCGATCTGGTCTATGCGGGTGACAACGCCATGTTCTCCATGCCGTTCGTCAACCTGGGTTTGTGCCCCGAGGCAGCGTCCAGCCTGCTGGTGCCACAGATGATGGGCTACCACCGCGCGGCTGAAGCTCTGCTGCTGGGCGAGCCCTTCATGGCCGAGGCCGCGCTCGAGGTTGGCCTGGTCAATCGCATTGTGCCGCCTACCGAGGCCAATGGCCTGGCACAGGCGCAAGCCCGAAAATTGGCGGCCAAACCGATCAGCTCGCTGCTGGAGACCAAGCGCCTCATGAAGAAAGGCCAAGCCAGCCTTGTTGCGCAGCAGATCACGCAAGAAAGTGCCAGCTTCAGCCGCATGCTCAGCGAGCCTGCCGCGCGCGAGGCCTTTGGCGCCTTCATGGCCAAACGAAAGCCTGATTTTTCCAAAATCTAGAGGTGAATCGGCTTCTAGCCCCTGTCTGGCGTGCTTGTTCTGCTATAGATATTCCGCCAAACTGGCACTGAACAGTGATGCCGTTTGTGGCACCGTGGCGGTGCGGGAATGGGGCACCTATGGCGACACGATGCGGCTACATTGCGACGTGCCCTATAACGATTCGGACGGCCTCAGGCCTGCAGCGACCCAATGCGTACCGTCACGGAGCCTGCGCCGCGTTCAGCGCCGTGGAACTCCTCACAATGGCCGACTATGAAAACACTGAATCTGAGAATCGCCCAATTCACAGGTGTGCACTGTAGGAGCGCGCCGCTAGATCAAGTCAGAGAGTTGGGGTTGCAGCACCGTCGCAGCCCCGTCGCCGCAAAAATCCGCTAGGCTGTGCTCGGAGATATTGATGCCTCTACAACCCCCAGCCGATGCTGACACGCCCGTTGATCCAGAATCAGTTGATGAGCTGACTGGAAGAAACCTGCGCAAGATCCTTGAGCAGGAACGTTCAGCACGATCCGGGCAAAGCCGTGGTGAGCGCATGGCTGCACGCGTTGCCGCGTTTTGCGGCAGCATGCCGTTCATCTGGATCCACGTAGCTTTTTTTGCGGTATGGATTGTGTTCAACACGTCGGAGTGGGCAGAGTCGGTGCGGGACCCGTTTCCGTTTTTCTTCCTGTCTTTTCTGGTGTCGCTGGAGGCCATTTTCCTCTCGGCATTTATCCTGATCAGCCAGAACCAGGAAAAGCGGCTGACCGAGCAGCGCAGCCATCTGGCCCTGCAGATCAACCTGCTGACCGAGCAGGAAAACACCCACATGCTGAAGATGCTGCGAAGCATTGCGGCCAAGGTGGGGGCTGATCTGGACGCGCACCCTGACTTGGCGGCGCTTGAGCAGGCGACGCAGCCCGAGCGGCTTCTGCAGCAGATCGACCAGGCCACGCAAGCCGAAAAAAGGCCGCAGGCGCTGTAGCCAGCATCCTCACGCCCGCTTTGCTGCAAGTCTCGGGGACCGCTTTGCAACCGCTTGGGCAACAAGCTTTGGAGCAGCCTTTGTGGTGGCGTGCGGTTTGCCCACTTTAGCAGCCGGTGCCGAAGGTGCCTTGCGCCGCTCCAGGCTTTTTGCCAGCAGCGCCGTAAGGTCCACCACATTGGAGGCGCTGGCAACGTCGGCAGAGTCTTCCATCGGCGTGACCTGTTCAGTTTTGCCAGCGTCCACTTTCTGTTTGACCAGGTTTTTGACAGCGGCACCAAAGTTGTCAACGTAGGCGTCTGGCTTCCAGGGCCCGGTCATGTCGCTGATGAGCTGGGCGGCCATTTTGAGCTCGGTGGGTTTCAGGCTGGTCGACGTTTTGCCTTGGGCGGGCAACTTCAATTCATCGGCCGAGCGCATCTCAGTCGCCCAGCGGATGGTGTTCAACATCAGTGCCGCGCCCGACGGGATTAGCGCCGCAAGGTGTTCCTTGTTGTGCATCACAACGCGTGCAATGCCAATGACGCCAGCCTCCTGCATGGATTCGCGCAGCAGCGCATACACCCGCTCGCCTTTGCCAATAGGCTCCAGATAGTAGGGGCGTTCCAGCAGCACAAAGGCAATCTCGCTGGCTTTGACAAACGCCTCAATCTCAATGGTCTGAGTGCTCTTTGGGAACGCTGACTTGATCTCTTCATCGCTCAGCACCACGTAGTCGCCGTCGTCAAGCTTGATGCCTTTGACGATGTCCTCTTTGGCAATCTCCTTGCCGGTCCGCTTGTTGACGCGCTTGTAGCCCACCGGGTCCATCGAGCGCTTGTCGAGCCAGTCGAAATCAACACCGACCTCCTGCGAGGCGGGGTACAGGGCCACCGGCACGTGCACCAGCCCGAAGCTGATGGCGCCTTTCCAGATCACTCTTGGCATAAATTTTCCTTTTTAAATTGTGTTGGTCTTGGGGTAGTTGAGGGTCTTCATGGCGGGACTCAGGCTTTGGGCCGCCGCCTTGTAGCCGCTCCAGGGCTGGTTGCCCTGGTCCAGCCGCTGGTGCACGGTGCTCACGGTCCAGTGGTCAGCGCCGCGCAGGCCGGCCAGCTCAGCCCAGTCCACCGGCACCGAGATGCCCATTCCTGGCCTTGCCCGGGCGGACCACGCACACACCGTGGTGGCAGCGGAGCCGTTCCGCAGGTAGTCCACAAAGATTTTTCCGACGCGGTTTTTCGGGCCGCTTTTTGCCACGAAGCGCTGTGGAATGGTTTTGGCCAGATGCAACACTATGGCCTGAGAGAATCCTTTGACGGCATCCCAGGCGTGTGCTCTGTGGATGGGCACCACAATGTGCAAGCCCTTGCCCCCGCTGGTCTTGAGGAACCCTTGCAGGCCAAGCTGGGCCAGAAATGCATGGACTAGCTGTGCCGCCTCCTGCACCTGGACCCACGGCACACCGTCGCCCGGATCAAGGTCAAACACCATGCGGTCAGGATGGGTCAATGACGGCCTGGTCGCGTTCACCGTGTGCACCTCGATCATGTTCCACTGCGCAGCAGACAGCAGGCCCTGCTTGTTGACGACCTCGATCAACGCCGCCGGGTCACCCTTCGGGCCGGTGTCAAAGGCGCGGATGTCCGGCAGGTTTGCAGTTTCAAGGTGCCTCTGAAAAAACAGCTCGCCGCGCACTCCCGCAGGCGCGCGCACCAGCGACGCGGGCCTGCCTTTCAGATGTTCCATCATCAGATCGCCCACCAAGGCGTAGTACCGCAACAGGTCCAGCTTGGTGGTTCCCGTGCTGGCGTCGATGATCCGGTCTGGGTGGGTAATACGCACGTGTTCTGGTAGGTTGTCTGGCAGGGGCTGTACCAGTTTCCTCGTTTTGCCAATGGACGCAGGCGGGGCGATCTTGACGGCCTGTTCATGCACGATGAGACTCGCCTCGTTGTCAGTTCGCAAACCATGGAAAACACCGTGGCGGATTCGCCCGGCGCTGGTCCACTCGCCATAGGCCACTTCGGCTACCAGCAGCGGCTTGACCTAATGCGGTCGGCCTTCGATGCCTGAGGCAGCGGCAAACGGACTTTTTTCCTGCGCGATGACGTCAAGTTTTTTCTTGATGCCCGCCAGCGTTTTTGTGTTGAAACCAGTGCCGACGTTGCCAGCATGTTGGAGTGCGCCCTGCGCATCAAACACACCCAGCAGCAGCGCCCCAAAGCCGGTGCGGGAACCCTGCGGGTCGGTGAATCCGCCGATGACGAATTCCTGCCGCTGCTGGCACTTGAGCTTGATCCAGCTTGGGGCCCGGCGCGACACATAGCTTGAGTTACGGCGCTTGGCAACCAGCCCTTCAGAGCCCCATCTTGCAGGCAGACGCGATCAGGCTGCGCGGGTCGGCGTTGAACGCTTCGCTGAAGCGCACGCGTTCCGCAACGCTGTCAGAGTGGGCCGTTTCCAACAACTGTTTCAATAGCGCGCGTCGGTCTTCCAGCGGGCATGCGCGAAGGTCATAGCCGTTAAAGTATGGGACGTCAAACAAGTACAAAACGATGTTGTCGGTGCGCCCGGACTCAAAGCACGCCTGCAAAGCGCCAAAGTCTGGCACGCCCTTTTTGTTTGGCACCACGATTTCACCGTCGTACCAGCCGCTCGGAAGTTTCAAGCTGGCGATGGCCTGGCGCAGTGACGCCAGTTTTGAAGTCCAGTCGTTGCCATTGCGGGTGATCAGCCTGATGTCTTTGGCACCCCTCCCGCTCACGCCTTTATCGGCTCTCCCGCGGCTCTCGCCGTCCACCCGCGTCAACATCCGGTAGCCGTCAAATTTGACTTCAAAAATCCACTCTATCGGGTGGTCGGGCACCCCCTGCGCCAAAGTGGCCAGTTGCGGTGCCAGTGTGGCGGGCAGCGTCGATTTTTTTGACCCGGCAAGTTTGGGCGGGAGCGCAAGCGACGTTCCAGACGCCAGTGGCCGGGCCTTAACTCGCCCAGGTGGTGTCTTGTCCATCACGCTGTCGGGCAGGGCATCGGTTACGTTGAATGCGCTCGCGGGCTGGGCAAAACTGTCTTTCTCCTTGATGAGCAGCCACGGCGCTTGCTTATCGCTTTTGTTTTTTCCTTTGATGCGAATCAGCGCCCACTTGCCGTGCAGTTTGTGCCCGCGCAGCTCGAACTTAAGGTTTCCCGCCTGGTAACCAGCGTCCGGGTCGCCAATCGGCTGCCACACGCCCCGGTCCCACACAATGATCTTTCCTGCACCGTATTGTTTTGGCGGGATCGTCCCTTCAAAGCTTGCATACGACAGCGGATGGTCTTCCACCTGCACGGCCATGCGTTTGTCTTTGGGGTCCAGGCTGGGTCCCTTGGGCACAGCCCAGCTTTTCATCGTGCCATGCAGCTCCAGGCGGAAGTCATAGTGCAGGTGGCTGGCCCAGTGTTTTTGCACCACAAAACCTAATTGGCCTGCGCCCAATGCGGCACGCTGACTGTCAACGGGGCCATCGATGCCGGGCTCTGGGGTGTTGGAGAAGTTTCGTTTTGCCGCGTATGGCAGCAGCGCGTGTAAGTTGTCCATGTGAAGTGGTTTAGGTGGCTGCCAGCGTAAATCGTCCGCAGCCTCCCGCTGGTCAGGCTGCAACGGCAATGTCTGTAGGACAAATGCCTGTACGGGGGTTTGGCTTGTGTGCGCTGGCGCACAGACGGGAAACCGCCGATACGATACAGTCAGTGGATCAAATCACCCCGCGCGCGGCGTCAAAAAAAGCCAAATTAACCTAACAACTCCAAGTGTTAAACCCATGCCGATCAACCAGCTGCTAACGCCCCAAAGCGGGGCAAAACCCGGTTCAACACGATCAGGCCTTACCGATATTTCTGCTGAAGAGCGTCAGCGCCGCGCTCGTGTGCTTGAATCAATGGCCGTGCTGGATACGCCGCCAGAAGCGGGCTTTGACGCCCTAACCCGCCTAGCGGCAAATGTGTGTGGCACCCACATTGCGAGTGTCAGCCTGATTGACGGAGACCGCGTGTGGTTCAAGTCGATTCATGGTTTGGACATCACATCGGTTGACAGCAGGCAGTCATTTGCTTGCGAAGCCGCCAACTCCAAACGTCTCGTGGAAGTGTCTGATGCCCGCCTCGACCCTCGGTTTGCCCACAACCCGATGGTTGCCGCACAGTCCGGCGTCGTGTTCTACGCTGGCGCGCCTATCGTGTTTGAAGGGGTGGGCATTGGTGCCGTGTGTGTGCTGGATTACGCCACGCGCAAACTCTCACCACAGGCACTCAACGCCTTGACCGAAATTGCAAACATCGCCACCGCCATGCTCAGGGCGCGGATTGAAGCGTTCAGCTTCTTCTCAAAAACCCGTTGATCTGATCTGCCGGTTTCAGGCCATGGTCCCGCCCTGGCCTTCGGGTGCGTAGGCGTGCGCCCACAGCGATACGCCACTTTGGCCGATAGACGCTCTGCACGCTGCATTCAATACTGCAAGTCCCTTAACTTTGCAGAAATGGACAGCACCATGCCGTACATCACCACCAACGACCAAACCAAACTTTATTTCAAGGACTGGGGCGCCGGCCGACCGGTCATCCTGATGTCCGGCTGGCCCTTGTCATCCGACAGTTGGGATGACCAGGCCATGGCGCTGGCCGACGCTGGCTACCGCGCCATTGCGTATGACCGGCGTGGCTTTGGTCGCTCGTCACAGCCGTGGAGCGGCTACGACTACGACACACTGGCCGACGACCTGGCTGCCGTGATAGAGCAAACCGGCGCAAAAGACGCCGTGCTGGCCGGCTTTTCCATGGGCGGCGGCGAAGTGGCGCGCTACATGTCGCGCCACGGCGGCAAATCAGTAACGCAAGCGGTGCTTGTCTCGTCGGTGGTGCCCTACATGCTCAAGACCAACGACAACCCCAATGGCACCGAGCAGGAAGTTTTTGACAAAATGACCGAGGGCATGAGGGAAGACCGCGCCAAGTTTTTTGCTGGGTTCTTCAAAGACTTCTTCGGCGTCAACATGCTGACGCACCCCGCCAGCGCTGAAGTGCTGGAGTGGGCCCGGAGCCAGGCCATGCAAGCCAGCTTGAAGGCGACTCTGGCATGCGCCAAGTCATTTGCCTCAACCGATTTCCGCCCTGACTTGGCCGCGTTCAACGTGCCCACGCTCATCATCCATGGCACCGACGACAAGACCGTGCCCATCGACGCGGCCGGTCGTGCCGCAGCAAACGGCATTGCGCAGTCCACACTGATTGAGTATGACGGCGCGCCGCACGGATTGTTCGCCACCGAGAAAGTTCGCCTGACACAGGACCTGCTTCGATTTCTTGGGTAGCGTCGGGTAATCAAAACAAAGGCCCCGCCAGTCATATTGCTGGCGGGGCCAAGCTTGATGCCGCAACCCGGCAAAAAAGTCAAAACGGGTATTTGCTATAGTATATGTATCTAACTATGCATGCTAGACAAGGGCTACGACCTGTTTTTACCCCTAAATCAGCAAAAATTCACGGTGCAGTAGACGTCCCGCCCGACTTGTGCTGACCATCGGTCAGGGACGACAGCACCGACAGCCAGGAACTGACTGGCGCATGAGCAATCACTTTGGACAGCACTTGCGGGAACAGCCCGGCCAGGAGTGCTGGCCGCGCTACCCAGCGCCACGGACGCGTCCACACAACAACGGCACCTAAAACCAGAGCGCCCAGCACCAATGCCACAGGGTTTTTTTGCGCTACCGGTTGCAACGCGGCGCGGGCTGCATCGCTTGCCACCCCGCTCGCCAGGCGCAGCGGGTGCCGCATCCACCAGCTTGTGACAGCATCAACGATGATGTTGATACCGGGGACTGATTTCAAGCTCTCCAGCCAGGCCGATCCCGTTGCACCGAACAGGGAAGAACTTGCACCACCCGCGGTTGCCCGCTGTGGAGGTTTCACAATCACTTGCATGGCCTGGCGCAAGCGCTCACGCGACGCTGCCAGCCGGTCGGCCATCATTGTCAACTCGGTCATGGCGCAACCACTTCACGCAGCATCAGCAAGTCGGCCTTCACCTGCTCGCGCAACGTGGCAAAAGCGCCCGCTTGGCTGTGGGAGCGGCCTGCCAGCAGACACACCGCCCCCACGCCAGCCAGCACCAGCGGCACGGCGACCAGAGCCCACGGCGCCTGCATCTGTGCTACCGGAAAGACTGACCACAGCATCACGGCCACGCCTGCCAGCAGTATGGCAAACCCCAAAAAAAATGCCGCCACTGCGTAAAAAACAGCGCGGCGCCGCCACGCGGCTGAAAACTCCCCCACCTCAACCGCAGCCAGCTCGGCATACGCTTGCGCGTGGTCTGCCAGCAGCTGGGGTTTTGTCGCGATGAGGTGAAGCAAAGGGTGCAGCATGGCGGGTGGCGTCCAAGGTCAGGTGCGGTGTGTCGCGGTGGAGGGTGATCAGTCGCCGCTGCGCGAACGCCCCATGAGGCTGACCAGGCCCATCAGCGCAGCACCGGTGGCTGCGGCGATCAGGATGGACTTGACCGGTTCGTCCTTGATGTAGTTGACGGTGGCGTCAGACGCTTGCGTGGCGCGCTCACGCAACTGGCGGGAGCTTTCCCGCACCGCATCTGCACTGCGGGTGGCCAGCTCGCTGGCCTTTTCCGTTGCGCGGTTGACCATGGGCGCGGCTTGGTCACGGATGTCCTTGACGGTGCCGCTGAGGCTGTCGAAGGCACCGTTCGCCAACTGCTGGGTGGACTTGATGGCGTGGTCGGCAGACTGGGCGGCCTGGTCGGTCAGGGCGTTGGTTTGGCCTGGGATGGAATTGGTAATCATGATGTTCCTTTGGAGTGGTGAATGGTGTGGCAAATGACGTGGTGGTGAACTGTGAAAACCCTAGCTTTTTCTGATCAGTCCAAACAAGAAACTGGCGACCGCCAGAATCGCAAAAACGATGAAAAGAATTTTGCCGATGCCCACTGCACTGGCGGCAATGCTACCAAAGCCAAATACGGCGGCAATCAAAGCAATAACAAAAAATACAACGGCGTAATGCAGCATGGTGAACTCCTGTTTCTTTGACAAACAAAACCGCTCGGAAATTCGCCCGGTTTTTCATCTTCGCAACGTATTGGGCTGCGATAGGTCAAGTGTCGATCTTGCGGCTGCGGGTGGCGATAGGCTGGGTTGCCGCGCTGCTGTCAGACAAGCGGGCCAGCCCGCGTAGGAAGCTGCTGACACCGGCCTGCGCAAACAGGCTGCGCCGCTTACAATTTTTGCGCCAGCGGCGCATCCGGCACTGGTTTGGCCAGCGACACGCGTATCAAGGTCCCCGTGCCCGGCGTCGAAATAACGGCCAGCGTGCCGCCCTCGGCCTCTACCCTAAAGCGCATGCCCAGCAAGCCGTGCGCGGAGCTTCGCTTGGCCCGGGTGTCAAAGCCGATGCCGTCATCGCGCACCGACACTTCGACCTGCGTGTCGTGGTTGGCCAGCGTGATCCACACATGGCCGGCCTGGGCATACTTGCTGATGTTGGTGATGGCTTCCTGCACCAGCCGGTAGACCATCAGCTCGGTCGTGGGCTTGAGCAGCACGGCCTCAAGCGCGCAATGCACCTCCAGGCCCGATTGCTCGGCGAACTCAGCCGCCATGATCTCCAGCGTGGCCAGCAGGCCCAGATTGCTCAACGCCGAGGGGCGCAGGTCTTCAATGATGCGCCGACCCAGCGCAATGCTGCTGTTGAGGTTGTCCACCAGATGCACCAGCAGTTTGGACGCTTCGGGCGTGGTGTCGCCCAGCCGGGACCGGATGCGCGCGGCGTCCAGCTTGGCTGACGTAAGCAGCGCGCCCAGGTCATCATGCAGGTTGCGCGCCAGGCGGCTGCGTTCGTCTTCCCGCGCCGTATGCAGGTGGTTGGTCAACTGGGTCAGCATGGCAGTGCGCTCAACCACCTCGGCCTCAAGGCGGTCTCGCTCGGCCTGCACCAGGCGCTGCTGCTCGACCAGGAGCGTCTCATGGGCGAAGCGCTTGCGCAGGTACATGAACAGCGCCAGCAGGCTGACTGTGGTCAGCAGCGCAACGCCAATGCGGCCCAGCATCAGCATGTAGTAAATGTCCTGCCGGCCTTGAGCGAACTTGTCGGATTCCAGTTTGAGCAAATCGGCGGCAAGCAGGCGCAAGCTGTCCATGTGCTCCTTGCCAATGCCGCTCATGACCACTTCGGTCATGGCCGCAGTTTTGCCCTGGTCATGCAGGCCGATGGTGAGCGCAAGCTCTGACAGCTTGGTGTCCACCAAGGCGTGCATTTTCAGGAGTACCCCTTTGGGCAAGGCTTCGTCACCATAGTAGTCGTGGAGTGAGTTGAAATACTGCTCGACATTTTTCAGCGCCTTGGCATACGGCTCCAGATACTCTTTGCGGTTGGTCAGCAAATAGCCACGATGGCCGGTCTCGGCGTCCAGCAGGCTGAGCTCCAACCGCTGGATGTTCAGGCGCGCCACCGCCATTTCCCCAGTGGCGTTCAGCCGCTCCACCGACCGCCAGTAGGACGCCTCACTGATAAGCACGGTGGCAAGCGCTGCGACAACGGCCAGCATCAGAATGAACCTGTTTCGTTTGGCGACCCTGAAAAAATCCATTTTTAGCCCAGGCGTACCCATGCGGGGTTGGGAAATGTGGGATGATTTGGGCAGAAGGGCTGCACAACACCATGATTCGAATTGCCATTGTTGATGACCACGCCATGGTGCGTGCCGGGCTGCGCCAGTTTTTTGCCGACCAGATCGATTTTGTCGTGGTGGGCGAAGCCTCCAACGGCAAAGCCGCGCTTGACATTGTGCGCAAGGGCGATGTGGATGTCATCCTGATGGACATCTCGATGCCCGGCCACAGCGGCGTGGACGCGCTGGCCGCCATCAAGGCGCGCGCGCCCGACCTGCCGGTGCTGATTTTGAGCGGCTTCCCCGAAGAACACTACGCCACCACGCTGCTGCGCCAGGGTGCCAGCGGCTACCTGAACAAAGACTGCGACCCGGAAGAAATCGTCAAGGCCATCCGCACTGTGTGCCGGGGCCGCAAGTACATCACGGCCGGCGTGGCCGAGCGCCTGGCCGACGGCTTGATTGACGGGGGCGACAAGCCGCTTCATGAGCACCTGTCCGAGCGCGAGCTGCAGGTGTTCCTGCGCCTGGCCAAAGGCGAGACCATCGGCAACATGGCTGTCAGCATGTCACTGAGCGTGAAAACCGTCAGCACGTACCGCACCCGGGTGATGGAGAAAATGAAGCTGGAGTCCAACAGCGACCTGACCTACTACGGCCTGAAAAACGGCCTGATCCAGTAGAGCGGCCTGACGCAGCGGGGGCGCAGGCGGTCTTGATCGCCAACACGGGCACACGCACCTTCAGGCCAGCGCGCCGTTGCCGGTTTCTCCGGCGGCCAGACGGCTGCAGTAGAGAATCAGCGCATCAATTTCGTTGGATTTGTCAAACACACGGTCGGCACCCAATTCCATGCATTTGCGGCGCATGTCTTTGGTGGCGTAGTTGCTCAGTACCACCATGGAGTAATTGTGCGGCACCTCGTTGGCGGCGCGCAGCACGCCCAAGCCTGACCCACCCTTGAGGAAAATATCGACAATGACCAAGTCGCACTTGTTCTGCGGCTGCGCCAGCCACTGAACGGCGCTCAGCTCGTCCTCAGCCGTGCCAACCACGTTAACCGGCACCAACTCTTCCAGCGTGGCGATGAGGCTCTCACGAATCACCGGGCTGTCTTCGACGATATAGGTCTTGAGCTGGGACATGGACTGGGGCATTGACTGAAAAGGCGCTTCGCTGAAATTCAGAGCTAAATCCATCGGTGTTGGCCAAAGCACTGCATGGCTTGCAGTATGCCCGTGAAAAGACGTACCGGACACTGAGGATAAGCCCGCATTTGGGTCAGACGTTTCCTACACGGTAGGTTTTTGCAGGATTTGCAGGTCACCCGCGTAGGACATCTACTACGGTGGTTTGCGGCGCTGTCTGCTGTTCGCGCCAAGCCGCATTCCAGATACTCCATGTACCTTTTACCCCTGCCTGAAACCTTCCACCAAGGAGCATTTATGAGTCTGATAGCACTGCTGGTACTTGCCTTTGCCGTTGTTCCCGCGTTTGCCGTGGCGGCCCTGGGATGGCTTGCCCTGGCCGCTGATGCCGACGATCTTCCCAGCCTCAACGGATTTGAAGGCATGCATTTCGAAAATCCGTGAGCAGGATACGGCAACTCCTGAGCAGGACGCGAAATTTCCGTTTACCGGGATAGCACCCGTTTTTTACAATTTTTTTAACTTTATTAAGGATCCATATGAAAAACGTTTTCAACTTCAAGGCTTCACTGATCGTGGCCGGCCTGCTGGCACTGCCCCTGGCGCAAGCCGCCACCATGACCAAGGACGCGTATAAGTCTGGCAAGGACGGCATCAGTTCCCAATACAAGAGCGACAAGGCCGCCTGCAGTTCTATGTCTGCCAACGCCAAAGACATCTGCTTTGAAGAAGCCAAAGCCAAAGAAAAAGTGGCCCTCGCCGAGCTGGAGTTCGGCTATACCGGCAAGCCACGTGATGGCACCAAGGTGATGGAAGTCAAGGCCAAGACCGCCTACGCCGTTGCCAAGGAAAAGTGTGACGACCAGACCGGCAACGCCAAAGACGTTTGCCGCAAAGAAGCCAAAGCCGTTGAAGTGAAGGCGCTGGCCGACGCAAAAATGGGCAAGCAGATTGGTGAAGCGAAAGCAGAAGCTGCCACCGACAAGCGCGATGCCGACTACAAAGTGGCGGCTGAAAAATGCGAAGCGTTGGCCGGCGACCCAAAAACCAGTTGCATGAACGCTGCCAAAGCCAGGTACGGCAAGATGTAATGGTCAATCGGAACGCGCAGAATTTAGCGGTGTGGGTATGAAGAAAGCTGTCAACACGAAGTTGCCCGCGACCGCCACCACGCCCACCGCGCCCAAACTGCCGCACGAACAGGACGAGTCGGTTGGCAGCACGGGTGGCGTGCCCAGCCCGGCGGTGCAGCAGGCCTACCTGGATGTAAAACGCGGCTTGCAAGACACCAGCCGGGGTGACGCAGCCCACCGGGCCTACGAAAAGCTCAAGGACGACAGCGCCTGACGCTCACGGTTTGCGAACTTGCTGATCGCAGAACACCGCCAGATCTTTCAACACCGACTGCACTGCCAGATTCGCCGCCAGCACCCCGCCGTAGGGGTCATCGCTGGGTGACGGCACAGTGGCATCAAACTCGCGCCACGCCAGCACGCGGCGTGTCTTTTCATCGAGCAAGGTGGCACGCAGTGTGAAATGCACACGGCTGGGGCGCGTCTGAAACTCCTGCTGCAGCCGGATGAGGTCGGTTTCCAGACGCATCTCGCCTACCGCCGTGCCAGGTGCCAGCACCACGGCGCGGAATGCACCGGTGTTTTGCAGCGATGCCACCAACAGCATGCCCAGCATGCGCGCGGGTGGGTCAACCCATTCGCTGTTGGCAAAATACTCCAGCTTGTGCGCCTCACGCAGGTAGATGATGCGCTGGCTGTCAAAGCCGGCCGCGGCGCGCGGCGGGTTGACGATGAGCGTGGGCTGCCCGCTGGTTCTCTGGCTGACCGGCGGCGTGGTTGCGGCGGCGTTTGATCCGTTGACTGCATCTGGGGTGCCCTGCGCGCCATTGAGCGAGTAAAACGCCGGAGGCGGCGCAGTGCTGGGGCTCAAAGCGCTGCAGGCGCACAGCGCCAGTGCGCAAAAGCCCCCGCCGAGCATGCGCGGAAGTCTGGCGGCGGGTTTGGGGGGCAATGTGTTCATGATGGATATTCAAGGTTTTGGCGACGACTCGCCCGGCCCGTTGGCCACCGGCTTGCGGCCAAACAGCAGTCCGCGCGGGTCGCGCTCAGTCTGCTCGCTAAGCCGTCGCAACGAGCTGGTCAACGCGCCCAGCTCAAACATTAGCTGCTGCAACTCAGGCAGCGTGTTGGCGGTGAAGCGGCTCACGTCAGCGCCCACTGCATCAACCGCTTTGGTGGCGCTGGCGCTGGTTTGGCTGAAGTCGCTGCCCATCTTTTCAATCGCTGCGGCGCTGCGGCCGAAGCGCTCGACCACTGGGGCGATTTGCGCTGAAGCGGTGGCGGTGTTTTTGAGGGTTTTCTCAGCCTGCACCAGGCTCGAATCCAGCGCGTCCTTGCGCGCTGCCACGGTGCGCGCCACGATGGCGATATCAGCAAGCGCGCTTTTGAGGGATGCGCGGTTGTCTTCCCCCAGCATGGCGTTGAGGTTGTTGGAGGTGCTGTCCAGCCTGGTCAGCACGTTGGTCAGCACGTTTTCCAGCCGGGTCGCCAATGAGTGCTTGGTGCGGATCACCGGGTACGGGTTGCCAGCCACCAGCCCCAGCGGGGGTGAATTGCGCGTGCTGCCGCTGAGCTCAACGTAGGCAATGCCAGTCAGGCCCTGGGTCTTCAGCACCGCCACTGTGTCTTCCTTGACGGACGTGCCGCGCTCAATCGCCAGCAGCAGAATCACCCGTTCCGGGTTGGCCGGGTCAAGCTTGATGTCACGCACCTTGCCCACGTCAACCCCATTGTTCTTGACGGGTGCGTTCAGGTTCAGGCCCGCCACCGATTCGTCTTCAATCGCGTGGTACAGGTCGTACTTTTTCTGGTACGCACCGCCCGACGCAAGCCACAGCACAACTGCGATCAGCGCCGCGCCCAGGGCCAGCACAAACGCGCCGACCAGCGTGTAGTTCACTTTGGTTTCGATGATGCCACCTCGCTTGGTTGTGCGCTGCGGCCCCGCGCGCCGTCAAAAAAAGGCCGGATAACCGGGTTGTCCATGTGGGACAGCTCGGCCATGGAGCCGATGCCCTGCACCGTGCCTGCGCCCAGCACGGCCACGCGGTCGGTCACCTGCCACAGCAGGTCCAGGTCGTGCGTGATGATGACGATGGTCAGGCCGAACAGGTCGCGCAGCTTCTTCACCAGTTGGTCCACGCCGCCCGCACTCTCAGGGTCCAGGCCGGCAGTGGGCTCGTCCAGAAAAAGCAGTTCAGGGTCGAGCGCCATGGCGCGCGTCAGCGACGCCCGTTTCATCATGCCGCCACTGAGTTGCGCCGGGTATTGCGCGCCCACCTCGGGCTTGAGCCCGGTCATGGCGATCTTCCAGGCCGCGATGTCGTTGATCAGCGCATCATCCAGCGGCGTGTGCTCGCGCAGAGGCAGGCTCACGTTTTCCAGCACCGTGAGCGAGCCAAACAGCCCGCCGTGCTGGAACATCACGCCCCAGCGCTGGCGCAGTGCCAGGGCCTGCGCCTCGTCAAGGTTTTTCAAATCTGTGCCAAGCACCTTGATGGCCCCCGCGTTGGGGTTTTGCAGGAGAATCATCTCGCGCAGCAGGGTTGACTTGCCAGAGCCGCTGCCGCCGATCAGTGCGAAGATTTCGCCTTGATTGATGCTAAGGCTCACGTCGCTGTGCACCACGTGGTCACCAAAGCGCGTGGACAGGTTGTTGACCTCAATGGCGGGCGGCGGGGCGGCGACGGCGTTGTCCATGTCCGAGCTTCTTGTCAAAGATCAAGCGCGCTGAAGGCGATGGAAAAAAGCGCATCGGCCACGATCACCAGAAAGATTGACTGCACCACACTCTTCGTGGTCTGGCGGCCCACGCTGTCGGCGCCGCCTTTGGTGCGAAAGCCCTGAAAGCAGCCCACAAGGGTGATGATGGCGGCAAACACGGGTGCCTTGCCCACACCAATCAGGTAGGCGGTGCTGCTGACGGCCTTCACAAACCGGTCCAGAAACTCCGCATACGTTACGCCTAGCTGGGCCTGCGCCATGATCATGCCGCCCAGCACGCCCAACACGTCGGCAAACACAGTGAGCAGCGGCAGCGCCACCATCAGGGCGATTATTTTTGGCAGCACCAGCAGCTCCATGGGGGCGATGCCGATGGTGCGCATGGCGTCGATCTCTTCGGTGACGGCCATGGTGCCAATCTGCGCCGCGTAGGCCGAGCCGGATCGCCCGGCGATGATGATGGCCGTCATCAGCGGCGCAAACTCCCGCAGCATGGACAGGCCCACCAGGTCGGCGACAAAAATGTTGGCCCCGTATTGCCGCAACTGGTCTGCGCCCTGGTAAGCCACCACAATGCCCATCAGGAAGGACAGCAGCCCGACAATCGGCAGCGCATCAAACCCTGCGCTGCGTAGGTTGAACAGAATGGGACGCCAGCGAAACCGCGATGGATGCATCACGCTGATTGCAAACGCGGCTGCGGTTTCACCCACAAAAGCCAGCAGCGCCGTGCCTTGCAGCAATGCCTCCCAGGTGCTGTGGCCAACGCGCGCCAGCGCTGTCAACGGTGGTGTGGCGCCAGGCGCTGGCTGGCTCGCCTGCTGTGCCATGTGCTGTGCCACCACGTCCATCAGTTGCGCAAAGTGGGGGCGCAAGCCTTGCAGACTGACCGCTGCGCCTTCTGAGCGCAGGCGCAGCAACAGCGTTTGAAGCACCCATGCGCCAGCCGTGTCCAGCGCGTCGATCTGTGTGCCGTCGGCCAGCATGTCTGGTTTGCCCGGCGCGCCCTTTCCCGACGCCTCAGCCGGTTTCACGTCCGCGCCCGCGTCCGCATGGATCGTTGCCAGTTGCGTGGCAACAGTGCCCATTCCGCGCGCCGTCCATGAACCCGACAACCCCAGCGCGCGCCTGCCCGGCGGGTCTCCGTCGGTCCCGGTGGTGATGGCTGCGGGCTTTGTCTGCATGTAGCGAAGTACGTTAATTGAAAAAATTTGTGCCGTATGTGCGCAAGCGCACAGAGCGGCGCGTTGAATTGGAGGAAAGTCAGCCACCTGACAATGCGGAGATTGCGTTTGCCAGGCTTGCAACTTTTTGAACCAGAGAGAACCTTTGCCATGAATAACAGCCCTCAAAGGCGTTTTGGCTCAAATGTTGGATCACGCGTGTGGAACACTGCTGCGGGCGCTGCTCTTGCGTGTGCCCTGGCCGCTGCGCTGCCCGGCTGCAGCAAACCTGCCGACACACCGGCCAACTCGGGGAAGGTTGGCACGCCTGCCGCCACCGCCACCATCGGCACCGAGATCGACGACAGCGTGGTGACCACCAAGGTCAAGTCTGCGCTGCTGAATGACCCGGACGTCAAGAGCATTGACTTCAAGGTGGAAACCCGCAAAGGCGAAGTGCTGCTCAGCGGGTTTGCCGCCAACCAGTCGCAGATAGACCGGGCGCTGGCGGTGACACAAGCCGTGCCTGGCGTCAAAAGCGTTGACAACAAGGTCAGCCTGAAGGGTGCGCCCACCACGGTGGGCAATGCAGTGGACGACGGCATCGTCACAACGCAGGTGAAGGCTGCACTGTTGGCCGACGCCAGCGTGAAGAGCTTTGATATCGCCGTGGTCACCCGAAAAAATGAAGTCCAGCTCAGTGGCTTTGTCGACAACCAGGCCCAGATTGACCGGGCCGTCGAAGTTGCCCGTGGCATCACGGGTGTTAGCAGTGTCATCAACGATATGAAAGTGAAGAAATAACCATGAAAACCAACAGCACAACCCACACCAACCGTCCCGGCCTGCGCGTGAGCTTCTGCCTGGCCGCAGCCCTCACCCTGGGCGCCTGCGCCAACACCAACGCGCCTGCCACCGGAGGCAATGCGAGCACGTACCCGCAGCCAAGCTACCCATCCAGCACCTACGCGACCTATGGCGTGGTGCAGTCGATTGATCTGGTGCAGCAACCGCAAAGCACCGGCATTGGCGGCACAGGCATTGGCGTGGGTGCGATTGCGGGCGCCGTGGTGGGCGGCATCATTGGCAACCAGGTGGGTGGCGGCGTGGGCAACACCGCTGCCACGGTGCTGGGTGCCGCAGGCGGAGCCTATGCCGGCAATGAGTTGGAGAAACGCAACCAGCAGCAGGTCAACGCCTACAAATTCACCATCCGCATGAACGACGGTTCCTATCAAACGCTGACGCAGAACACCAACGCCGACGTGCGTGTGGGTGACCGTGTGGTGGTCGACAACGGGGTGGCGCGGCGGTATTGAGCAGCTCCACGTCCGGCTCAGGCCCGCTTGTGTACCTGCACATCCACAAACATGCCCAAGTAGTCGCCCGGATAGCCGTGCCATGAGCCGCTGACCGGGGACGCCAGCGTGGCATGGCGCGCTACGCCTACGCGGATCAGGTCGGTGCCGCCGATCAAATTGTTGGTGGGATCAAACGGAATCCACCCGGTGCCCGGCAGGTAGACCTGGGCCCAGGCGTGCGTGGCCCCGGCACCCTGCATTTGAGCGTTGCCACCGTCAAGCCAGGGTGTGTACAGGTAGCCGGAAACAAAGCGCGCGGCGTAGCCCAAGTGGCGGATGGC
>JANYJD010000368.1 GCA_025358555.1 Rhodoferax sp.
CAAAAATTTAAGCCCCACAAGTACGCGCCATGGCGCGTACTTGTGGGGCTTGGTGATTTGGATGTTGGATTGGATGTTTGGTTTGCCGGCTGTTCTGACTTCCGAACCCCCCGCCGTAATGAGGAGGCGAGTAGCGCAAGCGCAGACGGATCAGGGCTGGCGTTGTTTGAGCGAAGCGAGTTTAGCCAGACCCCGGCTGGGCTGAGCAACGCAGCGTACCGGCGCAGCCGGGCGACGAATCCGGCTCGCCTTTCTTTTTCTTACTTTTCTTTGGCGAAGCAAAGAAAAGTGAGTCGCCCGCCGGGGCGAGACCCGGCTTGCCCGCGCAACACTAATGCAAAGAACAAATCAAGCGCCGCCTGCGCAAGGCCCCACCCCTCGCGTAGGGAAGCCCAAAAATGAGTTTCTCAACAGTCTTTATCCAAAGACCCGTAGCCACCACCTTGGCCACGTTAGGCGTTGCACTGGCAGGCATCATCAGCTTCTTCCTTCTGCCGGTGGCACCCTTACCGCAGGTGGACTTTCCCACCATCTCCGTCACCGCCAGCCTGCCAGGCGCCAGCCCCGACACCATGGCGGCCACCGTCGCCACACCGCTGGAGCGGGCTTTGGGCGCCATTGCCGGCGTCAACGAAATCACCTCGTCCTCGTCGCTTGGCAACACGCGTGTCACGTTGCAGTTTGACTTGAACCGCGACATCAACGGCGCGGCGCGCGATGTGCAGGCTGCGATCAACGCCTCGCGTGCGCTGCTGCCCACCGGCCTGCCCAGCAACCCGACCTACCGCAAGGTCAACCCGTCGGACTCGCCGGTGATGATCCTGGCCCTCACGTCAGACACGCTCACGCGCGGCCAGATGTACGACGCCGCCTCCACCGTGCTGGCGCAGCGGCTGGCGCAGGTCACCGGCATCGGGCAAGTCAGCATTGGCGGTGGTGCGCTACCGGCCGTGCGTGTGGCGCTGGACCCGAACAAGCTGGCGGCCAACGGCATCGCGCTGGACGAGGTGCGCGTTGCCATCACCTCGGCCAATGCCAACCGGCCCAAAGGTTCTGTAGAAGACGGCGCACGTAGCTGGCAGATTGGCGCCAACGACCAGGCCGCAACCGCCGCCGAATATGCGCCCATCATAATTAGATATCGAAATAATAGCGCGATACGCTTGTCTGACGTGGGCCAGGTGATCGATTCTGTGCAGGATGTGCGCAATTACGGGGTTGCCAACGGCAAACCTTCCATCCTGCTCATCTTGAACAAGGCGCCCGGTGCCAACATCATTGAAGCAGTGGACAAGGTGCGCGCGCTGCTGCCGCACCTGCGTGCTTCCATCCCGCCTACTATCAACCTGGACGTGGTGATGGACCGCACGCCGACCATCCGCGCCTCCCTGCGCGAGATGGAGCGCGCGCTGGCCATCTCCATCGGCCTGGTGATTCTGGTGGTGATGCTTTTTCTGCGAAATGGCCGCGTGGCGCTGATCCCCAGTGTGGCGGTGCCGGTGTCACTGTGTGGCACGTTTGTGGTGATGTACCTGTGCGGCTACAGCCTTGACAACCTGTCATTGATGGCGCTCACCGTGGCCACGGGGTTTGTGGTGGATGACGCCATTGTGGTGCTGGAGAACATCACGCGGCACATGGAGCGCGGCAAGACCGCGTTGCAGGCATCACTGGAAGGCGCGCGCGAAATCGGGTTCACGGTGGTGTCCATCAGCCTGTCGCTCATTGCCGTGTTCATTCCCATCTTGCTGATGGGCGGCATTGTGGGGCGGCTGTTCCGGGAATTTGCCGTGGTGCTGTCGGCGGCCATTTTGGTGTCGATGGTGGTTTCGCTGACCACCACGCCGATGATGTGCGCGCTGCTGCTGAAGGCCCCGCGGAAAAATGCAACGCCCTCAAAACTGGCACGGTGGACAGACCGATTTGCGAAATGGGTCATGCGTGGCTACCGCCGCTCGCTGGCCTGGGCTTTGCGCCATCAGCCCGTGACGCTTCTGGTGTTTTTTGCGGTGGTGGGCCTCAATGTCTACCTGTACGGTGCCATTGCCAAAGGCTTTTTCCCGCAGCAGGACACGGGACGGGTGATCGGCTTCATCCAAGCCGACCAGGCCACATCGTTCCAGGCCATGCAGCTGCGTCTGGACCGCTTTTTGGCGGTGGTGCGCAGCGACCCCGCCGTGGAGCATGTGACCGGGTTCACAGGTGGATCGCAACGCAACAGCGCGCAGATGTTCATGTCGCTCAAGCCCTTGGCCGAGCGCGACGCGTCCGCCGACCAGGTCGTGGCGCGCCTGCGCATCAAACTGGCCAAGGAGCCGGGCGCCAACCTGTTCATGGTGCCGGTGCAGGACATTCGCATTGGCGGCAGGCAGGCCAATGCACAGTACCAGTACACGCTGCAGGCCGACGACCTGGAAGACCTGCGCACATGGGACCCGCGCATCCGCCGCGCCATGATGGGTTTGAGCGAAATCGTTGACGTCAACACCGACCAGCAAGACCGGGGGCTGCAAACCTCGCTGGTGATTGACCGCGACGCCGCCACGCGCATGGGCCTGACCGTGCGCAACATCGACACCACGCTCAACAACGCCTTCGGCCAGCGCCAGGTGGGCGTAATCTACAACCCGCTCAACCAGTACCGTGTGGTGATGGAACTTGCCCCTGAATACCTGCAAAACCCTGAATCGCTGCGCAATCTGTTTTTCATCTCCAACACCGGCGCGCGCATTCCGCTAAGTGCGTTTGCGCGGCTGGAGCTGACCAACACGCCGCTGTCGGTTAACCACCAGAGCGGCACGCCGGCGTCCACCATCAGTTTCAATTTACCGGTGGGTGTGTCTTTGTCAGAGGCTACGGCTGCCGTGCAGAACGCCGTGGCCGAACTTGGCGTGCCGGTGTCGGTACGCGGCACGTTCCAGGGCACTGCGCGGGCGTTTGCCCAGTCGCTTGACACGCAGCCGCTGCTGATTCTGGCGGCCATCATCACCATCTACCTGGTGCTGGGCATTTTGTACGAAAGCCTGGTCCACCCCATCACGATTTTGAGCACCCTGCCCTCGGCCGGCGTGGGCGCGCTGCTGGCGCTGATGATGTTCAACACCGAGCTTTCGATCATCGCCTTCATAGGCGTGATTTTGCTGATTGGGATCGTCAAGAAAAACGCCATCATGATGATTGACTTTGCCATCTCGCGGCAGCGCATCGGGCACATGACGGCGTCGCAGGCCATCTACAGGGCCTGCCAGTTGCGCTTTCGCCCGATTTTGATGACCTCGGTGGCGGCAATTTTTGGTGCCATTCCGCTGGCGATGCCGGCCCTATTTGGCGGCGGGGACGGCGCCGAGCTGCGCCAGCCATTGGGCATTGCTGTGGTGGGCGGCTTGATCTTGAGCCAGCTTCTCACGCTTTACACCACGCCGGTCGTGTTTGTTGTGATGGACCGCATGCGTGCCGCCACCGCCCGCGTTATCAGTCGCAAGCCCTCTGCGCCTTCGTATCCATCACCTGTTGCACAAGGGCGGTAGGCTACCCATGGCTTGATCCCAATGAACACCCTGAAAAAAATCAATTCACGTGCGGCTTGTGCCGTGGCCCTGGCAATTTCAAAGGCAATGGCAATTACAAAAACCTTGCCAATGCTTGCCATCGCGCTGCTGGCCACTGCCTGTGCCACACCCCCGCCGTACCAAAAACCGGCGATTGAGGTCCCCACCACGTTCAAGGAGTCGACATTGTGGAAAAACGCCAGCACCAACGCTGCTACCGTGCCCGACGACTGGTGGCTGCTGTTTGATGACCCCGCGCTAAATGACCTGCAAAAGCAGGTCATCGTCGGCAATGAAAACCTCAAGTCTGCTGCGGCACAGGTGCAGATTGCACGCGCCGCTTTGGGCAGCAGCCGTGCCGGGTTATTGCCCAGCGTGGGCGCCACCGCAGGCGGGTCCCTGAGCGCGGCGCCGGGCAGCGCGGCCACCAGCAGAACCTATTCCGCCGCCGCCAACGCCACATGGGAGCTGGATCTGTGGGGCCGTGTGGCGGGCAACGTGAGCGGCGCGCAAGCCAGGCTGCAGGCCAGCGCCAGCGATCTGGCTGCGGCCCGCTTGTCGGTTCAGGCAATCCTGACGCAAACCTATTTTTCACTGCGCGCGGCAGAGGCTCAAGGCGCTTTGCTGGACCGCTCGGTCGCGGCCTACCAGCGCTCGCTGGAATTGACGCAAAACCGCTATGCGGCGGGCATCGTCTCGGCGGCCGACGTGGCCCAGGCGCAAACCCAGCTCAAGTCCACGCAAGTTCAATCGGTAGAGGCCAGTAGCAGCCGCGCGCAACTGGAACACGCGCTGGCCACACTGGTGGGCAAGCCCGCCGCGCTGCAGGCTCTGCCCCGCACAGCGGCATTGCCCATGGCGCCCAACATTCCCGTCCAACTGCCTGCCAGCCTGATTGAGCGGCGGCCCGATATTGCGGCAGCAGAGCGTCGCGTCGCCGCCGCCAACGCGCAAATCGGCGTTGCGCAGAGCGCGTTCTTCCCAGCCATCACGCTGTCGGCCAATGCCGGATTTCGTGGCAACGATTGGACGCAGTTACTGTCCGCGCCTAACCTGTTCTGGTCATTGGGCCCGGCGCTTGCCGCCACGCTGTTTGATGGTGGCGCCCGCAAAAGCGCTGAAGAATCGGCGCGGGCCAGCGTAGATCTGGCTACTGCCAGCTATCGGCAGACCGTGCTGACCGCGTTGCAGGAGGTCGAAGACAACCTGGTCGCAACCGCAAGCCTGGAACAGGAAATCACGCTGCAAGGCGATGCCCTCACCGCGGCGCTGCGCAATCTGGACATCACCAACAACCAGTACAAGGCCGGCACCGTGAGTTATCTCAATGTGGTGACCGCCCAGGCAACCGCGCTCGGTGCGGAGCGCACGCTGCTGGACGTGCAAAGCCGCAGACTGGCAGCCATCACACAGCTACTCAAGAACCTGGCCGGGCGCTGGCAGGGTGGTTAACATCGGCAGGCTTGCCCCGGGGCAAAGCCCTTTCGCACAGCCTGTTCACAAACCCCGCTTGCAAACCCAATTCACACCCACGGCAGCACCATTCGTAGAAAGGAAAACACGCGTGACAGACTTTACTCCCAGCCCCCGCTACCCCGACCCATCCGTAGTCGCCATAGACCCCTCATTTGAGAAATACCGCCTTGGCCTGGCCAAGGTGGAACGGCTTGCCACCGGCATGCGCTGGTGCGAAGGTCCGGTCTGGCTGGGCGACACCCGCACCCTGGTCTGGAGCGACGTACCGGGCAATTGCATGTACAAGTGGGACGAAGAAACCGGCGCGACTTCCATCTTCCGCAAGCCCTCCAACAACAGCAACGGCAATACGCGGGACCGCCAGGGCCGCATCGTGACCTGCGAGCACTTGACAAGGCGCGTGACCCGCACCGAAATTGACGGGCACATCACCGTGCTGGCGGATTCATTTCAGGGCAAGCGGCTCAACTCGCCCAACGACGTGGTGGTGAAGTCGGACGGCTCGGTCTGGTTCACCGATCCCTTCTTTGGTATTGGCGGGTTTTACGAAGGCGAGAAAGCCCTCGCCGAGTTGCCCTACAACGTGTACCGGGTGGATGCGGACGGTTCCATCAGCGTGGCCGCCGACGGCATCAACCAGCCCAACGGCCTGGCGTTTTCGCCCGACGAATCGATTTTGTACATCGTTGAATGCCGCTCCAACCCGCGCACCCTACTGGCGTATGACGTGGTAGGCGGGCGCACGCTTGCCAACCGCCGGGTTGCCATTGACGCAGGCCCCGGCACCCCCGACGGTTTTCGCGTCGACATCGACGGCAACCTGTGGTGCGGCTGGGGCATGGGCGTTGCAGGCCTGGACGGCGTGCATGTGTTCAACCCCCAAGGCAAGCTGATTGGCCGAATCGACCTGCCAGAGCGTTGCGCCAACCTGTGCTTTGGCGGCGTGCACCGCAACCGGCTGTTCATGGCGGCCAGCACGTCGGTTTATTCGCTGTTTGTCAATACGCAGGGTATGGGGTACGTGTAAGCAATTACTATATTATTTATAGCTGCTTGTGCATACTGGACAAGGGCTAGACGCCGATTTGACCCGATTTTTCAGGGGCAGCCTTCTGATGAAGCGCTCAGGGCAGCAGCACCGTAGCACCCACCGTCTTGCGCGACTCCAGCGCGCGGTGGGCATCTGCGGCTTCTTCCAGCCTGAACGTTTGCGATGCTTCGCTCTTGATCTTGCCCGCAAGCACCATGCCAAACACCTCGTCGGCCATGGCCAACATATGGCTGCGGGGCATGATGTAGTGCATCATGGCTGGGCGCGTGACCCACAGCGAACCTTTGGCAGCGAGCTGCATGGTGTCGATGATGACCGGGCCTGATGACGTGCCGTTGCTCACCAGTGTGCCGCGTGGCTGCAGGCAGTTCAACGAAGCGTCCAGCGAATCTTTACCGATCGAGTCAAACACCACCGGCACGCCTTTGCCACCGGTTAACTCTTTCACCCGGTCCACAGTGTTCTCGCGCGAGGTCACGATGGTGTGCGTGCAACCGTTGGCTTTTGCTATCGCCGCCTTCTCGTCCGTGCTGACCGTGCCAATCATGGTCACGCCAATGGCGCGCGCCCACTGGCAGGCAATCAGGCCTACGCCCCCGGCTGCAGCATGGTAAAGAATGGTCTCACCGCCCTTGAGCGGGTACACCTGGCGAAACAGGTATTGCGCCGTCATGCCCTTCATCATGAGCGTGGCGGCTGTGCTGTCAGACACGCCGTCAGGCAACTTGATCAGTACGGCGGCCGGCATCACACGCACGTCTGAATACGCGCCTTGCGGCCCGATCAGGTAGCCCACGCGGTCGCCAACCGCAATGTCGGTGACGTCCGCGCCGATCGCCTCCACCACGCCTACCGCGTCAGAACCCATGCCGCTGGGCAGTACTGCCGGGTAGCGACCGGTGCGAAAGTAAATGTCGATGAAGTTCACCGCAATGCCGGTGTGCCGCACGCGGGCCTGGCCGGGGCCGGGCTCGCCCACCTCAACCGTTTCGAGCTTCAAAACGTCGGCACTGCCGATTTCGTAAAAACGGATTGCCCGCGCCTTGGTGGTGGCCATGGTGTTATGCCACCTTGCGCAGGTGACCCTGCTGGCGACCCGGGGCATTGGGCGCAAAGCCGTTTTTGGCCAGCGACTCTTGCACGGTGTCGTAAAACACGTCGATCTTGCAGATATCCCGCGCCTGTTTGCCGTTCGCAATTTCACGGCCAAACTCGCGCGACATCCGCACCAGTTGCTCCACTTGTTTTACGGTGCCGGCCTTGGACTTGCGGTCTTGCGCCCACAAGTTGTCTTCAATGCCGGTGCGCACATGCAGACCCAACGCAATCCCCATCATGTTGACCGGCAGCACGTTGCGCATGGAGCTCTCCACAGTCAGCATCGCACCATCCGGCACGGCGCGAACAAAGTTGGCCAGGCTGTAGAGGTTGGGCGCGTCCATGCCGCCGCCAATAGCCACCCAGTTCAACACCAGCGGGCCTTTGTAAATGCCGCGCCGCATCAAGCGCTCCACCGACTCAAAACTGTTGATGTTGTAGCACTGAAAGGCGCTCTGGATACCCGCCGCATTCAGACGGCGAATATGTTCCTCGGCCCAGCCGGGCTGAGAGGGCACCGTCATCTCTTTGTAGGCGTTATAGATCGCCGGGTCTTCCATCGATGTGCCCTTGGTGTCGGCGTCATCCCAATGCTCGACCACGTTCATTTGTGAGGTGTTTATGGTCACCGTTACCTGATCGGGCTTGGGATCCAGGTCTGCCAGCATGTGGCGTGTGTCGTCGCTCAGCCACTTGGCGGCGGCACCATCAGACTCGGGCGCGAAAGAGATCGAGCCACCCACCTGAATCACCATGTCTGGCGCTGCCTTGCGCACACCGGCAATCAGCTCATTAAATTTCGACAGGCGCTTGCTGCCCTTGCCATCGAGCTCGCGCACATGCAAGTGCAACACGCTGGCACCGGCGTTGTAGCAGTCCACGGCCTTCTGGATTTGCTCTGCCATGGTCACGGGGATGTCTTCAGGAAAATCCGAGGGAATCCAAGAAGGTCCGTAAGGGGCGGCCGTGATGACCAGCGGGGGCTGGTTTTCGGGATAGAGAGAGCCGTCAAGAAAGTTCATAGTGTGTCCTTGTGAAATTGGGTTGGTTAACGTTGGCTACTTGCCGGACGCAGCCTAGAAAGGCGTGTCCCCCATGATGCCGGCACGCTCCATCTTTCGGTGGCAGGGCGGGTAGTCCATCACGGCGTAATGCTGGGTGCAGCGGTTGTCCCAGATGGCGACCGTGTTGGGCTTCCAGCGCCAGCGCACCTGGTACTCGGGAATCATGGCCTGGCTGATCAGGTACTGCAAAAGGCCGCTGGTTCCCTGCGTGAAGTCCTGCCCCACCCGCACATTGTCGGGGGTGTGAAAGTTGGTGAAATGGGTAGTGAACCCGTTCACAAACAGCACTTTCTCGCCGGTCTGTGGGTGGGTGCGAACCACCGGGTGTTCGGCGTCCGGGTACAACGCTTTCAGAGCCAGCCGTTTTTCTATTGGCATCGCGGCGCCAAACGTGCATTCAATGCTGTGTCGCGCGCGCAAGCCCGCTATTTGGGTCTTGACGTTGGCGGGCAGGTTTTCATAGGCCAATGCCATATTGGCCCACATGGTGTCGCCACCCACCGGCGGGCATTCCACGCAGCGCAGTACGCAACCCATGGGTGGCTTCTCGCGCCAGGTGGCATCGGTGTGCCACGAGTTTTCGTAGCGGTCGTTGGGTGCCTCGGGCGACTTGTAGATGCGCACCAGCCCCGGGTTCTCCGGGTCGCTGCCTGCTACCGGGTGGTCTTCGAGCTCGCCAAAGCGGCGCGCAAAGGCCACATGCTCAGCCCGGCTCATGGTCTGGTCACGCAGGAAGAGCACCTTGTGCTTGAGCAGCAAGGCATTAATCTCGGCGAACAGCCCTTCGTCGCGGGACGCGTCAGACAGGTTCACGCCGATGAGTTCCGCCCCCAACGCGCAGGTCAGTGGCTCAACGCGGATGCGGGTGGCAGTGCTAGCGCTCATGAATGTCTCCTTGCTGTTGTTTGGGCTGGCCGTTTATTGGCCTGATTAATGGCCTGATTATTGATTTAGCTGAATGTTGAACGTCTTGACGATGGCCGCATTGCGGTCAAAATCCGTCTTCACGGATTGGGAGAGTTGGGCCGACGTCAGGCTGGTATTGGGCTCAAAGCCGGCAGCCACCAGGCGGTCATGCATCTTTGGCGCCGCAGCGGCCTTCAGCGTAGCGGCATTGATCTTGTCAACGATTGCTGATGGCACCCCTGAAGCCACTGCCGTACCCACCCAATTGCTGAAATCAATGTCTGGAAAACCCTGCTCGGCCAGAGTCGGCACGTCGGGCAGCTGGGCCGAGCGGGTCTTGCTGGCAACGCCCAACGCCTTGAGCTTACCGCCCTTGATTTGCGGCAATGAGGTCACGATGCCGTCAAACATTATCGCAATCTGACCGCCCATCACCTGCACCAAGGCCGGTGGCGAGCCTGCAAACGGCACATGCTGCAAGTCCAGTCCGGCCTTCTGGTTCAAGATCATGCCGGCATATTGCGAGCTGGTGCCAGCGCTGTAGGATGCAAAACTCAGCTTGCCCGGATTGGCCTTGACATAGGCGATCAGGCCCTTGAGATCCTGCGCCTGCACTGACGGCCCCGCCACCAAGACCATGCCGGCGCGCGCCACGGTGGCCACCGGCCTCACATCTTTGAGCGGATCAAAGCTTGTCTTCATCACGTGCGGAATTTCGGTCAGGATATTGCTGGCCGTGACCATGATGGTCTGCCCATCCGCGGGCGCGGCCATCATGGCCTGCACGGCGATGGCACCACCGGCACCGGGCTTGTTGTCCACAATCACGGGTTGGCCAATGTCGGCCGACAGCTGGTCGGCCAAGATGCGTGCCACCACGTCCATGGTGCCGCCTGCTGGCGCAGGTACGATCATCTTGACGGGCTTGTCCGTCCAGGCCATGGCCATCGGGGCCGTCACGATCGTCAAGGCTGCAAGCAGCAGGCGGGGCAAGGGCCCGAGTTTGAGGTGATTCGTCATTTGCGTGTCTCCTGGGGTTGAGGTGTTTCGGTAGCGGATAGGATATTTAGTAAGCTGTCAGGATAGTCATTTGCCTGTTTTTTCAGACTACTGTGAGGGAAAAGTTTTATGTGTTCCCACGCTGAGCCAAGTCTTAAATATAGCCACGCTCACTGCAATTCAATGTATATTTTGTGACATTGCTTGTCTAATTTGGGACATCACTTTGCCGCATTCCGTACCTGTTATCCGCAGCGCCAGCTTGAACGGCTATACCGAGCTGGCGCGCTCACTGGGCCTCAACCCGCAAGCCATGATGCGCAAGGTCGGCTTGAGCCCGCGCTGCCTGGACGACCCTGAAACACCCATCAGCGTTGTTGCGGTTCGCGAGCTGCTCGAGTCCAGCGCCCAGGCCGCTAACGCAGAAGACTTCGGATTGCGGCTTGCCCGCGGCAGGCGACTGGCCAACCTGGGACCGCTGAGCATCGTGCTGCGCGAGGAGCCAACGGCGCGCCAGGCGCTGGACACGCTGTCGCGCTATCTGCGTCTGATCAACGCGTCGCTGATCACCCGCATCGAAGACCACGGAGACGTGGTGATCATTCGCGAAGACTTCCTTTTCGATGGCGCCGCGTCGGTCCGTCAATCCGTGGAGCTGGCAGTGGGCGTGATGCACCGCATTGTGGGGGAGCTGCTGGGCACGGATTGGAAGCCGCGCCGCGTCTGTTTCTCGCACCGACCGCCCCACGACCTGCGCAGCCACCGCGCCCTGTTTGGAAACAACCTGGAATTCAACAGCAGTTTCAACGGCATTCTGTGCGCCGCCAGCGATCTGGCGGCGCGCCTGCCGTCGGCTGATACCGGCATGGCGCCGTATGCGCGCCGTTTTCTGGAACAGGCCTTGTCGCAAAGCCGTACCAGCACCACAGATGCGGCGCGCGAGCTCGTTGCGGCATTGCTACCGGGCGGGCGCTGTACGGCGGATCAAGTCGCTCAGCACCTCAACATGGACCGGCGCACCCTGCACCGGCACTTACAGGCGGACGGAGAAACCTTTGGATCGATGATGCAGGCGGTCCGCTCGGAGTTTGCAATGCGACAGATTCGGCAGAGTGACCGTTCGCTGGCCGAACTGGCCGAGCTGCTGGGATTTTCCGGGCCCAGCGCATTGGCGTTCTGGTTCCGACGCCGCTTTGGCTGCACGGTGTCGGCGTGGCGAAAACAGCAGCTCTTGCATTGAATTTGTAACAATTTTTATAATTGGTGGATTCAAGCCCCAAGCGCAATCAACCCGTCTGCACATGCTTGGCGAAATTGTTCAAAATCGCTTGCCATCCATCGCGCTGCTGATCGATGGGGTGTGTTGTTTCGGCATCGAAGGTAACGCGCACTGTCACGCCTTTTTCACTCTCGATGAATTCAACCGTGCCATGCCGCTCTCCGAATGAGTATTCGATGAGCTTGTCTTGTATGACCTTGGTGTAAGTGCCTGCGAAATCAAATCCAAAGCTGCCATCTTTGGCTTCCATGCGGGAACTGAACGCGCCGCCCACGCGCAGATCAACGGTGGATTTCGTGGTGTGCCAATCGGCAGACGCAGTGTTCCATTGCTTGATGTCTTCGGGTGTGGTGTAGGCGCGCCAGACTTCTGCTACGGATGCTTGGGCGAGGGTTTCAACGGTGATTTGCATGATGGTTTCCTTTGAAAACACGGCTGTGATGTCAATGCTTCAACCCAGGATATTCGGCTCGACCAAGTAGGCGATGCATTCGCTCTCGACCAGCTCTATGTATTTCCCGCCAGGCGTGTTGGTCAGGACGCGATGACATTGAACGGTGCCCGTCATAAATCAATCCTAAAGAGATAGCATTTTGCGAGGACCCCGCTTCAGCTAGAAGCTGAATTTTGTCAAGAAACGTACTCAAGCAGACTTCTGCGCCATCCAAAAACTTCCCACACATGACCGTCCAAATCGTGAAAGCCATGTTGATACATAAAGCCCATGTCGTTGGCGGGTTTGGGTGTTGTTGCACCGGCCGCTACAGCGAGCTTGACCAGTTCATCAACCTTCTCGCGAGATGCGCATGACAAGGCAATGAGCGAATTGGTGGTTTGCTGCGGATCGCCAATTGGCTTAGGCGTAAAACCCGCAAAGAAAGCATGCGTGAGCAACATCGCGAAGGAATGCTCGCCGAGCACGAGACAAGCGCCTTGATCGTTAGAAAACTGCGGATTGAACGCATAGCCCATGCTCTCAAAGAATTTGCGCGAGCGCGGTAAATCTTTCACGGGCAGATTAATGAACATTTGTGAATGCATAGACGTATCTCCTGGTGTGATCGATGATCTGGAGTTGCTCCGATTTAACGGACACCATAATGTGCAGCAAGAAGGAGTCCGTCAAACGGGGGCAACTTCAGTCCTTGGGCGTGGCCGTCAAACCCAGCTTGTAGCCCACAAAATATTCAAACACGGCACGGGCGTTGCCACCAATTGAGCGGTGCGCTTCGTCGGAGATGACCAGGCGAAAGTCAGTCGGGGAAAACAGGGTTTGGTATTTGTTATTGAACAGCAGCGACTGCACGGCGGTGACCACAATCTCGGCTTTGTGCCAGTCGTCGCGGTTTTCCTTGTAAACGCTGATCTTGTAGTCGTTCTTCAGCAGAAACGTGAAGGCCTTGTTGGCCTGGTCTTCCAGCTCCAGCCGGGCCATCAAAAACAACACGCGCCGTGCATTGCCGGTGCGCAGGAAAAGCTTGATGACTGCGGCACGGCTTTGGCCTCCAGCACAACGAGCGGGAAGCCACTTTCATCCAGCAGCAAGAAGTCAACGAAGCCATTGCTGGTGGTGTCGAAGTCGTTACCCATCGCATCGACCTGCGCCTGCGTGAGCTTGACGTTGGGCTCCAGCGCAATATTGGCTTTGCCGTGCTTGTCATCGAAAAAGCGCCAAACCGCTGCTTCCAGCAGCTTGTTGATCTTGATTCAGGCTTGGGCTTCTTTGGACATTCAAGTCATTTTAGAGGCAGCGTCCGCCCAGGAAAGTTACCTGTCAAACTAGCCTATAGCCCTCGTCCAATATACATAATCTGCTATTATATTAATATCAAAGGAGCTTCATTCCCAACAGGATTTCTTCAACAAAATCCGGCAAGGACTAGTGCAGTGTTGCACTCTGTCTGGCACATAAAACGGTGCCTTTTCGGCCATGGCGGCGTTGCAAATCCGCGCGATACCCACTGGTATCGCTGTGGTTTGCGCCTTGCCCTGACCAAAAATCCATCCGTTTTATTTGTGC
>JANYJD010000369.1 GCA_025358555.1 Rhodoferax sp.
GCCTAACGTTTGACATGAGCGGCAGACGCCGGCTTGCCGGTGGCTGTCCGCTCGATGGAAGGGTTAGGCGTTGGCGCTTACAACGAGACCCCTGCCGAGGGAGAGAGCGAAGGCGATGGTGGCTAGCGCACCCGCCACTAGCCATTTGTAGCGCCTCGATGGCGACGAGGGAGGGTTCTCGCCCGACCGACGACTGGCCACTACCAATAGACCAACCATGGCACCAAAGCTTTCAAGCGCGGCTGCGCGGAGCGCTCCAGGTACAAACCCAACAAAGCACAACGCAGCAGTGCACGACACTATGCCCGCTGACACGTACGACGCCAAAATTGGAGCGCCCTGCAGAAACTTCGCTGCGGCGCGAATGCCTACGCAGTAGACGGTCAGCCCGACCGTACCGAGTGCTACGCGGGCGAGCCAAGCCGGGCTGACCGCGAGCACGCGTAAGGTGTACGCGAAATCGCTAGTACCTGTGGCGGCCGACGTGAGCATGCACCCGGAAAGCCAAAACAGATTGAACGCTACGGTTAGCGCCAGCATGAGCCGGACATCGGGGGAGCGATGCTCCTTCAGGAGTAAATAGGCTCCGAAGGCCAGCACTAGATTTGCAAGAGGTCCGGCTAAATCTGTAGCGACACCTGCGCCGGTGCACTTGAAATAGACCGACGTAAGGAGTGTGATCCGGCCGCCCTCTGCCATACATGCCGCAGCGTGGCCAATGACCTCATGTGAACTGCACGCAAGGATAAACGCGAGTGCGCCAATCGCAACTGCGCTCACGACCGACGGTGGAGATTGCATGCAACGCCTAACGTAATGTCCCCCGCAAAACCTGCGGAATATCCTGGGCCTTGCGGGTTACATGGGTCATGTCGGACATCGTAAACCATTGTCAGGCATTGTGAATTTTAATTATACTGTACAAATATACAGTTATAATTAAAACCATGAAACCCGGCAGGGCCGCAGGTGCCCCTATCCCCCTTAAATCAACCCGGTTGCTGGACCAAGTGCGTGAGCGTATTCGTTACCTGCACTACAGCCTAAGCACCGAATCAACTTATGTCCATTGGGTGAAGTTCTTTGTTCGGTGGCATGGGCGCAGCGGTTCCATGCGCCATCCGCGCGAAATGGGCGCACGCGAGGTGGAGGCGTTTTTAACCATGCTGGCGGTTGATCGCAAAGTGTCTGCGTCCACCCACAACCAGGCGCTCAGCGCTATTTTGTTTTTGTACCGCGAGGTGCTGGCCGTCAAGTTGCCCTGGCTGGATGACATCGGTCGGCCCCAGCAAAAGCGGCGTATCCCCAGTGTTTTGACGGTGAATGAAGTGGCTGGTTTGTTGGCCCAAATGCAGGGCGAAACGGCGCTTTTGGCCCGGCTGCTGTACGGCACTGGCATGCGGCTTATGGAGGGCCTGCGCTTGCGTGTTAAAAATGTCGATTTTGAGCGCCACGTCATCATCGTTCGCGAGGCCAAAGGCGGCAAAGACCGAGTGGTGATGCTGCCCCGTTCGATTGCTCCCCAGTTGCGTCAGCAAATGTATTCCGCCCGAGCCCTGTGGGAGGCAGATCGTCAGGCGCAGCATTGTGGGGTAGAAACCCCTCACGCGCTCGAAGCCAAATATCCGCAAATCGGATCCACGTGGGGGTGGTTTTGGCTGTTCCCGTCGCCCACTTTTTCGACCGATCCGCGCTCGGGCGTGGTGCGGCGCCATCACTTGTTTGAAGAGCGGCTTCAACGCGCCATTAAAAAGGCGGTTCCACTGGCTGGTATTGTTAAGCCCGTTTCTGTTCATACGCTGCGCCATTCATTTGCTACCCATTTATTGCAGGCGGGCACCGATATCCGCACGGTGCAAGAGCTGCTGGGCCACAGCGATGTGTCCACCACCATGATCTACACCCACGTGTTGAAGGTGGCGGCAGGTGGCACGGCCAGTCCGCTGGATGCGCTGCTTTCGGTTTCCGCTTGAGTCGAATATTTGTTTATACGATAATTCCATGACATCCAGTGTAGAAATTGAGTTTGATCCGGCGAAGGACGCCATAAATTTGATCAAACATGAGGTCTCGCTGGCCGAAGCGGTGGACTTTAATTGGGCAATGGCGAACATAGAGGAAGATTTACGCAACATCTATGTTGAAAGGAGATTCCGAGCCACGGGCCTCCTGCGTGAGCGCCTGCATGTCGTGGTGTATTGCGTTCGAGGGCCACTCAAACGAATTATTTCATTGAGAAAAGCCAATGCCAGAGAAGCACAAAAATATGCGAATTCAAACTAAATCCGGGCGCTGGATTATTCTGCCGACCGCTGAGGAAGACGCCAAAATCAACGCGGGTATTGCCCAAGACCCGGACAACCCCGAGCTTGATGCCGACTGGTTCAAGCGCGCTCGCCCGGCGCGCGAGGTGGAGCCACCCGAATTTTTTGAAGCCTGGGAGAAGTTGCGCCGCGCGCGAGGGCGGCCACCCTTGGAAACCCCGAAAGTGGCTACCGCCATCAGGTTTGACGCTGACGTGCTGGCCGGTCTGCGGGCCACGGGCAAAGGTTGGCAGACGCGGGTGAACGACGCCATGCGGGAATGGCTGGCAAAAAGGCCCCCGTGAGGTGTGGCATTAAAGACTGAATAAATTCAAAAATAATAGCATATTATGCAATGTGGACAAGGGCTACAGGCTGTTTTAAGCTAAATATGGCAAATTCTGCCCTTATCCCCATCCACGCCATTAAGGGCCGTGGCACGGCAACGCAGATTGCGCATCGCTTCTCACGCGACGAGAGGGCGGCGTTTGACGATGGCTGGGGCACGCTTGAGGATGGCGCTACCGAGTCAGCAGACAAGCTACCGCTGCAAACCCAGGTGACGTTTGAAGACTGCAAAAGCGCCATCACCCACAACGACTCGCCCGACATTTACTTTGACTACGGCCTGAACCCCTACCGGGGCTGCGAGCATGGCTGCGTGTACTGCTATGCCCGGCCCACGCACAGTTATCTCAACCTGTCGCCGGGGCTTGATTTTGAAACCAAGATCATTGCCAAGCGCAACCTGGCCGACGTGTTGGCCCGAGAGCTGCAGGCGCGCAGCTATGTGCCCAAACTCATCGCCTTGGGCACGGTGACCGATGGCTACCAGCCGATTGAGCGCGATCTCAAAATCACCCGCAGCGCGCTGGAGGTGCTGGCGCGCTGCCACCACCCTGTGGCTATCGTCACCAAGGGCAGCGGCGTGGAGCGCGACCTGGACCTGCTCAGCGCCATGGCCGCGCGAAACTTGGCTGCGGTGTATGTGACCATCACCTCACTGGACGGCGTGCTCACCCGCAAGCTGGAGCCGCGCGCCGCCGCACCGCACCGCCGCCTGCGCACCATCCGCGCGCTGGCCGATGCTGGCGTGCCAGTAGGCGTGAGCGTGGCGCCGCAAATCCCGTTCATCAATGAAGACATGGAACAAGTGCTGCAAGCCGCCTGGGAGGCTGGCGCACGCAGCGCGTTTTACACCGTGCTGCGCCTGCCATGGGAGCTGAATCCGCTGTTTCATGAGTGGCTGGGCCTGCACTACCCGCAGCGCGCCGCCCGCGTGATTGCCCGAGTGCAGGACTTGCGGGGCATTGACGACGCCGCCCGCATGGAAGGAAAAGTCTACGACAGCAATTTCAAAACCCGCATGAAAGGCAGTGGCCTGTGGGCCGATTTGATCAAGCAACGGTTTGAGAAAACCTGTGCTCGCCTGGGTTTTAACCGCGACCGGGTCATGCACGACGTCAGCCACTTCCGGCCCGCGCTGCTGTCAGGGCAGAGCGATCTTTTCTGACGCCATTTGCCACGCCGCCAGCAAAGTGTTGACCGGGTTGATGGCCGACGGATCTTGCGTGTGTTTTTGCATTATTTCCTGAAAATCAGGGTCATTTATGGCTGTAGCCCCCGTCCACAGTGCATAAGCAGCTATTAGTAATATAGCGAATGTCAACAAGTTACGAGCGGGCGAGACGCGCAGCACGCGGGTGCGCCACAGCAGCAGCCCGGGCAGCACGGCCACCAGCAGCACGGTCAGGGCGCACTGCCAGTCGACGAACCGGCCCAGGTTGCGGTCTGGCCCCAGCAGCAGTTGGGTGAGCAGTGCGGGGGTCACGCCTGCCGTTGCACCAGTGGCCTGCTGCTGCCACAGAACACAGGTACCCAAGGCAGCGGCGAACAGCAGCAGGGTGATCCCTGGTTTGAGCGTCCAGCGCCAGCAGAACAGCGTCACCGGCACCAGCACCACGGCGAACAGCAGTGCCGGCAATGCCAGCAGGCTGGCCCCGCTCGACGCGATTGCCGCGTTTGCCTCGCCCGGCAGCGCGTCCATGGCAAAAGGCAAAGCCAGCACCAGCCCCTGCCAGAGCGACTGCCACAGCGCCAGGTTGCCCACGCTGGCCAGCCATACGCTTGTCAGCAGCACCACAGTGGCAGGGTGCACAGCATGCCGCTGTGACTCGGGCGTGAAGAAAACGGACTCGGCGAACTCCGTGACGCGGAAGAGTTTGAGCGACATGGCTGATTATCGTGAACCAAGCCAGTGACGCGCAGAGACTAAGGCACCTAGTGCAGTGTTGCACTCTGTCTGGCACATAAAACGGTGCCTTTTCGGCCATGGCGGCGTTGCAAATCCGCGCGATACCCACTGGTATCGCTGTGGTTTGCGCCTTGCCCTGACCAAAAATCCATCCGTTTTATTTGTGC
>JANYJD010000178.1 GCA_025358555.1 Rhodoferax sp.
AAGCCACTTGGGCCCTGATCCAGCAGCAACCCGACGCCCTGTTTGTGGACGTGCGCATGGAGATTGAGTCGCTGTACGTGGGCCGCCCGCCGGGCGTGCACATCATTGCCTGGTACGAGTACCCGGACTTGACGCCGAATGCGCCTGATTTTGTGCGCCAGGTTGAACGTGAGGCACGCACCAAAGACCGCACCGTGATCCTGATTTGCCGCAGCGGCAAGCGCACGGTAGACGCCGGCCGGGCGCTGGAAGCCGCCGGGTTTACCGACGTGGTGAATGTGGTGCACGGCTTTGAGGGCGATCTCGATGACGGCTTTCACCGCTCCAAGCTGAACGGCTGGCGCTTTGACGGGCTGCCATGGGAGCAAATGTGAGTTTTTCCCTTAAATTGACCATTAAATCGTCCTCTAGCCCTTGTCTACATTGCGTAGTTAGCTATTAACATGGTAGCTTTAGACATTGATGCTGCGGCAGAACCCATCGCCAGCCAGCCCGACCCCAGCCGCACCATCCTGCGCGAGGTCTTTGGCTACGAGCAGTTTCGGGGCCCGCAGCAGGCCATCATCGGCCACGTGGTCGCGGGCGGCGATGCGCTGGTGCTGATGCCCACGGGCGGTGGCAAATCACTGTGCTATCAAATTCCCGCCATCGCACGGCAACAAGCCGGGCATGGCATCACGGTGGTCATCTCGCCGCTGATTGCGCTGATGCATGACCAAGTCGGCGCGCTGCATGAGGCGGGTGTGAGCGCCGCGTTCCTCAACTCCACGCTGTCGGGCGAAGACGCGGCGGATGTAGAGCGGCGCCTCCTGCAGGGCGACATCACCCTGCTGTATGCCGCGCCGGAGCGGGTGACGACGCCGCGCTTTCTGGCGCAGCTGGACTCGTTGCACGCGCGTGGCCACTTGAGCCTGTTTGCCATTGATGAGGCGCATTGCGTGAGCCAGTGGGGCCACGACTTCCGCCCCGAGTACCGCGCACTCACCGTGCTACACGAGCGCTTCGCCACGGTTCCGCGGATTGCGCTGACCGCCACGGCCGATGCGCTGACGCGCGCCGACATTCTGGAGCGCCTGCAACTGCAGGACGCCAGCGCCTTCGTCAGCAGTTTCGACCGGCCCAACATCCGCTACACGATTGTCGAAAAGAAAGACGCCACCCAGCAACTGATCCGCTTCATCCTGCGCGAGCACATGGGCGATGCCGGTATTGTGTATTGCCAATCCCGCAAGCGCGTTGAAGAAATCGCGCAAACGCTGTGCAACGAAGGTGTGGACGCGCTGCCGTACCACGCCGGGCTGGACGCATCAGTGCGCCAGGCCAACCAGGACCGTTTTCTGCGCGGCGAGAGCGTGGTGATGGTCGCCACCATTGCCTTTGGCATGGGCATCGACAAGCCCGACGTGCGCTTTGTCGCGCACCTGGACATGCCAAAAAACATTGAAGGCTACTACCAGGAAACCGGCCGTGCGGGCCGCGATGGCGAAGCCGCCGACGCCTGGATGAGCTACGGCCTGCAAGACGTGGTGAACCAGCGCCGCATGATTAACGAAAGCCCCGCGGGGGAGGAGTTCAAGCAGGGCCTGCGCGGCAAGCTCGACGCGCTGCTGGCCCTGGCCGAGGCGACCGATTGCCGCCGGGTGCGGCTGCTGCGCTATTTTGATGAAGCCAGCCAGCCCTGCCAAAACTGCGACAACTGTTTATCGCCCCCCGATGTGTGGGACGGCACCGACGCAGCGCGCAAACTGCTCAGCACCATCTACCGGGTGCAGCAGCACAGCGGCATCAGCTTTGGCGCAGGTCACATCATGGACATCCTGCGTGGCAAAACCACCGACAAAGTGACGCAGTTTGGCCACCAGCGTTTGAGCACGTTTGGCATCGGCGCAGACCTGTCTGAAGTGCAGCTGCGCGGCGTGCTGCGCCAGTTGATTGCGATTGGCGCCGTGGCCGTGGACGCGCAGGCGTTCAACACGCTGCAGCTCACCGACGGTTCGCGCGCCGTGCTTAAGGGCGATGTGGCTGTGCGCCTGCGTGAATCGGTGTCGGCACCGGCAGAGCGCAAAGGCAAGCGCACTTCGTCATCGTCATCATCAAAATCAACCGGCGGCAAGCCCGCCTTGCCCAAAGCCGCCATCGCGCTGGACGAC
>JANYJD010000383.1 GCA_025358555.1 Rhodoferax sp.
CGGTCATCGCCGCGCACGGCCACCACGGGCTTGCGCGGCGGTGCGGGTTTTGCCGGCGGCTCGGCTGGCGGTTGTACGGACGCCTCTGCCGACAGTTCGGCTGGCAGCTCGCCAGGCACCGCAGCTGTAGCCTTGGCATCAGCTTCTGGAGTGGCCCCAGATTCCTGGTTTGCTACTTTTTTCGTAGCTGATTGTGCACTATCCACAGGGGCTACAGCCTCTTTTGACTCTGAATCTGGCGTTCCAGGGGCCTGCGATGCACTTTGCACCCCGCCGGCAATCACTTCAGACGTTTTGGCTGCCTGCACCACCGCCTGCGCTTGGGCTTGCCCGCGCAGAGCCGCGTCCAGCGCATTCATCGCGGCGCGGATGGCCTGGGCATCGCCACTGGCGTTGGCAGCTTCGAGCGCCTTTGCGGCATCCAGCACCACTCGGTCGCGCGTGCCCAAGGCCGCATCGGCCTTCTCGCGCTCAGCCGTTTTGCGGTTGAAGGCGTCGTCAATCGGCTTGCGGAAGGCATCCCACAGTTTTTGCTCAAAGCGGCGCTCCAGCGGCACGGCGTGGGCTTCGGCTTGCCAGCGTTGTTGCAGGGCCTTCACGGCGTCAATGCGCAGCTCGGGCGCGGCACCCAGGACATTGGCCTGGTCGATCATGGCATGGCGCTGTTCCACGCTGAGTTTTTGCAGCGCCTCCAGCGGTGCTGCCGCAGCGCCAATGGCAGCCAGCCACAACGGTTGCATCTCGGCAAAAGCTTTTTCGCCCATGTGCCCGGCCTCGCGCCAGCGGTCGCCAAACTGGTGCAGGATGCGGTTGAAGCCCTTCCAGTCGTCGTCCAGGGCGGTGGTGTTGGCGGCACCCCAGGCCTTGACTTCTTCAATCAGCGCCAGGCGTTGAGCCTTGTGCTCGGCGGACTCAGTCTTCATCTTTTCCAGCCAGGCCTCCACCACCTTGTAAGCCTGGTTGCAGGCTTCGTCAAAGCGCTTCCACAGGCCGTGGTTGGGCACCCCGCCCTGGTCGGTCTGCTTCCACTGCTCGCGCAGGGTGCGCAGGTTTTCCTGCATCTTGCGCCCGCCTAGCTCATGGCCCGGCTCACGCTTGAGCAGGCCCTCGGCTTTGGCCACCAGCTCTTCGCGCAACTGGTCGGCCCGCCAGCGCTGCCAGCCTTCGAGCTCACCGGCTGCGGCCAGCGCCGCGTTGGCCTGGTTTTCAAGCTTGTCATCAATTACGCGGCCGAATTCCTTGAGCGCGTTGCGCAGGGCATTGGCGGCGCCGGCACTGGCCTTGCCATGGCCTTCCGATATTTCAAGCTCTAATTTTGAGAGCACCTCATGCACGGTGGCATTGGCCTGCGCCCGAACTTCCGGGTCAATCTTGGGCTTTTGGGGCCGCACCGGGGCCTCAGCCGGCACGCCGCGCGCGTTGCGCAATTCGTTGGCCCACAGTGGCACCGGCGGCAGCGGGGCGGCAGCGTCGCCACTGGCAGCAACGGCTTGGGCCAACGCGCCCTCAAAGGCATCCCAAACCACCAGCAGTTGCCCTTTTGACGCGTCCAGCAGCGGTGGAAACTTCGCATCCACGCTGGACCAGTTGGCATCCGCCAGCAGGGCCTCGGCCTGCGCCTGCCAATGCGCCACGTCGGTGCGCAGGGCGTCCCACACAGCTTGCGCATCGCGCCATGGCTTCATGGACAGCACTTCAATGCGCTGGGCCAGCAGCACGGCAGCCTCGCGCTGCACCTGCACCCGGTGCTGCAGGTCTTCAATCACCTTGACGCGGTCTGCCAGCTGGTTTTTCAGCGTGGCCAGTGGCTCTTTGGACAGCGGCGCGCCCGCCTTGGCGGCATCGCGCTGCCAGGCCAGGGCATCGGCAATGTTGAGCTTGGTGATGGCCAGCAGCGCCTGGGCTTTGGCAGCCCATTCGGCAGCCACGGCCTCCTGGCCTTTGGCACGCTTGATGTCGTCGAGCTTTTCGCGCAACAGTTTGGCGGCACCCTTGTCGCGACCACTGAGCTCTTTGAAGACTTCCTGCAGTTGCTCGGAACTCGGGCCTTTGGCCAGCCATTCACGAACCCGTGCCGAGCGCTCCCCTGATGTCGGTGCCGTGAAGGCTCCGCCGGTCAGTTCATCAAGTTGTCGAATGTCGTTGTGTTTTTGGGGTTGCGTCGTCGTCACGGTTAGGCCAGGTGGGTTGCGGGTAAAAAGCGTTAGCCCTCTATTTTCGCCGTTATTTTCGCGTGACTTCTGTTTTTCGGACAAACAGGACCCAAACCTGTTGCTCCACCAGCCAATTCATGCCTGAACCCGGCTGGCGAGTGCCCCCATCCGGTGGCTAATTCGTCAGCAAATTTAGCTCAGCGCGCGGCGTCCATTTGGCATCGATGGCACCCGGCTTGGCGGCCCCCAGAAACAGCCGCTCGGGGGGCAATTGTTTGTCCGCCAGATACTCTTTCACCGCCACGCCGCGCTGCAGCGCCAGTTCGCGCATGGCGTCTTCGGTGACGCTGATGTTGGCCAGCAGCAGCGCCTCCATCTCGCTTGGTGGAATGTCTTTGGCAATGCCGATGAGGTTGCGCGGCTTGGCCATGTCGGCACGTTTGTAGACTTCCTTGAGCAGCGCAGCGGTCTCGGCTTCGGTCAATGGCGGCGCAACGGCTGTCGTTGCGCGGCTGGCGCTGGCTGGGGACGCGGCACCTGCGGCGGCCGACGGGGTGGGCTCACCCGACGCAGCCGATGCAACTGAAGCAGCAGAAGCGGCTGACGCTGACGATGGCGCCGCCGCAGCCGCAGATGGCGGTGCGCCACCCACGACCGCTGCCCGGCGCTTCTCGGCCTGCATCAGGGCCTTGAGCCGCTCGTGCTTGTAGGCCTCGCGCTCGGCTTCCAGGTTGGCAGAACCCACCACCGTCATCTTGAGGCCGGGGCGGTCTGCCAGCGCCTTGGCAACCTTGTCGAGGCCCGCGCGCGCGTCTGGCCCCAGCGCCGCCGTGCCCGGCGCAAAGGCAACCGTGGAGAGCTCATCCCCGCCGCCACCAAACGCACTGGCCAGCAGGCTGAACGGCGACGTGATGGCCTTGACGATCAAGTTCACGATTACCTTGAAAATCAGCGGCCCGAGCCGGAACTGCGGGTCGCTCAACGAACCGCTGATCGGCAAATTGATGTCAATCACGCCGTTGCGGTCGGCCAGCAGCGCCACCGCCAGCTTGACCGGCAGGCTGGTGGGCGCGCCCTCGACCTTGTCGCCAAAGGTGAGCTGGTTCAGGATGATGTTGTTGGTGGCGGTCAAATTGCCGTTGGGCAGTACCAAGTAGCCCACATCCACGCTGAGCTTGCCGCGCTCAATGCCATAGCCCGCGTACTTCACAGAATACGGCGACAGCGGGGCCAGCTCCAGGTCACGCACTTTGCCCTTGATGTCCAGCGCCAGCGGCTTGGCCAGTGGATTGAGTTTGCCCAGAATCTCAAGCGACGCAGTGCCTTCAGCACGGCCACGCAGCTCCAGATCGGCCATTTGCGGGGCGGATGGCGTGGTCGCTTGGGCAGCCGCCGGTGTGCCCGATGCGGCCGCTGCAGGCAGTGCAGCCGGCACACCCTGCCCCACCACCGATGAAAACGCGCTTAGCTTGCCCGTGAGCTCGCTCAGATTGGCGGAGTAGTTGGGCCTGACGAAGCGGTCCGAAAAATACACTTTGCCGTTGACCAGGCTGATGGGGCCGATGTTGATGATGGGATCAAGCAGGTTGGAAGCAGCTGTGACGTTGGGCGGTGTGGCGGAGCCAGCCTCCTCGGGGGCAGCCGCAGATTTCACCAAGTCCTGCAAGTTGATGCGGCCCGTCTCGTTGATTAGCACGCGGGCAAAAAAGTCAGTCAGCGCGGTCTCACTGACCGACACGGTGGTGGCCGTGCCGGGCTCGACGGTGACGTCCACCCCGCGCAGGCTCAGCGCCTTCCAGCTCAACAGCTCCTCGCTGATTTTCAAATCGCCGGCACTGATTGGTCCAGCTGCACCGCCTGCGGCGCCTGTACCACCTGTACCACCTGCATTACCCGCGGGCGTGACGGTGCCGGTCAATTTGGCCACCGTGCTGTTGGCACGAAACTCCTCCAGCACCGAGTCGCCCGTGACCTTGACCTGCGGCCCTTTGGCGCCATTGGCAAAGCGCACGTCCCCCTTGAAGCCCACATCGGCGCGCAGCAGTTCAATGTTGAGTGCAGCGCCGAAATACGGCTCAAACGCATGCACCGGGATTTGCGTTGCTACCACTTTGCCCTGCACGGCCAGCGGCAAAAGGCCCACGCTGCCCTTGTAGTCAAACTGGCCGGGCTCCCCCTGCGCAGCCCTGATGCGGGCCGACAGGTTCAGCGGAAACGGTTTTTTTGCGTCGCTTGAAAAACCTTTGATTTGCGCCTTGATGGCAGATATCTCCAACGACACCGGCTTTGGCGTGGCCTGGTCCAGATAGGTGAATGCGCTGGCGTTGAGGGACGTGTCGGCCACCGCAACAGTCCAAGGTTTGACTTGCGGCACTTTGGCTTCTTTGGTGTCGCTGGTCACGCCAGGCGCAGGCGCAGATTTGGTTTGCGCCGCGCTGCGTGCCAGCGGCACCGGCTGGCTCTGCTGCGTCTGCGGCAGCGGCTTCATCCACCGCTCAAACATCCAGATACCGTCCTTGCCCCGCTCGACCGTGGCTCTCAACTGGTCCAGCGTGAGCTTGCCCACCGTGACGGTTTGCGGACCCAAATCAACCCGCGCATCGTATATTCCAAGCTTCTTGAGGGATGCCAAAGGCGCAGTCGCTTTGTCACCCTTGCCGAGCTGCCCCAGCTTGGCAGGCGTCGCCAGCAACGCCAGGTCGTCCAGCGTGAGCAGTTTCACGCCCAGGCTCAGTTCTGACGGCTTCCAATTGACGGCAATTTCCGTGGACACGGCGCCGCCCAGTGCGGGATCGATGAACTGCGCCAGATAAGGCGCTGCCAGCGCCAGCGGTACTGCGTTGACGGTGGCGTTGACAGTCGCGGCTTGATCTGTAGCCGAGCCGCTGAACGCGAGCGCTGCGCTGGCAGCCTGAGGAAGCTTTTGTGCTCCGTCTGCAGCCTTTGCAGCGGCCCGATCAGGCTTTGGCGCGTTGGCGTTGGCGTTGGCGATGGATTTGGCTTTGACACGTCCGTCAACCGTTGCCCCAACCGGTGCTTCAACCGCGCCAGCCAGCGCCGCAGTGCCGCTGAACTGAAGCGGCTGGGCAAACGGCAAGGCGATGGCTGACGCGTCCAGCACCACGTCGCGCAACACCAGCCGGGCCTGGGGGGCTGTGGTGTCGTCGCGCCACGTCACCGCACCGCCACGCACGGCCACTTTGGCGATTTCCAGCTTCCACGGTTCTTTTTTTGTGACAGAAGTGGCTGTAGCCCTTGTCGGGTCTGCATTGTTAGCTACTATTTTTGAATTTCTGGAAGTTGGACCGGAATTTGCGGCAGCGTCGAGCGGCTGCAACTGCAAGTTGATGTTGCCCGCCTTGTCGCGGCTTACCGCCAGCGTGGGCGACGCCAGCTCCAGCAGCGCTATCTTCATCACCTGCTCCAGCGGGCGAACGTCGTCCAGCGTGACCTTGAGGCTCTCAAACCCCAGCAAGTCCTGCGTGCGCAAGTCGGCCACCTTGACGCCCCTGGTCTCCACCACGCCGCTGAGTTTGACGGTTGGGCGGGTGGCCTGCTCAAACGCCACCGTGACGTCGGCATTCAGCACCGCCGACATCAAGCGCACCGGCACGCTGGCAGGCACGTAGCCCAGGTACGGTTTGAGGTCAACGTCGGCGAGGCGGATGCTGGCGTCGGTCTTCTGGCTCTGCGCGAACGGCGTGGTCTGCGCGGTCGAATCAAAGCGGCTGCCGTTGAGCTTGAACGCCAGCTTGGGTTCGGTCTTCACATCGCGGCGGGAATCGAGGTTGCTTAAGAACGGAACGCTGAGGTTCAGATCGCGCAGCTCATGCATCTTGCCCACCGCCTTGTCAGAGAAATCCACGGCGCGGTGGTGAGCGCCAGGTTGAACAGCGCAAATTTGGGTGGGTCGGAGGGCGGTTTCGCCGACGGCTTGCCCAGGCGCGCCAGGATGTCGTCAATGTCATATTTGCCATTGCCCAGGTGGGTCAGCTTCAAATTGACGCCGTCAACCGCCACGGCATCAACCACCGGAGCCAGGCGAACGAGCGATAGCAGTGCGGCATCAATGTAGATGCGCTTGATAAGAAGTTGAGGCGCAGCAGCGGTTGGTGGCAAAGCCGGGGGCGCTGGCGATCCTGCGGAAGGCAGTGAACCTGCCGAAACTGCGGCCGCGTTGTCTGACGCTGCGGCAACAGTCAGGTCACGCAACTCCAACTCCAGCGTCCAGGGCTTGAAATCAATCTTACCGACGGTTACTTTGCGCCCCAAAGCCTCGCCCGCGATTTTTTCCAGCTGGCCTTTCAGGATGGGCGGCACCAAGGCCCAGCTCAAACCCCACAACATGGCGATTGCGCCAACGGCCCATAGCGCGCGCCGGGCCCACTTTTTCACTGATTTATTCTTCCCAATGCTCTGGTTGCCGCCAGCGTTTGGTGTTTTGTCATCCATGCGGCGAATTTTCAACCACATCGCGCAAACGTCAATGGTGTAAGTGAAAAACTTTAACGCGGCGCGTAAAAAATGAAGGCAAAAAGAAAGCCCGGATAAATTGACGCAAGGCCAACTTGTCCGGGCTCGACGGCTGGCACGAGGCCCATGCCGTCAGGGTTTGCACTGGAGAGAGTTACGTCTCGCAGTGCTGGACGCAAAAGATTGCCTCCACGAGTCGCCGGGGCCGCTTCATCAACGCTACCCTGGGGTAGGGACTGGCTACTGCCGACTAAGCGCCTGTTTTGCAACAGACACCCACAGTCTAGGCCGACCCCAAGGAAAATTCAAATTGATTTTTTTATGGCGCACGCCAGATTGATTGGAAGAGATGTCTTGACTTAATGCACGGCATCTCGCGTCAATCTCTTGGATCAAAAATAGAATATCAACTCTATTTTATAGTGTTGACTGAGCATATAAACCCCCTTAGAATCCGCCAACCCCAGCCTAGTTGCTAGGGTTAACCCGAATCCGCTGCCGAACCCGGCATATTCAACTCTCTGTATTGGTGACATCCTCCATCTAAGGATCGCCGCAGGATTTTGATGGCGTACCAACCCCAACGAGGTGCCCATGGCGCAAACTGCATGCAGTTGCCTGTGAGCGCTTCGCCAAAGAAGGAAGAGCTATGACAGCGTCACTAAAGTTAGGCCAGGGCCTGCGATCTTTCGCAACCGATATCGCCCATGGCTTCCTGGCAATCACCCGTAACAGCTTTGCCCTGGTCGGCCTGGCAGTCATATTCGCCATAGCCACGCTGATGGCGCGCCCCGAACTGCGCCAGGCCGGGGAAGCCGAACTGATGGGCTGGTTGCAGGCGCGCCAGAGTGCGACGGTTGCCACTGAAGCTGGGCCTGACACGGCTGAGCCCGGCGCAATTGACCGCGCCACAGCGACCAACCCGCAAAGCCTGCCAAAACAGCAGGCCGTGGTGGCCTTTTGGCTCAGCAAAAAATACCGCGTCGCGCCCGAGCCAGTGAGCGCCCTGGTGTCTGAAGCCTATGAAATTGGCGCGCGCACCAAGCTTGAGCCCACGCTGATCCTGGCCCTGATGGCAGTGGAATCGGGCTTTAATCCGTTTGCGCAAAGCGCCGTGGGCGCCCAGGGCCTGATGCAGGTGATGACCAAAATCCATAGCGACAAGTATGAGATTTTCGGCGGCAAACTGGCTGCTTTTGATCCACTGACAAATTTGCGCGTGGGTGTGAAAGTGCTCCAGGAATGCATTGCACGTGCCGGTTCGCTGGAGGCGGGCCTCAAGTTTTACGTGGGTGCTGCAAATATTGAAGACGACGGTGGTTACGCGGCCAAGGTCTTGGCAGAGCATGGCCGGCTTAAATTGGTGTCTGCGGGGCGGTATGTGCCGATGGCGAGCCCGCCGTCCGGAGTCACCGCTCCACGGGCTCCGCAAAACGTGCCGGTGGTGCAGCCCGCCAAGGCCGACCCGGCAATCGAAAAACTGGCAACGCTGGTTGATTCCTGACACGGTTTGCGGATTGGGGATTCGTGGGTCGGGTAAACTCTGATCGTGCGTAACTGGCGATAGGCATGCGGTCTTTTCAGACCTGCTGTGCCGACGTGGGACACCACTGGGAAGCGCGCCGCAATGGCCGTCTGGCGCGTTGTGTTCAGCCGTTCGCCTGGGCAGCCCTTGGTTCATTGATTGATGCACCCCTGTGCAGCCATAAACCCAAGGCCCGTCGTCTGAAGGACTGCCATGTACCACCGCAATATTCTCATCGAGCAAACCGACCCGGAGCTCTTCGCTGCCATCCAGGCTGAAAACGCACGCCAGGAACAGCACATTGAGCTGATCGCCAGCGAAAACTACGCCTCGCCCGCCGTCATGGCTGCGCAGGGCACCCAGCTCACCAACAAATACGCTGAAGGCTACCCCGGCAAACGCTACTACGGCGGCTGCGAGCATGTAGATGTGGCCGAGCAACTGGCCATTGACCGCGTCAAGCAGATTTTTGGCGCGGACTGCGCCAATGTGCAGCCGCATTGCGGCGCGTCGGCCAATGAAGCCGTCTTTCTGGCGTTTTTGAAACCCGGCGACACCATCATGGGCATGAGCCTGGCCGAAGGCGGGCATTTGACTCACGGCATGGCGCTGAACATCAGCGGCAAGTGGTTCAACGTCGTCTCTTACGGCCTGAACGCCAAAGAAGAGATTGACTACGACGCGATGGAGCGCAAGGCCCATGAAACCAAACCAAAACTGATCATAGCCGGTGCCAGTGCTTATTCTCTTGCTATTGATTTTGAGAGGTTTGCCAAAGTTGCCAAAGCCGTGGGCGCGATCTTCATGGTCGATATGGCGCACTACGCCGGCCTGATTGCGGCCGGCATCTACCCCAACCCGGTGCCCCATGCCGATGTGGTCACCAGCACAACCCACAAGAGCCTGCGCGGCCCGCGCGGCGGCATCATTTTGATGAAGGCACAGCATGAAAAAGCCATCAACAGCGCCATCTTTCCCGGCCTGCAGGGCGGCCCGCTGATGCATGTGATTGCAGCCAAAGCGGTGGCTTTCAAGGAAGCGCTGCATCCCTCATTCAAGCTCTACCAGCAGCAGGTGCTGAAAAACGCGCAGATCGTGGCGGAAACCCTTACGGCGCGCGGCCTTCGCATCGTCAGTGGCCGCACCGAGAGTCACCTCATGCTGGTCGATTTGAGAGCCAAAGGCATCACTGGCAAGGAAGCCGAAGCGGTTTTGGGTAGCGCCCACATGACCATCAATAAAAACGCCATTCCCAACGACCCTGAAAAACCCATGGTCACCAGCGGCGTGCGCATCGGCACACCGGCCATGACGACACGCGGCTTCACGGACGAAGAGGCCCGACTCACCGCCAATTTAATTGCTGACGTGTTGGACAGGCCCCGAGATGCCGCCAATATTAATGCCGTGCGTGCCAAGGTGAATGCGCTGACGGCGCGGTTCCCGGTATACGGATAAAGTCCTAAAATATTTTACTATTTAATTAGTAGCTGCTTATGAACATACAGCAACGGCCTTGGCTACTATTGATGGTAATATCGAGCCATGAAGTGCCCGTTTTGCAGTAACTCTGAAACGCAGGTCGTCGAGACCCGGATTTCTGAAGACGGGGACTTCATACGCCGGCGCCGCCAGTGCGGTGGCTGCGAAAAGCGCTTCACAACCTATGAGCGGCCCGACGTCAACTTCCCCGCCATCGTCAAGAAAGACGGTCGCCGCATCGAGTTTGAGCGCGCCAAGCTGCTGGCGTCGATGAACCTGGCGCTGCGCAAACGCCCCGTCAGTACCGAGCAGGTAGACAGCGCCATAGAGCGCATTGAAGAAAAACTGCTGAACCTGGGTGCCCGTGAGGTGCCCTCAACGCGTATTGGCGAGCTGGTGATGCGCGAGCTTAAAAAGCTCGACAAGGTAGCGTATGTGCGCTTTGCCAGCGTTTACCGCAGCTTCGAGGATATTGATGAATTCAAGACTTTGGTGGATGAGGTGAGGCGCTAGGGTTCCTTGCCCGCTGGTCACTCAAAGGTTACCGCTTGTCTATCAGAGGCAACAAAAACATCGGGGTTCACCGAGACTTGGGCCAAATGAACAAATCCAATGGATTGACCTTGATTGAAGTGATGGTCGTGGTGGCAATTATTGCCATTTTGACCACACTCGCTGCCCCCTCATTCAAGGGGCTGATCCAGTCTAATGTGATGGTCAGCACGGTGAACAGTTTCCTGGCCGATATGCGCTATGCACGCAGTGAATCCATTCGCCGTGGCGGTGGGGTTGTCTTGTGCCGCAGCGACGCGCCAGAGACTTCCACTGC
>JANYJD010000186.1 GCA_025358555.1 Rhodoferax sp.
CTGAGACGATACGATGCCAAATTTTTTCGATCTGCTTCAGGTTTATCTGGTTCCTTTTGCCATTGCGGTGCCGGCTGGCCTGTTGCTGATTTACTTTGGCACACGCCGGGGCGGTGAACCCCGTTTTGACGACATTGCAGACCAGCCCGCCCGGCCGGTGCAATCGGCACAGCCCGTGTCTGCGCAGCCCGCGCCGCTTGAGGCGGTGCTGAGGGACCGGCCCGCGGTAGACATCCCTTTGGGCACGACAACGCAGTTTCACGTCACCCCCGCTGAAAACGACACCGTCATTGACATCGGCCTGGCCCGCTTGCCCAAATCGGTTCTGGTGGTTGACGACTCGGCCGTGCCCAGAGCCAAACTGCGCAAGCTGTTTGAGGCCCAGGGCTATCACATCGAAACCGCCAACGACGGCGTGCAGGCGCTGCAAGCCATGGCCAAACGGAAATTCTCGGTGGTGATCACCGACCTGGAGATGCCCAACATGGATGGTTTTGAGTTGATAGCCGCCATCCAGGGCAGCATGGACACCGAAGACATTCCGGTCATTGCCATCACCGGCCATGAAGAAATGCAGGCGCGTGTGCACAACATCCAGGGCCTGTACGGCATTTTCAAGAAGCCGTGGAATGACCGCGAGCTGCTCAAGCGCGTCGATGTGCTGGCGTCCATCCGGGGTTGACGCGGTGGGGTCCGGGGCTGGTCTAGGGTTCATCTGGCGCACGCCAATCCCCCATTGAATTCTTTCTCAGACCTGGTGCACCAGCGTGCGTTCATGCGCATGTGGTTTGCACGCCTTTTTGGCGCGACCGGCAACCAGATGCTGCTGGTGGCGGTGGGCTGGCAGATGTACGAGCTGACGGGCAGCGCGTGGGATTTGGGCTTGGTCGGCCTGTACCAGTTTTTGCCCGCTTTGCTGCTCACGCTGGTGGCTGGGCATGTGGCAGACCGGGTGCACCGGGGCCGCATCGTGGCAGCATGTCTGGTAGCCCAGGCGCTGGTGGCGTTGCTGTTGGTGGCGGCAACGCATGGGTTTGGTGGGGCAGTTGGGGTTGCAGGCTGGCCGCCATTCGTCTCACGCAATCTGTTGCTGGTCGCCTCAGTCGTGCTCGGGGCTTGCCGGGCCTTCCAGATGCCCGCGCAGCAAGCCCTCACGCCGCTGCTGGTGCCAGCGGCCATGCTGCCGCGCGCCACGGCGTTCAGCGCAGCAGGCATCCAGACGGCGGTGATTGGTGGCCCCGCGCTCGGCGGGGTGATCTTCATCGCCGGGGCCAGCGCGGTGTATGCCACCTGCACCGTGCTGTTTGCGCTGGGCTGCTTCTTCATGGCGCGCCTGCGGTATGACCATTCCCCCGCGCCACACGAACCCGTCACGCTGGCCACCGTGTTTGCGGGCGTTACCTTCATCTGCCAGCGCAAGGCCGTGTTGGGCGCCGTGTCGCTGGACCTGTTTGCGGTGCTGCTGGGCGGCGCCACCGCGCTGCTGCCGATGTTTGCTAAAGACATTTTGCATGTCGGCCCCTGGGGCCTGGGCCTGCTGCGCGGCGCGCCCGCCGTGGGGGCGTTGCTCACATCCGCCGTACTGGCGCGCTGGCCGCTGCAGCGCAGGGTGGGCAACAAGCTGCTGCTGGCAGTGGGCGTTTATGGCCTGGCGATGATGGCGTTTGGCGCGTCCACCAGCTTCGGACTGTCCATGCTGGCGCTGGCGGTGTCCGGCGCGGCAGACATGGTCAGCGTGGTGGTGCGCCAGACGCTGGTGCAGCTGGAAACGCCAGACGCCATGCGCGGGCGCGTCAGCGCGGTCAACTCGGTGTTCATCGGGGCGTCCAACCAGCTCGGTGAGTTTGAGTCCGGCGTCACTGCGGCCTGGCTGGGACCCATTGGGTCCGTGGTGCTGGGAGGCGTCGGCACGCTGGCGGTGGCGATTGCCTGGTGGCGGCTGTTTCCGTCGCTCGCGCAGCGGGACAGGTTGTAGGGTGCTGCTCTCGGCGTGTCCCCCTTTTTTTTCTGAAATTGACGGTGAAATAGCCTTCTAGCCCTTGTCCATTGTGCATAAAAAGCTATTTATTTAGGAGTAATTCGATTTTATCCTGAAGGTAGGCGCGCTCGGGCTTGCGGGGGTGCAGGTGCAGTGCGCTGCGCAAGCTGGCGATGGCCGCCGATGCGTCGCCCTGTTGCGCCAGCCAGTGCGCCCGCGCAGCCCAGTAGGGCGCGTAGGCCGCAACGTCATGCTGGTCGGCAATGGCATAAAGCAATTCAAGCGCCGCCCCGGCCCCCCTCGATTCACCAACCGCCACGGCATGGCCTACCCGCGCGCCGAGTGTGGGCGCGATGTGCAAAAGCTGCTCGTACAGCAGGGCAATGCTCTGCCACGGCACACTGCCGGTGTACAGGCGCTGGCAGTGCGCTGACTGGATGGCGGCTTCCAGTTGAAACGGCCCTGGCTGATGCTGGCTGGCAGCATGCCACAGGATGCGATTGGCCTGGTCAATCCGCTGCTTGTCCCACAGCGTGGTGTCCTGCTGGTGCAGCGGCACAAAACGCGGCGATGAATCGGCATTGGGCGTGTAGCGTGCCGCCTTGCGCGCGTCGCACAGCAGCATCAGGGCTAGCAGCCCGGCAGGTTCGGCCTGCGCGGGCATCATCGATGCCACCAGGTCCGCCAGGTAGATGGCCTCATCGGCCAGGCTATCGCTCGCATCCCCGGCCAGAGGGTCGTCCCAGGCCAGGCCAAAGGCGGCGTAAATCGTCTCCAGCACCGCGTCCAGGCGCTCTGGCAGCTCGCGTGCTTCAGGCTCTTCAAAGTGGATGCCAGCTAGGCGGATTTTGGTTTTGGCGCGCACCAGGCGCTGCGCCATGGCGCTGGGTGTCACCAAAAACGCAGCGGCGATTTTTTCGGCATCCAGGCCCAGCACCGTCTGCAACATGAGCGCTGTGCGCACCGATGCGTCAATGGCCGGGTGCGCGCAGGCGAACAGCAACTTCAGGCGCGCATCCGGGATGGCTGGCAGTTCTGCTGCGGGGGTGTCGTCGTCGGACAGCAAAATGAGTGCTGCCGGGTCTTGTTCCACTTTGGCGTGGCGCTGCATCTGTAGCAGATTGCGCCTGGCAGCCGTCATCAGCCAGGCCTCGGGTGAATCCGGCACGCCGTTTCGCGGCCAGGTTGCAAGGGCCGAGGCAAATGCTTCGGCCAACGCGTCTTCTGCGGCGGCAATGTCACGGAACTTGTAGGCCAGATACGCCAGAATGCGCCCGTAGGCGGTTCGGGCGGTTCTGGCAACTTGTGCGACCGCCTCCTGCGAAGACGAAGCGCTGGCTGGCGGCATCTGCGCCAGTTTCAGTTGGCGACTGGCATGCCCATGCCCGGATGGGGTGGCATCACCGGGCGCACTTCCACGCTGCCTTTCAGGGCGCTGGGGGATTTTTCGGCCCAGTGCAATGCCACATCCAGAGACGGCGCCTCAATCACAAAGTAGCCACCCAGATGCTCCTTGGCATCGGCAAACGGGCCGTCTTGCACCAGCCGCTTGCCGCCCCGCACGCGCACTGTGGTGCCCATCTGCGGAGGCAGCAATCCATGGCCGTTGACGACGACGCCAGCCCCGTGCAGGGCGCCGATGTAAGAGCCCCACGCCGCCATGTTGGCTGCGGCGATGGCAGGGTCGCTGCGGCTGGCGAATTCGCCCAGAGGCTCTTGATAGATCAACATGTATTGCATGGCAAATCCTTTGAAAAAAATGGTTCAGCACAGCGCTGCTCCTGATCCATGGATGCGCGAGGCGGGTTGAATTCGACATCGCGCTCCACTATTTTTCCATCTGGGAAAATCATTGTCAATGAATAAAGACTTTCTGCGCACCGCGCTGGTGCTGGGCCTGCTGTCGGCGATTGGTCCGTTTGCGGTTGACATGTACCTGCCTGCGCTGCCATCCATTGGCCAGAGCCTGGGTGCGTCCATGGGCGCGGTGCAGGCCAGCCTGATGGTTTTCTTCATCTCGCTGGGCGTGGGCCAGATTGTCTATGGGCCGGTGTCTGACATGGTGGGGCGCAAGGCACCGCTTTATTTTGGCCTGGGGCTGTTTGCCGTGGGCAGCATTGGCTGTGCGCTGGCGTCTGACATCAACACGCTGATTGCGCTGCGCTTCATTCAGGGCCTGGGGGCCTGCGCAGGCATGGTGGTGCCGCGTGCGGTGGTGCGGGACCTGCACACGGGCGTGGAGGCCGCACGGCTGATGTCGCTCTTGATGCTGGTGTTCAGCGTGTCGCCCATTCTTGCGCCGCTGGCGGGCAGCCTGCTGATTGAATGGGTGGGGTGGCGCAGCGTGTTCTGGGCCGTCACGGTGGCCGCCGTGCTGGGCCTGGTGCTGCTGGCAACCTGCCTGCCCGAGACGCGCCCGCCACAGCAGCGGGTGGACAGCAGCGTCAGCAGCGCGCTGGCCGCCTATGGCGTGCTGTTGCGTGACCGGCGTTTTCTGGGGCTGGTGTTCATTGCCGCTTTTGGCATGGCCAGCTTCTTTGTCTACCTGGCCAACTCGCCGTTTGTGATGATCAACCACTTTGGGCTGACGCCGCGCCAGTACAGCCTGGCGTTTGCGGTGAATGCGGCCTCATTCATCGGCGTGTCGCAATTCACCGGTCGCCTGGCAGGGCGGTTTGGTTTGCAGGCCATGGTCAAAGTGGCGGTGACAGGCTACGCCGCCGTGATGCTGGCGCTGTTGCTGTTGAACCTGCTGGGGGTGGACCGGCTGGACGTGCTCATCGGCATGATGCTGATTGGCTTTGGCTTTCTCGGCCTGGTGGTGCCCACCACGGCGGTGCTGGCGCTGGATGCGCACGGCAGCATTGCGGGCACCGCATCGGCGCTGATGGGCACCTTTCAGTTTGTTGTCGGTGCGCTGGCGATGGCCATGGTGGGCCTGTTTGTAGATGGCACGGCGCGGCCCATGGTGGTGGGCATAGCGGCATGTGCGCTGGTGGCCTGGGCGCTGGCGCGTGGCCCGCTGGGCGGGGTGCGCGCCAGCCAGCCAGTAGCGGCGAGTTAGGTCGACTCGTCTTCAAACGGCGGCTACGGGGTAACCCACAATGGCCGACAGGGCCGGGTAGCCGCTGACTGCGTGCGAGGCCAGTCGCCCGCCCATCACGGCGCCTTCCACGCTGCCGACGTTCAAGCCGGTGTAGATCCAGTCGCCCGCCAGCACCAGATTGGAGAACCCGCTGCCCCACGCTTTCAGGCGGGCGGCCGTGCTGCCGGGGGGTGATGTGACATAGCTCTCGGTCGGATCAATGTTCGCGCGCCAGAACTGCTGTTTGAAGCGGTGCACGCCATCGCCTGCGGTGGCTTCATCAATGCCCTGAAGCAGGCCGAAGTCCAGGCCCATGGGGTCGCCCGGCGGGCTGATGGCGTTGGTCGTGGCCAGGGGCAACAGCGGGCCGATGTTGGCTTGCAAATATTGCACGCACTGCGCCTTGACGCGCGCATGCGCACGCGCCGGGTACTGGGTGTCGGTGAACGGCGGCGGGGCCTCATAGTCGGCCATGGCACCGCTGAAATACCACAATGCCCTGGGCATGCCATCGGTGGGCCAGTCTTCCCACTTCAGCAGGTGGGTAAAGTCCACCTGGCCATCCAGCGGATTGATGTAGGTGGCCCCCACCACCGCGTCGTTGGGATTTTTAAAGGGCGTAGTCCAGCCCAGTTCAGGCGTGGTGCGCTTGAGCCATACCTGCATGGTTTGAGTCTGCACGGTCGTGACCTTGGCGACCATGGTTTGCCAAGCCGGTCTGGCAGCCAGCAGCTCAGTGCAAAGATAGGGCACCGCACCGATGGAGATGGCAAACACCAGTTGGTCAAAATCACGCCCGGCAAGCAACTGGCGCTGGGCCACCGGCTGCCAGCCGTTCCAGTACGACTCCAGGTCCACCGCGCTGTTGCGCAAGGCGTCGCCTTGCACCAGTTGGTCAAACTGCGGCTGGCCCGGCCAGGCGGGCAGGCCTTTCACGCTGATAAGGGGCTGGTAGGGTTGCGTGGGGTTTGTCAATGTGGCCTGCACGCCAATGTTCACGGCGGCAACGCTGGATTTGTCGGCACTCAACACCAGCGACTCCACCTTCTGGAAAAACTCAAACTTGACCCCGCGCGTCACCAACGCCTGGTACAGCGGCGCAATCACCGTTTCGCCCGTGCCGGCCTCAAACAGCCAGGCAAACGCGCCCATGTAGGCAAAGCTTCGCAGAGTCCAATGCAGGTAGCAGCCCGCGCCCATGAGCGCGGTGCGGGCGGTGTCGCCCTTCGGGTACTGGTACGAGAGGTTCACCGTGTTCAGCGCCATGGGGGACGACGTGACCCTCATCGACGCGCCGTGGCGCTGCAGCCAGTCGCTGAAGTTCTCGGCGTCCAGCGGGTCAAACCCGCGCGTGGCCACCTGGTCCTTTATGCAGCCGCGAATGATGGCCAGCAGGTACTCTGCCACGATCAGCAGGCGGCGCAATTCGGTGTCGCCTGCTGCCAATTTTTCTGCGCTGTTGTGCATCCAGTCCCACACGGCATCCAGCGCGCGCCAGGCGGCGGATTCGATGGAAGACAAATCGCCTTCGGCGCGCTGGACTGCGGCGAGTGCCACACGCAGCACGGTGCGCCCCGCTGCCCATTCCACCTTGGCCATCAAGCCTTGCGGCCCGTGCGTGGCCTCGTGCTGGTCAAACAGGCCGTCCAGCACCTGCGCCGCAGACGCAATCCAGTGGTCCACCGATTGCAGTTTGGCCAGCGACGCCGGGTCGCACGGGCGAAGAGCATTGGTCGGCGCAGTGAAGGGCCACTGCGTCATCTTGCCGTCGATGAACTCCCACATCAGCACAAAGCTGGCGGGCTTGAAGGCGTCATCGAACGTGGCCAGCGGCTGGCCCGGCGCGCGGCCCAGCGCCTCGTAGGCGCGGCTCATCAAGGGCAGGGCGTTGTAGTAGCTGCCCAAAAACCCGTGAATGCCATGCTCTTCAATCCGCATGTTGGGCCCGCGGGCGGTGGCGCACTTGCCGCCCAGGCGCCAGCCCAGCTGGTACACGGTGATGTCAAATTTGTCTTGCCAATTGGGTTGGCTGGTCAGCTCAAACGCGGTAGTGAGTGCAGAAATGCCGCCGCCCAGGATAGCGATTTTTTTGGCATTGCTGGAGGGTGGTGTTGAAGCGGCCGCAAGCGTCATGGCTAGTCCTGAAAAAGCCCACTGAAGGGCATGAAAAAAAGGCGTGTTGCGGGGGCCAACCAGTGTCTGGATGCTACGGGTTCCAGCCCGCCAGTTTCAGCGCATCGGAAAACGCCTTGGCATGGTGCTCATGCACAAATGGATGCCCAAATTTGAATGCCTGCAGCGTGTAGCCACGGTGCTCCAGGCCATTGGCCATGCTGATTTTTGCAGCCGCCAGATCACCCGCCGCAGCCTGGCAGGCGGCCAGCAGAAAATGGTTGAAAAACCAGTCAGGCCGTTTGGCGGTGGCGCTGGTGGCATAGCGCAGCGCGTCTGCATGGTTGCCGTCAATGAAGCAGCCAATGGCGCGTGTGCGCATCCACAGGCTCAGGTGCGGGTCATGCGGGCTGGCATCAATGGCCTGCAGCACGTACTCTGCCGCCTCCTCGGTACGGCCGGCAAACACCAGCAGGCGGCCCAGTTCCCCGGCGGCGGCGGCAAACTGCGGGTAAAGGCTCAAGGCGCGCTCCATTTCCGCAATGGCCCAGTCGAGCTGCCCCGTGCATGACAGCACCGCGCCCAGGGTGAAATGGGCGAATGCGTCGCGGTCGTCGTTGCGGATGGCGCCCAGCGACAGCCGGGTCGCCTCGGAAATGGCGGCGCGGGGGTCTGGGGCCCAACTGCCCCACACCTGCGCCAGATGGGTAAACGCCATCAGCGACAGCGTGGGCGAATCTGACGGCTTCAACGCCAGCGCCTGCTGCAACAGGCCCTGCGCCTGCACAACATGGCTTTTGGTGGACAGCCAGAAGTGCCAGCGCGCGCGCATCAGCATGTCCCAGTGCTGCATGTCTTTTTCAACCACCTGGCTAGAGTGCCGCTCCTCGCGGCGCAGGTACACCGGCTCAATGGTGCTGACCACGTGGGCAGAAATTTGCGCCTGCACGGCAAACAGGTCGGTCAACGGGCGGTCATAGCGCTCCGACCACAGTGTGTCGTGGTTATGGGTGTCCACCAGCTCGGCTGTCATGCGCAACTGGCTGGCTGCCTTGCGCACGCTGCCCAGAACCAGGTAACGGGCGCCCAGCGCCTGGCCGATGTGTTCGCTGGAAAGGCTGCTGCCCCGGTAAGTGAACGACGAATTGCGCGAGACCACCAGCAACCACGGCGAGTGGGTCAGGTAGGTAATGATGTCTTCGGCAAGCCCATCCGAGAAATACTCCTGGTCGGCATCCCCGCCCAGATTGACAAACGGCAGCACGGCCACGGTCCAGCGGTGGGCCAGCTGGTTGTGCCGCACTTGCGCTTCGTCGGTTGAAGCGGTTTGCGCTGCGATGCCGGCCGGCGGGGCGATGGCGGGTGTTGCTGGTTGCGTGGCACCCTGTGCATCGGCTGGCGGTTTGACCGGCGCAGTGAGACGGTAGCCCCGCCCCGCCACCGTGGCAATGCTGTCCGCGCCCAGCAGGCGGCGCAGGGTTGACACGTGGACTTGAAGGTTGTTTTCCTCCACCACCGTGCCCGACCAGACCTGCTCAAACAGCCGTTGTTTGGTCACCAGCTGGCCCGCGTTGTCCAGCAGCACCGTGAGCACGTCAAAGGCGCGCGCGCCCAGCAGCAAGGGCTTGTTGTTTGACAGCAGACGGCGTTCGTGGCGCTGCAGCACGAACGAGCCAAAACTGATGTCAGAGAGTGAAGCGGTAGTCACGTCGGGGCGAAGAATTCACAGGCAATTTGTAAAGTTTTACGCAGACGCAGTGTATCCGGGGGCGGCCACTCGCGTGGGCGCGGCGGTGTCTTGGTGGAAGTTTAAATATTTCATGTTATGAAAATAAATCGGCATCTTGCTTAAGCCTGCTTCAGAACGTTTCAGGTTTTCTTAAGGTCGCTTTCAGGACATTTTGGGCAGGCCAACAGACACTTCATTCACGTTGTTTTCTACCGGTGTGGCCAAGTTGCCGAGCCGGATACCAAGGAGTTGTCATGGGTTTGTCACACGCAGGGTGCGCGCAGGGAGCGACCGCCGCCGTTCAGGGAAAGAACCGCCAAAACGATGGGTTGCCACGGCAACCGCAAGGCAGTCAAAGGCCGCTTTGGCGGCAAACGGTGGTGGTCTGCAACAGCCAGGGCGAGGAAGAAGCTTTCACAGTCGGGCCAGACGGTTGCGTGTGGAACTTCTTCCGCGACCCCACTGTCGACTCGGGCTACAGCCTGATCAACCTGAACATGCCGACCGATGTGCTGGCCGTCAGCCACGATGCCGATGGCCGCATGGTGGTTTTCTCTGCGGCCGGCATGACGCTGTTTTACCGGGTTGAGCTGCCCTCGTCACGGAGCAACCCCCAGTCCAGTGCCGGGCGGCGCTGGTCGCCGGTGAAGGAAGTGGCGCTGCCGGTGGTGCGCGGGGCTGTGGCCGTGCGGCGGCTGTTCATCAAGGATGTGTTTGACACGATGCACATTGGCGCCGTCGTCAGCCTGGAAACAGCGGCCCAGCGCGAGGGGGTGGTCATGGCCTACGCCAAGTGGACGCGTGACGGGTTGACCTTTCCTGAGCCGTCCATCCTGCTGGAAGGCGACCCCCGCACAAACCTCAACGCACGTCCGAACCATGCCCCGGCCAGCGCGTCTGGCAACGGTTTTTTAAACTCTCGCCGCCGAGCCGAGCCGGGCGACACCACTTATCCCGCAGAACTCCCGATTCGCAGCGTGCTGGTACGGCCATGGCGGATTGGGGTGAGCAGCTGAGCAGCAGCTAGTTTCAGTAGTGGCCACAATGCGGGCATAATCCAAGACCCGCAGCAACCTGGTTGCCGCCCGGCGCGCCAATCAACACTAGCAGGGAAAGCTCCCAGGGAACCCAGGCACGCATGACAGACCCGGCATGACAGACCATTACGCAGCCCTCGGGCTGGCCAGCAGCGCAACGCTTGCCGATATCAAAAAGGCATTCCGCGCGCAGGCGTCGCTCTACCATCCTGACAAAAACGCCGCCACCAACGCGGCGGACAGGTTTCGTTCCGTTCAAGCTGCGTATGACGTGCTGTCAGACCCGGACCGGCGCGAGGCCTATGACGACAACCGTCGGCGCAACCTGCTGGACAGCCCCATCGATACTGCCCGCGAAATTTGGCAAGGCTACTTCGGCAGATTGCCTTTATGAGGTAGTTTTAAAAGTCAAGCGTGGCCCCATATGGGGATTCAGCAACGAAAAGCCGCAACGAAGATGACATACCGATGAAAAACCCGACAACATGAGCATTTCCCCCTTCTTTCACGAACTGCGCTCGGCCTACCAGGCTGAAATCAACGATCTGAGCTTTGACTCAGAAGGCCGGGACGTGCTGCGCCAGCGCTTGGCCGAGCGGCGCAAAGAGCTTGGTTTTTTGCTGCAGATGATGGAACTCAGCCCCGAGATGGTGGCGGTGATCTTCCACCAGGGTTTTGAGTTCAAAAAACCGGCGGTGATGGATCATTTGCTCAGCCAGGAATCGGATGAGTTGCCAGAGTGGGCGTCCCTTGCCGATGCCATTGCTTTGCCGCGGTGGGCGCAAGATCTGTCCCATGTGGTGCTGAAGCAGCCTATGGGCGAGTGGTTTTTGACTGTGGCCGCCGGTTTGGAGTACATGTACAGCAAACCCGAGGGCACATCCGCTGCACCCATAGACGAAGAGGAAGATGACGGCGACAGCGCTGACGGTAATTCAAATTCCAGTGACGACCGTGCCGATCCGGTTGCGGGCCCTGATGGTGACGACGAACGTGACGCCCGCGCCCGCGAAGAGGCGGGCGCTGACTGGATGGCAGAGCAGGGCTTTGACCGCAAAGACTAACTTAGCGCACACATGACAAACCAACTCGCACTGATTGCAAAAACCCAAAGCCTGATTGCCGCCGGTGACATTGTTGGCGCGGAGTCCGCGCTGGTGGAGTTGGCGGATGCCCAGGGCGATGGTGCGCTGATGGTGGTGCTGGAACAACTGCCGCCCAAGGACATCCTGGCGGTGATCCGCGAATACGATAACTCCAAAGAATCCGTCATCAACCTGCTGGTCTCGCCCGCGCAATTTGCCCGGGCTGTCGTGATTGAGAAGCAGTACAAAGACCTTACCCGCACCCACCTGCGCGGCATGGTCAATGCCATCATTTTCCGCGACGGCGCCGACCCGCTGGAGTTTTTGACCGCCATCGGGGACCTGGAAGGCGGCAGCGAGGCGCTGGCCGACTATTTTTCAGAGAAATGGGCACGCATTGAGTGCTTTGCGCGCACCGGCACGTTTGAAGCATCAGAAGACGACGGCGAAATCCTGACCGAGACCGCGCTGCTCTCCAGCGCCTACGTTAAACCGCGCCTGGAAGAGGACGAAGTGGCCGACCAGGACTGGATGCAGCTGGCCTGGATCCTGCGTTACAAGAATCCTGACCTGTTCATCGAGACGGTGTTGGTGATGCGCGCGAAGGCGCGGGCCCATGACCTCGGCTTGGGTGATGAAACCGGTGCCGAGGCTGGCATCGAGGAAGATGACGGCAAGTTTGAGACCGGCGACACAGACCGTGGCAAGGCCACGCCCGCCAAGCGCGAGTCAGACGAAGAGTCGGCGATCTAGCCGGGTCGTTAAAACATTCCGCCAAGATGGTCTCTTCCGTTTCGGTTTTTGACGCGCGGCCTTTTTTCGAAAAAGCGCTGGCGTATGGCGCGCAAAACGGCATCATCGACGCGCAAAAGCTGGATGAAATCAACACTAGCGCGCCCAAAGGCATGGTGCAAATTGCACGCTACTTTGGCAGCGAGTTTTTGCGCCCCGAGCTTGAACGCGCCAAAGACCGCATCATCAATCTGGTGAGCCTGCACCTTGAAGAGGCCACCGGCGGCGATTTGCACCAGGCTGCCGAGCTGCTGCGCGACCACTCGTTTTTATCGCGTTCCAAAGCGGGCTCAGACATGCTCAAAAGCCTGATCGCCATGCCGCAAAACAGCCACTTTGGCATGAACGAGGGCGGCGGTTTTACCGATGACCATATTCCGATATTGGCCAAATGGACCCTGAAGAAACTGCCCGACTTTCAGGCCGAGCTTTCCAGGCGCAGCCAGGTGGTGCAAGTGATCGATGCAGCGATCTGGCTGGCCGACACGCTGGGCATGGATGCCGCCGAGCTGGAAGAGGCCGGCAAAGACGCCGAGGCCGTCATCCGCACGGCCTTGCTGGTGCTGGCTGCCAAACGCACCGAGATGCCGGATTGGGTGGCGTTTGACAAGCTGGTGGGGTTGCTGCGCAAGAAGGCGGCTGCCATCAAGGGGTCCATAGCCATCGCCATCCCCATGCCAAAAAACCTGCCGCCTGAGTACCACGCGGTGGTGCAGGCGGCGCGGCAAACCGTGCTGGCTGATTTGTCGAAGATTCTGGACCCGTCACTGCCCACGCGCAAATTGTTCGACCAGACGCCGGCATTCGTGGGCCGCTATTTTTGGGTCGAAGATGTGCTGGCCGAAGTGGACGACTTTGACCGCGCGGCGTCCGACGCCTGGAACAAGGCCACTGGCGGGCATGGCGACGACAGTTCACTGCTGACCCTGTTTTTGAGCATTGCAACCGCCTCGCCACCCAAAACGCTGTTGACTGAAAAGGCGGCCGCCAGTTTGATCCGGAAAATCCGCAAAGACAGCAAGCTCGATGGCGAGAGTGGCAGCCTCGAAAAACCAAAGGGGCTTGATCCAGAGCTGGCCCGCCAATACATCCTGGACAATGCGCCCGAGCAGCACCAGGGCGACTATGCGCAGCTCTGGCAAGAGTTCATTGAAGACGCGCAGGCCACGCTGCAAAGCGATCGCGACTATGAGCTCAAAGACGCAATGGCGTTGCTGCGCCGCGAGTGCAATGTGAAGTGATGGCCGTGCAAATCGAATCGGTCGCTCCTGCGCCATCGCAACCAGAGGAAGCTCATGCCCCAGGCGCGCCACCCCTGGCCGCGCACCCAGCCCCGCAAGCCCGCAACCCCCTGCATGGCCTCACGCTGGAAGCCATCGTCACCGCGCTGGCCGCGCACTACGGCTGGCCGGGCCTGGCTCAGCGCATGCCCGTGCGCTGCTTCACCAGCGACCCCAGCGTGGCATCCAGCCTGAAGTTTTTGCGTAAGACGCCCTGGGCGCGGGACAAGGTGGAGGGCTTGTACCTTTTCATGCTGCGTGACATGCGGCGTTCGGCCAACGGTACCGATGCCCGCTAGCCTGCCCTGGCGGCACTTCCTTCTGGCGCTGGCTGTGGCGGCGGTGTGGGGCACCAACTTTGTCATCATCAAGGTGGTGCTGGGGTCATTGCCGCCGCTGCTGTTTGCAGCGCTTCGCTTTACCCTTGCGTTTTTCCCGGCGCTGTTTTTCCTGAAACGCCCGGCGGTGAAATGGCGCAACCTGGCGCTGTACGGCGTGCTGATCGGCGTGGGGCAGTTTGGCTTGCTTTACTTCGCCATCAACGGCCACATTTCTCCGGGCTTGGCGTCGCTGGTCATTCAGACCCAGGTGTTTTTCACCATTGGCCTGTCAATGTGGCTGGCACGTGAGCAGGTGCATGGCTTCCAGTGGGTGGCGCTGGTCTTGGCCACGGCAGGCATTGGCGTCATCGTGCTGCACACCGACGGCAGCACGACGGTATTGGGCCTGGCGCTGGTGCTGTTGGGCGCGCTGTCGTGGGCCGGGGGCAACATGGTGGCCAAGCAGGGCAGCCCGGCCAACATGCTGTCTTATGTTGTGTGGTCCAGTGCTTTTGCGGTGCCACCGCTGCTGGTGCTCTCATGGGTGTTTGAAGGCTGGGACCTTGGGTTTGCCGGGCTGCGCCAGGCCAGCGCAGCCACCTGGATTGCGGTGCTCTGGCAGTCCTGGGGCAACACGCTGTTTGGCTATGCTGCCTGGGGCTGGCTGCTGGCGAGCCACCCGGCAGCCACCATCGCGCCCATGGCGCTTTTGGTGCCCGTGTTTGGCATGGCGACGGCGGCGCTGTGGCTGGCCGAGCCATTGCCCGGCTGGAAGCTGGCAGCGGCGGGCCTGGTCATGGCAGGGCTGGCGTTGAATTTGCTGTGGCCGCGATTGAAAGCCTTACGCGCAGCCTCTTAGCTGCTATGGGCATCGCGCCAATAGCTGGTGTGCGGCACAACTGCCCTGTGCTCTCACGATTCCATTACCTTCTCAATCCGGCGGTCCGGAATGAACCAGATCAGCGCTACTGCGACGATCAGCGCGCCCGCAAACCACGAGTAGCCCAACAGCGCAATCGGGATGGCCAGCACGTGCTGAACGCTTCCAGCCGGCCCTTACCCATTTAAATTACCCATATTATTCATCCATGTGATGTCTCTGCTGACATGGTGGTGGCGCGATGGCGAAAGGGTGCAATCCCGTTGAAGTATCCCATGAGCCAGCCGGGCGGATGTATATTGCGCCCATGAACAACCACCGCCCCCATCAGGTCTCTGACCTTGTCCGCCTTGCCACCGCAGCCATGTCCGAGCGCGGCTTGCAACCCGAGTTCTCGAAGGCGGTTGACCAGCAACTCGCGGCCATCGCCGGCCCAGGGCACGAGTCGGGAGGCGACATTCGGGACCTGACCAGCCTGCTGTGGTGCTCCATCGACAATGACGACTCGCGTGATCTTGACCAGCTCACCGTGTGTGAGGTGTTGCCCCAGGGCAGCGTGAAGCTTTTCGTGGCGATTGCTGACGTCGACACGCTGGTTAAAAAAGGCACGCCGATTGACGACCACGCCCGCCACAACACCACCTCGGTCTACACCTCGGCGCGCATCTTCCCGATGCTGCCCGAGCGCCTGTCCACCGACCTGACCTCGCTGAACCTCAATGAAGACCGCCTGGCCATGGTGACCGAGATGGTCTTCAATCCCGACGCCTCGCTGGCCGGCGCCACGGTCTACCGCGCCCGGGTGCGCAGCAAGGCCAAGCTGGCCTACGATTCGGTTAGCGCCTGGATTGACGGCAAGGCTGCACTGCCTGCGGCGGCGGCTGCCGTGCCGGGTATGGAAGCGCAATTGCGCACGCAGGACTCTGTGGCCCAGCAACTGCGCGCACGCCGTCGTGCCGAGGGCTCGCTCGAATTCAAAACCTTCCAGCCACATGCCGTGTTTGATGGCGACACCGTGGTCGATATCCGCCAGCAGGAGCAAAACCGTGCGCGCCAGTTGATTGAAGAAGTGATGATTGCCACCAACGGCTGCACCGCGCGCTTTCTGGCGGGCAGAAGCGTGGCGTCGCTGCGCCGCGTGGTGCGCTCGCCCGAGCGCTGGCTGCGCATTGTGGGCGTGGCCAAAGAATACGGCGAGGTGCTGCCGCCCGAGCCCGATTCCAAAGCGCTGGAAGCCTTTTTGGCCAAACGCCGCGTGGCTGACCCGTTGCGCTTTCCCGACCTGTCTTTGGTCATCGTCAAGCTCATGGGCCGTGGCGAGTATGTGGTGGAGGTGCCGGGTGGCGCGCCCATCGGCCACTTTGGCCTGGCGGTGCGTGACTACACCCATTCCACCGCGCCCAACCGGCGTTTCCCCGACCTGATCACCTCGCGTTTGCTCAAGGCCACTTTGGCAAATCTGCCGACGCCGTATGCGAATGCCGAGTTAGGCGAGCTGGCCCTGCACTGCACGCGCCAGGAAGATGGCGCCAACAAGGTCGAGCGCCAATTGCGCAAATCCGAAGCCGCGCTGTTGCTGGAATCACGCATCGGGCAGCAGTTTGACGGCGTGGTCACAGGGGCCTCTGCCGCTGGCGTGTGGGTACGCGTGTTCACGCCGCCGTCCGAGGGCAAGCTGGTCACCACATCGACGGGCTTCAAAGTGGGCGACAAGGTCCGCGTGAAGCTGGTGTCCACCAATGTGGAGCGGGGCTTCATTGATTTTGTGCCGGACGCTGACCGCGGGGCCGTGCGATCATGAACGCCTCGCCAGGGCTTGGCGCGCAGCCATTTTTGTCCCGGGCGCAGTGCAGGCCATGTTCTGCATAAAAGTATGCATTTTAGGTCTGTAGCCCTCGTCCTGTATGTATAGTTAGCTATTTAGTTGATGGTAATCTTGATATCCGACAGGATCCAGCCTGTGGCATGGGTCAGATGGCCTGGACCAGTGGCACCACCGCCGAGCACAGCAGCAGTTCGTTCGAGCCGGCCCATTCCGCTGGGGTGGTGAAGGCATCCAGCTAAGCCTTAATATAACGCCGCACGTTGTCTTGTGCGGCGGGTGAAAGCGACGACAGAAGCTTCATGTTGCCCGGCCACGCCTGCTTGCTTGAGCAACATGGCTTCCAGCAGATGCGGCAAACTGCCGGTGCCGGGCGAAGCCGCGTTGGCGAGTTGTGGGGTTGGCGCGCATCCGGTCGACCAGCTCACGCACACTGGCCACGCTGTCTGGCACGGCAGGGCCAAGCGCCACGCCGAGGATCAATTCGACCTCCAGTGACGCGGGTTGCGAGTCGGCAATCGGGTCATAGGCCAGCTTGGCATAAAGGTACGGGCAGACGGTTGCAATCGCATCCTGGGCCAGCAACACGGTGGAGCCGTCGGCTGGCGCAGCCTTTAACGCATTGGCCGAAATTTGAACTGAATTTTTGATTCTTCAGGTAGCCTACAGTTGATGAAAAAAGAAGATGCCCGCAAGCAGTTGCTAGAAGTACTGCACGAACGCCGCAAACAAGTTGTGTGCGCCGCGGTGACCGTCTCTGAACAATAAGGCCCAGGCAAAGGCTTGCCAAAAAAAAGCCTGTGCGTGACGCGCAGGCCTTTCCCGACAATGCAAGCCCGGTTTACTGCGGCACCAAGTTTGCAGCTTTAACGAGTTCAGCATGAATGCGGATATCGCGTGCAATCAGTTGCTGCAAGTCTTCTGGCCCGGCGATAGCGATGTCCATACCAATATCGGCGAGCTTGCTTCGGCTTTCTGCATCAAACGCGGCCGCCACGGCGCGGTGGATTTGATCGATGATGGGTTTGGGTGTTTTCGCAGGCGCCAGCAGGGCGATCCAGGTGGGCAGGCTCAAGTCGGGCACGCCGCTCTCGATCATCGTCGGCACTTGGGGAAATATGGACGAGCGCGCCTGGGTCATGACGCCCAGGGGATGCAGCGTGCCCGCCTTCACGTGGGGAACAGCTTCGGGCATCACGGCAAATATGCAATCCACCACACCGGCAATGGTGTCGTTGACGGCCAGCGCACCGCCTTTGTAGGGAATGTGTAGCAGCTGGGTTTTTGTACGGGTTTCAAACATCAGGCCTGCCAAATGCTGCGGGCTGCCATCCCCCGAAGAAGCGTAGGTGAGTTTGCCCGGATTGGCTTTTGCAGCCGCCATGAAGGCCGCCATCGTTGGGTATTTCTGCTTGTCTTTGACGACCAGGATCATGGCCTGATTCACCAGGCGCGTGACGGGTGCAAAGTCGGCCTCGGGGTCGTACGGCAAGCTCTTGAAGATGCTTTTGTTCGTTGTTAAAAACGAAGCGGGCGACACGGTGAGGGTGTAGCCATCGGCCGGCGCCTTTGCCACCACTGGCATGCCAATCTGGCCTGAGCCCCCCGCGCGGTTTTCCACCAAGAAGGGTTGCCCCAAAGCGGCGCTCAGCTTTTGCCCCAATTGGCGCGCAATCATGTCCACGCCGCCGCCTGCGGGCAAAGCGACGATGAGCTTGACGGGCTGGTCCGGGTATTTGGTCTGCGCCTGGGCTTGACCCAACCAGGGCAAGGCGCCCAAGGTGCCGAGCGCGCTGGTATAGATCAATGATGTGCGACGGGTAATCATGAAGAAATCTCCTCGGGTTTGAAAACAGCAACGTGATTTTGCCTCAGTCGGACAAAATGAATACCAAAGTGTACGCAAAACGCGTGCTACGCCAAATAGAAGTGCCTGCGCTTGTTTGCGATGTAGGCGCGTGCTGCACTCACGCTGTCACAGGCCATCCAATACACCCGCTCGTACTTCACGCTGCGCCACAACCGTTCAACAAACACGTTGTTCCGCCAGGCGCCCTTGCCATCCATCCAGAGCTTGCAACTGTGCTTGAGGATTGCCACGGTAAGTTCGTCCGCTGTGAACTGGGCGGATTCAACCGGTCGCTGCATCAACTTCAGATATGCCTCGCCGACGGGTCTGGGCAGGTAGTGCACCGAACTTTATGCCCAATGTTTCCACTTATAAAGTTGTTCCAATTTGCGCAGACACTTTAAGCCAGGGTGGCACCAAGCGACCCCTGATTTCACGCCCAATTCATTCGCTGCGATGATCGCGTGCCAGACCGCAGACCGCACAACGCAGAGCGCAGAGAGCAGTGCAGTGTGCAGCAAATGGTTCATCTGGGTCACCGCTCGGTCTGCTGGCGCACAACCTCGGCACGCTTCATGTCCATATATGCCGGGCGGTCCGCCTCATGGAGTTGCCTTGGATATTGTTCAACCGCATTGAACCAGTTTTGCAGGCGTTGCTCCAGCTGCATGGCAGGTGCAGTGCGGCTTGAATCGAGAAAGGCGTCAATGGCCAGGAAGTAGCGCATCGTGTTGCGCTCCACCAGGCCGCGCACGCCGGCTATGTAGGCGGGCTCGCCGTCGGGCTCTTTGCCGGTCACGGTGAAACCGACCTTGCCACTGCCAACCGTGGCCAGGTAAGTCAGCATTGCGAGGCGTCCGCCAAAATTCACGGAATAGGCGTAGGTCAGGTGCAGAAACGTCTTGCTGGCTGGGAGCGCTACCGCTTGGAGATGGATTTGGTAGTCGCTTGTGCCCAACGGCCCGTCTTTCGCGTTGAGCGTGATGGCTAAGTAATCGGCGCTGCTGGCGGCAACGCTGTACTTGAATTCGACCCGTGGCGCGTCAGCCAGTTCTTCGGGCGTTTTCTTGCCAATATTGACCTTCAACGTCGTGCCCGCCGCGCCTTCGACCGCATGGCAGTATTTGGTGTTGATGTGCAGGATCATCACATCGCACCAATGCCCCGGGTTGTTCAGGGCGGCACTCACCAGGTCAAACGGGTAATCCACCACGCCGTAGATGTCGCCTTTCAAGCCGTTGCGCTGCTCAACCGAGTCCAGCACCAAAGGGCGCTTGAACTGGTTCTGCCGCAGTTGCGCACTTAAGTTAGTGTGTTTGGCACGCAGGGCCGCCGCCGGGTCGGTTTGCGCAATCGCCGCGCACGCCATCCAGGCGGCGCAGGCCAGCAGCAGGCATTTGCACTGGCGGGCGCGGCCACTCACTATGGTTGACCAAAAATGCTTGTTCATTGACGATCCGGCTTTCAGGGTTGGTCCTACGATAACCCGGTATCCGTCAAGCCGTCTGTGCGCTGGCGAACACACCGATGCCACAGTGTGGCGGCACCGGGCAGGCGGCACAGCCTGCGTGGCTGTGCGGGCTGACGCTACCGGCTCGGCAGCAAATGCGCCAGTGCCTTTGCACCGCGTTCCACGGTTTACAAAGCGGATACCTGTACCGGCCTGTGCGCCGAGGCAGGCGGGCGCGCGGGAACCATTGGGCGACCCGGCGGCTCAAGCACGCTCGCATGGGCATGTGGCGATGAAAGGATTCGCGCCCTTGCCCGACTGACAGGCTATCACCCCAACTTAAGAGAGTCTCACCATGATTCGACGCCACCTTTTGGCCCTGCTTGGCACCCTTGGCCTGGCCCACAAGGCCTTTGCTGCCAGCCCCGCTGGGGATACCCCTGCCATCGTGCCGCTGCGCCTGAGCGATGCCGAGTGGCAAAGGCGCCTCACGCCGGCCCAATTTGACGTGCTGCGCAAAGATGGCACCGAGCGTTCCCAGTCCAGCCCGCTGAATGCGGAAAAGCGCAAAGGCAGTTACCACTGCGCAGGTTGCGACTTGCCACTGTTCTCTTCAATCAGCAAATTTGAAAGCGGCACCGGCTGGCCGAGTTTTTTTAGCACTCTGCCCGGCGCTGTGGCCACCAAAACTGATTTCAAACTGGTGCTGCCGCGCACTGAGTACCACTGCGTGCGCTGCGGCGGCCATCAGGGCCATGTCTTCAACGACGGCCCGGTGCCCACAGGAAAACGGTACTGCAACAATGGCGTTGCCCTTAAATTCACGGAGGCATCATGACCACTCAAAATCGAATTTTCAAACGGCTCGTGGCGGGCTGCACGGCCGTGCTGGGCGCTGTGCTGTTGACAGGTGCTTACATGAGCGCACAGGTGGCCGCGCAGACGGCCCCAACCGCCACGCCGCCTGCAACGCCCGCCGTCACAGCCAAAGCCGTGTTTGCGGGCGGCTGCTTCTGGTGTGTGGAGTCTGACTTTGACAAGATCCCCGGCGTGATCTCCACCACGTCGGGCTACACCGGGGGCAAAACAGTCAAACCCACCTATGAGCAGGTGTCGTCCCACAGCACCGGGCATGCCGAAGCCGTGGAAGTGGTTTACGACCCCGCCAAAGTGACTTACCAGCGGCTGGTTGAATATTTTTGGCACACGATTGACCCCACGGTCAAAGACCAGCAGTTCTGCGACAAGGGCTCGCCCTACCGCACTGCCATCTTTGCCCAAAATGACGAGCAGCTAAAAATCGCCCAAGCCTCTCGCGGCGCGCTGGAAAAGTCCAAACCGTTCAAGGAGCCCATCGTGACCGAGATCACCCTGGCGACCGCCTTCTACCCGGCTGAGGAATACCACCAGGACTATTACAAGAAGAACCCGGTCCGCTACAAGTACTACCGCAATGGCTGTGGCCGCGACGCGCGGCTGACGCAGTTATGGGGAGACATGGCGGGGCATTGAGACGCGGTTTGTGCGGTTTGGCTGGTATGGGGGCCCCAGCCTGGGGTTGAGGCTGCATTTTTCCGGCATTACCCATGAAATTGACCCGTAGCCCTTGTGTAGCATGCAAGAGTAGCTATTAATTTAATATCGAGTCGGTTTTCTGGATTTGCGGCGTGTTTGCGCCCATACGCCACCCGGCGTATTCCCCAATCTCTCCTGCTTCCCTAAAGCAGATGCTGAACCGGCGCGGGGGTGATCTGTCGGGCGGGCAGCAGCAGCAGCTCGCCATCGCCCGCGCGCTGGCCGCGAAGCCGAAGCTGTTGATACTTGACGAGCCTACCGAGGGCATCCAGCCCAGCATCATCAAGGACATTGGCCGCGTCATCCGCATGCTGGCCGACTGCGGCATGAATGGGGAAAAGGTGGCGATCTGGCTGGTGGAACAGTACTACGAATTTGCGCAGGAACTGGCAGACAACTACGTGGTGATGGAGCGCGGTGCGGTGTTGGCCAGTGGCTTGGGCAAGGACATGGAAGCCAATGGCGTGCGCCAGATGGTTGCTATTTGACATAAGCGCTCCGCTACAATTTTTGGATGATCAAAACCATCATCCTCAACACCTTCCAAACTGCCTTGGGCCTGACGCTGATAGGCCTGCTCGCATTGGTCAATCCAGCGGCAGGCGAAGAAGTCCCGTTTGTCACTTCGCCAGACAACGTGACTCTGGAAATGCTCAGCGCCGCTGGCGTCAAGCGGGGTGATCATGTGCTTGACCTTGGCTCGGGCGATGGCCGCATCGTCATTCTGGCGGCCCGGCGTTTTGGTGCAACGGGCCTGGGTGTGGAGATCGACCCGACCCTGGTGCGCCTGAGCAACGCGCATGCGCAGAGCGCAGGCGTTGCCCAGCGCGCACAGTTCCGCGAACAGGACTTATTCAAGACCGACCTGTCCAGCGCCACGGTGATCACCATGTACCTGCTGCCTGAAGTTAACCTGCAGTTGCGTCCTGCTCTGCTGGCGCTCAAACCTGGCACCCGGCTTGTCTCGCATGACTGGGACATGGGCGACTGGGCGCCGGACCGCACCACGGTTCTTGCCGTGCCTGACAAAAAGGTGGGCCTGCAAAAGTCGAGCAAAGTGCACCTGTGGGTGGTACCGGCCCGACTGGAGGGCTTGTGGTGCGGGCCTACTTCAGGGCCACGCGAAAACACTTCACTGCGTTTTGTGCAGAAGCATCAGGTGTTCACCGGGGTGCTGGCCTGGCGTGACCGCAGCCGTGGTTTTGCCGGGCAGATCAGCGGCGCTGAGGTGCGCGCGCTGGGCGGCCAACGTGGCACGCTGACGCTGCTGGCGCGCGGCGATGGTGCCTTGCGGGTTGCGTCGTCACGCGGTGACCTTGCCACGCCACCCGGTCAGGTCTTCACGCGGGCCAACGCAGGCACGTGCGGTACCTGAAACTACTCGCGCCACATCCAGTACTACATCAAGCACTGTATGGAGCACTACGTAGACCAAATGCGGGGGCTTGCACCGGGTAGGTTCCAGAAGTGACGGCGCCAGGCCAGCCAGATGGTTCTCAGCAAATGCGCCACCGGTTCGACCACCGGTGCGAGCACGCGCACCACAACCACTTGCGCATTGGGACTGGTGGCGCCGGCGCTGCCCTGCAGTGGATGGCCATTGATGACCTCGCGCGCCACATCCAGCGCGGCCTCACGCCGACCCCGCGCAAGCGCGCTGCCTGCCGCAAAAAACAGCGACGCCATGCAGCGGTGGCCATCCAAGCCGAGTGGCCCATCCATCAAGCGCGTGTCCGTCGCATCAATCCGGCCACGCTCCAGCCACACGCCCGGCAAATCTATATGCTGGCAAAAACTGCCGTGCGTGAACGGCTGGCTGGCGTGCGGCAGGCCGAGCGCGGTAATGTCCCAGCCGATGAACTCGGCTTGCGGTGCGAGGTCGATCACCAGCCGGTTTTCGGCCAGGCAGCCGTCGTGGCAGATGGCCTCCAGCGGCAGCCATTCAAGCCGCGCCTGGTCGTGCAGGCTGATGCGCGTGGTCTGCAGCGCGGGCTCGCCCAGCGACCGGTAAAACCGCGTGGCGCCGGGTGTGGTGATGAGGCCGTGGGCGCTGCCGTGCCCCGAGATGTCCATCTGCAGCGTGTCGCCACCGACCAGCCCGCCGGGTGGGTGCACCAACACGTTGTGGCAAATCGCATCGCCCTCGGGGTACAGGCTTTGCAGAATGCGCAAGGGGCCGGTGTGCTGGTGGCGGGCTACGGTGCGACCCGCAGCCCTGTGGCTGGTCTCTACACAGTAGTCAAGTTCAAGGTGAGCGTGCCAAGGCATGCCGGGAGTGTATGGCCTTGCACGCCCACGCTTGGCCTTTGGACGGCAGCAAAACCACTGGCGGGGGGCTCATCGGCCGCCAGCCACGTCAATCACGCTGCCATGGACGTAGGAAGCTGAATCGGATGCCAGCCACAGCGCCACACTGGCCACTTCGCTGGCGGCACCGGCGCGGCCCAGGGGCACGGCGGATTTGGCCATCTGCTCCATTTTGGCGATGCCGCCGTGAATTTCATGGATGTCGGTGCTGATCAACCCCGGCCGGATGGCGTTGACGCGAATGCCTTCCAGCCCCACCTCCTTGGCAAGGGCTAGGGTGAAGGTGTCAATCGCCGCCTTGGACGCCGCGTAGGCCGCGCCACCGCCCAGCCCGCCCAGCCGTGACGCAACCGATGACAGGTTGATGATGACGCCTCCTTTGCCGCCGTGCGCGGTTGACATGCGGCGCACCGCCTCACGCGCGCAGTAATACGCGCTGAAGACATTGGCGCTGAAGACATCCACCACGTTGTGCGCATCAACCGCATCAACACGGAAATTGGCCAGCACCCCGGCGTTGTTGACCAGCACATCAGGCGCACCGAACGCAACGTCGAGCTGCTGGAACAGCGTCACCACTTGTTCAAGCTGGCTCACATCTGCCTGCAAGGCGACCGCTTCGCCGCCTTGCTGGCGGATGCGCGCCACCACCGCTTGCGCGGCATCCGCGCTGTGCAGGTAGTTGACGCCCACGCGGTAGCCAGAGCGGCCCGCCAGCAATGCAATTTCCGCCCCGATGCCGCGGCTGGCGCCGGTGACCAACATTACTTTGTTCATGTTCATTCCGTGTTTGTTTTCATTCCGGTTGAATATTCGCGTCTTTGACGATTTGGGTCCACTTGACGATTTCGGCGCCAATGAAGGTCTTCAACTCGGGCGGCGACATCGGCATGGGGGAAAGGCCGATATTGGCCAGTTTGTCCTTCAGCTCGGGCTGCTTCAGGGCCTGCGTGGTTGCCGCGTTGAGCTTGTCCACGACATCCTTGGGCAGGCCCGCCGGGCCGACGATGGCAAACCAGGCCGTGATGTCGAAACCAGGCAGCGCCTCAGACAGGGCCGGCCAATCCGGCACCAGCGGGTTGCGCTTGAGTGAGGTGACACCGATGGCGCGCAGGGCACCGCCTTTGGCCTGCGCCATGGCATTGCCGATGTCGACAAACGTGAAGTCCAGCGTGCCGCCCAGCACATCGTTGACCGCCAGCGGAATGCCTTTGTAAGGCACCGACAGTGTGTCCACCGCCGCCAGCTTGTTGAGCATTGCGATGCTGACCTGCGAGCTGGACGAGCCGTACCCCGCTGTGACTTTACCGGGGCGCTGCTTCAGGTAGGCCACAAATTCCGGCACGCTCCTGGCTGTAAAGCCGGGTTTGACCATCAGCGCCAGCATGGTCTCACCAATGCCGGCCACGGCCGAAAAATCCTTGTTCGGGTCGTAGGGGATTTTCTTGAGCAAGGCCACGTTGGAAGAAATCGCCGAGTTCGACGAGAACAGCAGAGTGTAGCCATCGGGCGCGGCACGAATCACCTCCATGGCGGCAATGGAGCCGCCCGCGCCGGGCTTGTTATCCACCACAAACGGCTGGCCCAGTGCCGTGCCTAGCTGCTGGGCCACCAGGCGCGCCGCCAGGTCGGTCGCACTGCCTGGCGGGAAAGGCACCACTAACCGGACCGAGTGAGTGGGGTAGCTTTGGGCCAGGGCGGCGGTGGCCAGCACGGCCAAGCAGAGCGCCAAGGCCACAGTCCTGCCCAGCAGCTTGGCGAATGTTGCGGGAGCTTTCATGAGTTTTCCTGAGGGGTTGGGCCGATCCCGTAAAAAAGGGGTGGGCCAACCACATTCTCCGTGAAGTTGGTATGCCGGCAAATTGGCGATTCAGAGTGTTGCCAATGACGTGCATCGGCGGCCTAAACTTTGGAAATCAGCACAGCCAGGTTTGAACACATGCGCAACGCCTATTTCTTGCCGTTCTCACGCCGGCTCGACATTGAATACCCCGCAGGCAACGGCCGGGCAGGGCGGCGGCACATCATCATCAACTGTTTCACACCGATTGACGACGGCAACATGCAGCTATGCCAATGGCTCTTTCGCAATGACACCGAAGAAGACTGCCCAGCGCAGATGCTGATTGACTTTGACGCCGAGATCACCCGCGAAGACAAGGACATCTTGGAGTCAACCGACTCCGACGCCCTGGTAGACCTGCGCAGGCGCGGTGTTGAATACTCCATGGATTCCGACCGCCCTGGCATTTTGATCCGCAAGAAGCTGATGGAGCTGCTGGTGAAGCACGGCGAGCAGGAAATTCATCGGAGCACCATATCACGACAAAAAATATAGCTGCTTATGCACTGTAGACGGGGGCTACAGGTCAATTTGATCGTCTAAATGAAGAAAACCCTGGATCTGCCTCACACCACAGAGTGGTTCTCGGTGCGGCCAGCGGCACCCCCGGTCAAACATCCCGGCTGGGCAGCGTGATGCTGGGCGGCTTGCTGCGACGCAACTGAGGACTGTGCGCCCTATACGATACTTTTTTAATAGCTGCTTTCGCCCGTTCCATATAGTCTAGAGCCATTTTTAATGCTTGAAACAAGCCAAATCGGTCTCAGTCCACATGCGGCCTGAGCGCGCCGGGAATGTGCTGCCGCTGCAGGCCACCGCCCTCAAGCCAGTGCCGGGTAGTTTTCTCGGCCCGCTCCATCAGTTCACGGGCGCGCGAAAAGTCGTAGGCCGATGCCGCCAGCGGGCACAGCGGCGGCACCGTCAGCACTTCGGCCCGATCCGCCATCAACTCCAGGTCCTGCACCAGTTGATGCGCAATCAGCATGTTCAGCGCATGCAGTGCGCTGGCGATGGCACTGGCCGGCGACGCGGTCAAGGCGCAGGCATAGCCGGTGGGCAGCACGATCAGCCGGCTGGCGCCCAGCGCGACCGCCGTCGTGACCGGCGTGTTGCTGGCAATCGCGCCGTCGATCAGGTACTGGTTGCCGACCCGCACCGGCGGAAAGATCGCCGGGATCGCGCAACTGGCAAGGATCGCCTCCACCGCCGGGCCGGACGACAGGCAGACCGAGTTGCCGTGCAGCTGCTCGGTGGCGACCACATGCAGTGGCAACGCCGCCTGTTCCAGCAGGCTGTACGGCAAATGATGGGCGATCAGCTCGCGCAGCCCGCCCGAATCGACCAGCGACGGCGAGCGCGAAAATAGGCCGGCGATGCGGCCGAAACTCATCGGAAAGATGGTGCTGCGCCTGAGACCGCACCAGAGCTGCTCCAGCCGCGCGATGCCAGCGAGCGTCGGATCGCCCGCGAAGTAAGCGCAATTGATCGCGCCAACCGAGGCGCCGACCACGAAATCAGGCTGCACGCCGTGTTCGACCAGCGCATGCAGCATGCCGACCTGAATCGCGCCGAAACTGCCGCCGCCGGCAAATACAAAGGCAGTCTTGCCACGGGTATCGGGTTGCATCTGCACCTCCTTGCTGCCGCTGTCCTTGCGTCCAACAGATCGCTAATGTTACTGCTGCGTGCCAGCGGCGCCGCCGCAAGTGTTTTTGCCAATCCCGGTTTTCTTTAGCCTGCGGCATCGCTTGCGTCAACCCGGCCAAAATAGGCGGCCAGCAGGTCTAGCGCATGACGCACCTTGGCGGGCTGCTCGCCGCGCCCCGGCGTCAGCGCATACACCGGAAGATCGGCCAGCCGCCAGCCGGGCAACACCGGCACCAGTCGGCCATCGGCCAGGGCCTGGCGGGCATCGTCGCTCGCCCCGACCTGAATGCCCCAACCGCTGACACACAGGGCCTGCAGGGCAATGACCTGGGACGCCAGCACGCGTCCTTCAAGCCGCAAGACTTCGTGCTGGCCCGCTGGCCCCTGCAAGTCCACCACGTCACCGCTGCCGTTGCGCGGCGTCAGACCCAGCCAGTCGTGCTGCAACAGATCGCGCAGCTGCGTGGGCCAGCCGCGCTCGGCCAGATAGGCCGGCGAAGCGCACAACTGCTTCTTCAGGCCGCCCAGTTTGCGCGCCACCAGCGTCGAGTCGGCCAGCGTGCCGGCCCGCAGCGCCAGATCAACGCGCGCCCCGATCAGATCAATCACCGCGTCGTCCAGCAACAGGCGCAAGCTCAGCCGAGGATAAGCGCGCAGCGGCGCCAGCGCCGTGGCCAGCAAGCCGCCAAAGCCTATCGGCGCGGCCAGCCGCAATTCGCCTTCAACTTCGTCGCGTAAGTGCGCCAGCGTTTGCCCGGCAGAGCGTGCCGCGGCGACCATGGCGGCGCAACCCACGTGGTAGCGCTCACCCGCTTCGGTCAACGTGAGGCGCCGTGTCGAGCGATGCAACAGCGTCAAGCCGAGCGCCTGCTCCAGCTGGCACAGGTGCTGGCTCACCGCCGACGGTGTCGGAGATAGATGCTATGGATGCCTCCCTTCCTACGGGGCTATCAACAGGAGCACAAAATGAAACATCCGTTTATCAGTAATAAAACACCAACTCGTGGCGGATCCTCTGATGGATACGGCATCAAAGTGCCCAGGGTGTGATAGACCAAGGTCTTCACTAACCACAGAGGATCCGCCATGAATCGTAATACAGGAATG
>JANYJD010000077.1 GCA_025358555.1 Rhodoferax sp.
AAGACTTGTGCAGCCGACTGGAGGTCTTGCCCTACGGTTCCAAAGCCGCCCAGCACTATGGTTTAATCCGCGCCGCGCTGGAAAAACAGGGCCAAATGATCGGCGTGAATGACCTGCACATCGCCGCCCACGCGCGCAGCGAGGGGCTGACCCTGGTCAGCAACAACCTGCAGGAGTTCGAACGGGTGCCGGCCTTGCAGTTTGAGAACTGGGCGGTTTAGGCGGGGCTGCGGCTCAGTCGGTCAGAAAGCGGGGCGGGGTAGCCCATCAGCCGGGCCAGGGCGGATGCTTCCGTGTCACCCGGCGCGGGTGAATCCCATGGCCTTGCGAACACCCAGGGCGCGCCTCCTTCTTGACCTGCGGCATCCGCTCTGGCCCGGCTGACGGGCGCACCCACAGAGGACGAAACTCAGGCCCCGCCAGCCGCCTTGGCCCGCGCCCGCGCCAAAGCCGCCTCTATCACCGCACGTTTTTTCTCAAGAAGCACCGGGTCGTCAATGCGCGAATGGCCTGGCAGGTCGCTCAGCGCTTCTGACAGCTTTTCTAGCTGCCTTTTAGGCCTCTGGCCCTCTAAAGACGTGCTTTGAAAGCTACTGAATTCATAGCGACTTCGTGCTGCGTCGGCTTGGGTTTGTGACCAGGCTGCCCAGCCCGAGGCGCTCCCTGTGACGTTTTCCATCGTGATGCAGTCCACCGGGCACACCGGCAGGCACAGCTCGCAGCCCGTGCAATGCGCCTCGATCACGGTGTGCATTAGCTTGTTGGATCCGAAGATCGCGTCCGTGGGGCAGGCATCTATGCACAGCGTGCAACCAATGCACCAGGCTTCGTCGATGATGGCGACGGCGCGTGGCGTTTCCACGCCGTTTTCGGGGTTGAGCGGCATGACGGCTTGGCCCGTTACTGCGGCCAGTCGCGCAATGCCTTGTGCGCCCCCTGGCGGGCACTGGTTGATAGGTGCTGTGCCATCGGCAATGGCATGCGCGTAAGCGGCGCAGTCCGGGTAACCACAGCGTGTGCACTGGGTTTGCGGCAGGACCGCAAGAATATCGGCGGCCCGGACCTGGGTCACGATGCCATCACTTGCGGGCAGTTGCCTTTGGCGTTACAGACTTCTTAAAAGCTATTTTTTTTGTAGCTACTAAAGCAACTTTGACGGGGGCTACAGCCACTATCTTTGCCTTTTTGGCAGGGGGTGTCGGGGTAGCAGGGGCCGCTTTGGCCACGGGTGTCGGCAGGGCCTTGCCCTTCCCAGCCGACGCAGCCTTGGGTTGGTGGGCCAAAATAAACGACTTCACTTCCGGGTACACCAGGTCGCGCCAGCGCCTGCCCGAGAAGATGCCGTAGTGCCCGGCGCCCTTGGCTTCCATGTGCTTTTGCAGCGCTTTGGGCACACCGGTGCAAATCGCGTGAACGGCCTCGGTCTGGCCGGAGCCCGAGATGTCGTCCAGCTCGCCCTCCACGGAAAACAGCGCCGTAGTCTTGATGTCTTGCGGCCGCACTGGGGCCAACTTGCCATCCAAGCCCTTCACCTGCCAGGTGCCATTGACCAGGCAAAAGTCCTGAAAGACCACGCGGATGGTGTCCAGGTAGTAGTCGGCGTCCATGTCCAGCACGGCGTTGTACTCGTCGTAAAACTTGCGATGCGCTTCGGTGCTGACGTCGTCGCCCTTGATGAGGTCTTTGAAGTAGTCGTAGTGGCTGCTAGCGTGGTTACTGGGGTTCATGGCCACAAAGCCCGAGTGTTGCAAAAACCCGGGGTAGACACGTCGCCCGGCCCCGGCAAAATTGGTGGGCACCCGGTAAATAACGTTGTTCTCAAACCAGCTGTAGCTCTTTTTCATGGCCAGGTTGTTGACAGCCGTGGGCGACTTGCGGGCATCAATCGGCCCACCCATCATCACCATACTTAACGGCGTTGCTTCGCCGCGCGACGCCATCAGCGAGACGGCAGCCAGCACCGGTACCGTCGGCTGGCACACGCTCATCACGTGGCAATTGCCGTAAATGCCTTGCAAGTGGCGGATGAATTCCTGCACGTAGTTGACGTAATCGTCCAGGTGAAATTCGCCTTCGCTGGTCGGCACAAGCCGGGCGTTTTTCCAGTCGGTGATGTAGACCTTGTGGTCCTTCAGCATGGTCTTCACCGTGTCCCGCAGCAGCGTGGCGTAGTGGCCCGACAGCGGTGCCACAATCAGTACGGCGGGCTGGCCCTTGAGCTTGCCCAGGGTTGCCGGATCATCAGTAAAGCGCTTGAAGCGGCGCAGTTCGCAAAACGGCTTGTTGATCTCCACCCGCTCGTGGATGGCCACTGCCACAGTGTCTACATCGACCGTGCGCAGGCCAAACTCTGGTTTTTCATAGTCTTTGCCGAGGCGGTGCAGCAAGTCGTAACCGGCCGACAGGCGCTGCGCAAAAGGGTTTTGACCCAAGACTGACTGCGGGTTGCCGTAGACCTTCGCGGCAGCATGGGCCAAATCAGAAAACGGCTCCATCAGGGAGCGTTGGGTCTCGTAGAGTTGGTATAGCATGGAAAAATCGCCTTTTGAACATGTTGCAGTGCAATATAACAGTTGTCACCGGTTGAAATGTGGAGTAACCACACCAAATCTCTTTCAAGACTGTCAATTTTCCGTAAGTTTGCCCGCCACACCGTCTGAACCGGGTCTCAGAATGCGCCCACTACAGGATTTCCCATGACCGATATCGTGCCCGCAGCAGCGCTTGACTCCCTTAAAACCCTCAACAAAAGTCAGCGCATGCCGGTGCTGTTTTTGGGCCACGGCAGCCCCATGAACGCGATTGAAGACAACGCCTACCGCCGTAGCTGGCAAGCGCTGGGCGCAGAGTTCGGCACGCGCTACCCGCAGCCGCAACTGATTTTGTGCATTTCGGCCCACTGGCTGACGCGCGGGTACTGGCTCACGGGCATGGCTCAGCCCAAGACGATCCATGACTTTGGCGGGTTCCCACAAGAGCTGTTTGCGCAGCAATACCCGGCACCCGGCGCGCCACAGGCCGCGCAGGAAATCAGCCAGGCGCTGTCGCAGCCGGGCACCGGTGTGCCTGTGGGGATCGACGAGGGCGAGTGGGGCCTGGACCACGGCAGTTGGGGCGTGCTGAAGCCGATGTTTCCTGCGGCTAATATTCCCTTGGTTCAGCTCAGCATGGACTACAGCCGCCCGGCGTCCGAGCACTTTGCAATCGGACAGCGGTTGAAGGCGCTGCGCGACCACGGCGTGCTGATTGTGGGCAGCGGCAATCTGGTCCACAACCTGCGTGCCGCACGGTTTGGCCCCGGCAGCCAGCCAAGGTATGACTGGGCGGCTGAGTTTGACAGCGTGATGGGCGGCCACATGCAAAGCGGCAACCTGGCCGCGCTGCAGGATTTCCAGAAGCTCGGTGAAGTCGCCAGGCTGGCCCACCCCACCCATGAGCACTATTTGCCACTGCTGTACGCCGCCGGCGCCGTGCACAGCGGCGAGCCGGTGCGCAGCTTCAACGCCAGCTTTCAGGCGGCATCCATTTCGATGCGCTCGGCTGTCTGGGGCTAGCCCGCCACGGTCTCTGTGGGGCCTGATGTTGCCGGCTTTTTTTGCTTATTAGGACGAAAACAGGGCTCTAGCCTACGTCCTATATGCATAAGTAGCTATGTATTAAAGAGCATTTCCGGCATTCAAGGCAGTGGCCGTTTGAACAGTTTTCCCACCAGCGCACGCATCCACAGGTGCGCAGGGTCCCGGTCAGTGCTGCTGTGCCAGACCATGCGCACCTCATAGGTGGGCGCATCAGGGATGCCCCATACCCTGAAGTCGTAGCGCTGGCGCAGGTTGTTGGCGTACATCGCGGGCACGATGGACAGCAAGTCCGAGCCCATGGCGAGTTCTGGCAGGCCACCAAAATGCCGCGCCCTCAGCACGATGCGGTCTTGCAGCTTCATGCGGGTCAGCATCTGTTCAACGCTGCCGTGAAACGTGGCGGTGGGTGCAGCAACCACGAAGGAGGCTTCGGCCAACTGCCGGGCCGTCAATGCACGGCCAGAACGGCCTGATGATGGCCGCCAGGTGGGCGCGGCCACCGCAACATATTGCTCCGTGAACAGCAGCTCGGTGCGTATGCCCCGGTGCTTGGGTTGCAAAATGCCGACGGCCAGATCAATCTCGCGCGCCTCCAGCGCAGCCGCTACTTGGGTTGCAGCGACCGAGATATTGGCCAGCCGCGCATCTGGCGCCTGCTTGCGCAGCTCGCCTGCCAGTCCAGGTAAAAACAGCATCTCGCCCAGGTCTGAGAGCGACAGTTGCCAATGCATTTTGCTCAAACTTGGGTCAAACTTTTCATGCCCGGTGACCAGACTCTCCATGCTTGAAAGCTGCGCCATGACGGCGGGTGCCAGTTGCTCACATAGCCGGGTGGGTTTGAGGCCCGAGGGCGCACGTACAAACAGCTCGTCCTCAAAAAAATCCCGCAGGCGCGCCAGCGCGTTGCTGGTGGCGGGCTGCGACAGGGCCAGCGCCTTGCCTGCCAGCGTGACCGAGCCGGTGCGGTGGATGGCCACCAGCACACGCAACAAATTCAAATCAAGCTGGCGAAAATTCAAGTTTAGTGCCCGCGTGTATGAAAATTACATTAGGGTTGCTGCTAATTATTCACCAAACCGATACGCCGCATCCAATCAATCCATTAGACGTATGCCCCCAGCCTGCGTAAATTGGGACCATGGCTGAAAGATCATTTACCAAAGAAGTCCAAACCTTGCGCCTGGGCGATGGCGATGAGTTTCGGGGCGAAGGCATTCTGGCGGTGACCAAGGCCTTGTTGCAGTCGGGCGTGTCGTATGTGGCGGGCTACCAGGGTGCGCCTATTTCGCACCTGATGGATGTGCTGACCGACGCCAATGACATCTTGCAGGAACTCGGCGTGCATTTTGAGCACAGTGCGTCTGAAGCCACAGCCGCCGCCACGCTGGCGGCTTCGGTCAACTACCCTTTGCGCGGTGCTGTCACCTTCAAGGCCACGGTGGGCACCAATGTTGCGTCGGACGCACTGGCCAATCTGGCGTCGGGCGGCGTGATGGGCGGTGCGATGCTGATCGTCGGCGAAGACTACGGCGAAGGTTCAAGCATCATGCAGGAGCGCTCGCATGCGTTTGCCATGAAGTCGCAGGTCTGGCTGATTGACCCGCGCCCCAATCTGGAGAGCATTGTGCGGGCGGTTGAAATGGGCTTTGAGCTGTCTGAAGCCAGCCGCACCCCGGTGATGCTGGAGCTGCGCATCCGCGCTTGCCATGTGCATGGCCGTTTTGCCACCAAGGCCAACAAGCGCCCTGCGTTCACGCTCAAAGACGCCATCAACAACCCGCAGCGCGACACCAGCCGCATCGTACTGCCGCCCGCCAGCTATGCGCAAGAACAAGAAAAAATCACCGAGCGCTGGCCAGCTGCCGTCAAGTTTATTCAAGACCACCAAGTCAATGAGTTTTTTGCCGAGGGTGCGCAAGACTTTGGCATCGTCATGCAGGGCGGCCTGTACAACAGTGTGCTGCGCTCGCTTGAATTGCTGGGCTTGGCCGATGCGTTTGGCAACTCACGCGTGCCACTGTATGTGCTGAACATTACTTACCCGTTGCTTGATGCGGAGTTCACCCGTTTTTGTGCAGGCAAACGCGGCATCTTGCTGGTAGAAGAAGGCCAGCCTGACTTTATTGAGCAAAACGTCAACACCATCCTGCGCCGCGCCGATGTGCAGACGCGCATCCACGGCAAAGACTTGTTGCCCATGGCGGGTGAATACACGGGCGGCGTGGTGCTCAAAGCTGTGGCGCGGTTTGTTGAGAAGTACGCACCAGGCATGCTTGAAGGGCGCGACTTGCCCAAAGCAGCCCAGCCTGCATCAACAGGACTTGCCACACTGCAAGGCAACCCCAAAGCCTTCGCCATCAACGCGGCAGTGTCTGAAGTGCAAGGCAGGCCGCCGTCGTTTTGCACGGGCTGCCCGGAGAGGCCGATTTTTACTGCCATGAAGCTTATCGAACGCGAGCTGGGCAAGCACCACATCAGTTGCGACATTGGCTGCCATTTGTTTTCCATCCTGCCGCCTTTTAATATTGGCGCAACCACCATGGGCTACGGCCTGGGTTGGGCGGGTGCATCGGCTTTCAACACCACTGCCACCTCCAAACGCACGATTGCCATGATGGGCGACGGCGGCTTTTGGCACAACGGCTTGACGAGTGGCGTGGGCAACGCCGTGTTCAACCAGACCGACAACGTACTGATGGTGATTGACAACGGTTACTCGGCAGCCACGGGCGGGCAAGACGTGTTGTCTTCTAAAGCCGTTAACGCCATTCGCAGTACCAACAACCCGATTGAAAAAGCCGTGCGCGGCGTGGGCGTGAAGTGGGCCAAAACCGTGACCAACACGTACAGCCTGACGCAGATGCGGGATGTGCTGCGCGAGGCGTTGACGACCAAAGAAAAAGGCCCGAAAGTCATCGTGGCACAAAGCGAATGCCAGCTCAATCGCCAGCGCCGCATTAAACCGCAAATCAAAAAAAGTATTGCCAGTGGCGAGCGCGTGGTGCGTGAGCGCTTTGGCATTGACCCCGACACCTGCACCGGTGACCACTCTTGCATACGCCTGTCAGGCTGCCCATCCCTCACCATCAAACCCAACCCCGACCCGCTGCGGCGTGACCCGATTGCGACGGTGATTGACAGTTGTGTGGGCTGCGGCCTGTGTGGTGAAGTGGCGCATGCTGCCGTGCTGTGCCCCTCGTTTTACCGCGCTGAAATCATCAACAACCCGACGCGCTGGGATCGCTTTAAGTTGCGCATGCGCAGCGCCGTGATTGGCTGGCTGCAAGACCGTATTGAGCGGCGGCTGGAAGGGATTGCGGCATGACTTCATCACGCTCTATAACTATCGCAATATTAGCGATGGGCGGTGAAGGCGGCGGTGTGCTGGCCGACTGGCTGGTTGATTTGGCTGAGCACAACGGCTACTTTGCGCAGACCACATCGGTACCTGGTGTGGCGCAGCGCACTGGTGCCACGGTGTACTACCTGGAGATGTTTCCTGAATCAGCCACCCCGCCAGGCAGCCTGCCCGTGATGGCGCTCAGCCCGGTGCCGGGCGAGGTCGATGTGGTGCTGGCGTCCGAGCTGATGGAAGCCGGGCGTGCCTTGCAGCGCGGTTTGGTCAGCCCGGCACGCACCACATTTATTGCATCAACCCATCGCGTCTATTCAATGACTGAACGCACGGCGATGGGTGATGGCCGGGTGGACGCTGACAAATTGATCGCAGGCGCAGCCGCAGCGGCCAAAAAATGGATTCACGCAGACTTTGCATCCCTGGCCGACCAGACCGGCAGCTTGATTGCACCTGCGCTGTATGGCGCGCTGGCAGCAAGCGGCAGCCTGCCGTTTAGCCGTGAGCAGTTTGAAGCCACCATCACGCACGGCGGCGTGGGTGTTAGCACCAGCCTGAAGGCCTTTGCAGCAGGTTTTGATGCTGCATTTGCAGGGCATGCCACTACCGCTGGTAAAACGCCTGAAGACATATCACTGCCTAAAGTAATAGGTGGGGTAGGCGTACGGCTGACTGCGCTGGCAGAACGTATCAGGACAGACTTTCCTTCAAGCAGCCACGCGACTCTGGTGGCTGGCATCACCCGCATGGCGGATTACCAAGACGTGGCCTATGCCGCCCGCTATCTTGATCAGTTGATGCCGCTCGTCCGCGCATTGCCCAATGACCCAGCGATGGCGCATGAGCTGCTGGACGAGACGGCGCGCCACCTCGCGCTGTGGATGTCATACGAAGACACGGTGCGTGTCGCTGATCTGAAAACCCGCCGCACACGGTTTGGCCGTGTGGGCGATGAGGTCAAACTCAACCCATTGCAGCACCTGGGCATCAATGAGTTTTTACACCCACGAATTGAAGAGATTGCCGACACGCTGCCTGCGGCCTGGGGGCGATGGCTGCTCAAAACGAATTGGGCGCAAGCCTTGCTAAAGCCCGTCACCAGCAAAGGGCGAGTGGTGCAAACCAGTTCGATTCGCGGTTACCTGCTGCTGTACGTTATTGCCGCATTGCGACCACTCCGCCCCAAATCGCTGCGCTTTGGTATTGAGCAGCAGCGCATCAGCGGTTGGTTAAACAACATTATTGCGTTGGCAACTGCGCAGCCAGCCTTGGCGCTTGAAGTGGCCCGCACCCAGCGCCTGGTCAAAGGCTATGGCGACACACATGCACGCGGCTGGGGCAACTACCAGCGCATCATGGCCAAGCTGCCGCAATTGCAAAGCATGCCGCAAGGTGCAGCGCAATTGCAGGCACTCAGCCGTGCGGCACTGCATGACGACAGCGGCCAGGCACTTGCGCAAATGCTGGCTGCCACTGCCTGAAACCCTTTACCCTCTTGACCCATCCGTGCTGATACCTGATCATTCATTCCAATCCACCCACAGGAGATGACCCATGACCTACCGTTTTTTTAAACCCCTTCAGACCGTAGTCGCGATGGCTTTGGTCGCCAGTTTTTGCGCCAGCGCCATGGCCCAGGAAGTCACGCTGCGCCTGGTTAGCGCCTTTCCTGAAAATGGGATTTACGTACAGCGCCTGTTGCCCTGGATCACCAAAGTCAACGCTGAAGGCAAAGGTGTTTTGCAAATCAATTTTCTCGGTGGCCCAAAAGCAATTCCTACCTTTGAAGTGGGCAACGCCGTAAAAACGGGCGTGGTGGACATGGCCATGAACACCGGAGCGTTCTACACCAACGTCATGCCCGAGGCTGATTTTTTGAAGTTGACGCAAATCACCGTGGCCGAGCAGCGCAAGAACGGCGCGTTTGACGCCATCAACAAGGTGTGGAATGAAAAGGGCAATACCCAGTACCTGGCCCGCATGGTCGAGAACCAACCGTTTCACATTTACACCAACAAAAAAGTCGACAAGCCTGATTTGACTGGCCAAAAAATCCGCATCAGCCCGGTGTACCGCGACTTCTTTCAGGCACTCAACGCCAGCGTGGTGACCACGCCGCCAGGCGAGGTTTACACCGCGCTGGAGCGCGGCGTGGTCGATGGCTACGGCTGGCCCATCGGCGGCATTTTTGACCTGAACTGGCACGAGAAAACCAAGTACCGCATTGACCCCGGTTTTTACGATGCCGAGGTGTCAATCACCATGAACCTGCCTGCCTACAAAAAGCTCACCACTGCGCAGCGCAACTATCTGCAAAAGCAGTTGCTGGCACTGGAGGCTGAAAACACCTTCTGGACGCGCTATGGCAATGTTGAAACCGCCCGTCAGAAGACCTATGGCATTGAGACTATCAGCTTTGATGCCGCGACATCCAAAGCCTTCCGTGACCAGGCCTACACCGTGGGTTGGGCTGGTGCTGCCAAGCAAAGCCCTGAAATCGCGGCGCGCTTTAAGGCGCTCTTTTCCAAGTGATGCATCGCCTGGATAGCATTTCACGCATCTATGGCCGCTTTTTGTCGGCCTTGTCGCTGCTGGGCTGCGCCATTCTGATGGCCATGATGCTGCTGATTGTGGCCGACGTGGCGCTGCGCAACTTCGCCATCAAAGGGCTGCCTATCGGGCTGGCGTGGAGTACCGAAATATCCGAACTCATGCTTTACCTCATCACCATGTGCGTTGCGCCCTGGCTGCTCAGGCAAGGGCAGCACATTCGTGTGGACATCGTATTGCAAGCCATACCGGCCCGGCTGGCCTGGACCTTCGAATGGCTGGGTGATCTGATTGGTTTTAGCTGCTGCGTTGTGATTGCCTGGTACGGCACGCAGGCGGCCTGGGCCAGCTACGTGTCGGGCGCAGTCAATATCAAAACATTGGTCACACCCGAGTGGTGGGCGCTGGCGCCATTGCCATTGGTTTTTGTTTTACTTGGGATTGAAATGATCTTTCGCATGGTCAGGTTGCAAAACGGCCCACGTGGCCCACGTCATGACGCGGTGAGTGCATCGTGAGCTATCCATGAGCACTTGGAGCATTGCCGCCTGGCTGATGCTGGGCGGTTCAACGGTGCTGCTGTTTATTGGCATGCCGGTGGCGCTGACCTTCATCACCATCAACATTGTGGGTGCCTGGCTGTACATGGGTGGCGAGCCCGGCTTGGCGCAACTGGCGCGTAGCAGTGTGTCCTCAGTCACTGCGTTTTCGCTCACACCGATTCCGCTGTTTGTATTGATGGGTGAAATTCTTTTTCATACGGGCTTGGCGCTCAAGGTCATTG
>JANYJD010000189.1 GCA_025358555.1 Rhodoferax sp.
GGTCAGTGCTTCAGCCCGGCAGGCGTACCGGCAAATGCGTGAACCCACGCACAAAGTTTGACAGCACGCGCGTCGGCTCGCCCACCACCTCGATCACCGGGAAACGCTTGAGGATCTCTTCCCACAGAATCTTCAGTTGCATCTCGGCCAGCCGGTTGCCCACACAGCGGTGGATGCCAAAGCCGAATGACAGATGCTGGCGCGGACGCGCACGGTCGATGATGAACTGGTTCGGGTTGTCAATCGCTTCTTCATCCCGGTTGCCCGAGAGATACCACATCACCACCTTGTCGCCCTTTTTGATCTGCTTGCCGCCCAGCTCAGCGTCTACCAGCGCAGTGCGGCGCATGTGGGCCAGCGGCGTCTGCCAGCGTATGATCTCGGGCACCATGCTCTCAATAAACGCCGGGTTCGCCCGCAGCTTTACAAACTCAGCCGGATGCTCATGCAGCGCAAACAAGCCACCGGTCATCGAATTGCGCGTGGTGTCATTGCCGCCGACGATCAGCAAAATCAGGTTGCCCATGAACTCATGCGGTGACATGCCGCGCGTGGCGGAGGCATGGGCCAGCATCGAGATCAAGTCGCTCTGCGGCGCGGCGTTGACGCGCTGGTTCCACAGGCGCGTGAAGTAGGCCAGGCATTTGTCCAGCTCGGCCAGCCGCGCTTCTTTGGTCGCCATCAGCCGCCCTTCGCCGTACATCGATGTGGCCACGTCTGACCACCAGGTCAAGAGCTTGCGGTCTTCAAATGGAAAGTCAAACAGCGTGGCCAGCATCTGCGTAGTGAGCTCAATCGATACCCGCTCTACCCAGTTGAAGGGCTCGTTGCGCGGCAGGCTGTCGAGCACGGTGGCCGTTCTGGAGCGGATGGTGTCTGCCAGCACGGCCAGGTTGCCCGGTGCGACGATGGGGCTCACGCTTTTGCGCTGCTCGTCGTGCAGCGGCGGGTTCATGGCGATGAAGCTCGGCCGACGCTCGGCCATCGGCTCGTCAAACAGCGTGATGCCGCCCAGGGCCCAGTCCGACGAGTAGACCGCGTGATTCGTGTCCACCGCCATGATGTCTTTGTAGCGCGTGACCGACCAGAAGCCGCCATTGATGGCATTGGTCTGGTAGTGCACCGGCGCGTCACGGCGCAGCCGCTCGAAGTAGTGGCCAATGCTGTCGTCCTGAAACAGGCGCGGCTTGCTCACGTCGATCCGCGCCAGCGGCATGGCAAAGGCCTCGGCGCGGGCCAGTTGCATCGCTTCGGTGGGGCTGCTTGATTGGCTCATCGCGGGTCTTTCGGAAGTTCTTGGAAAGCGTGTTGGGTACACGGAAGGCTAACCTTGGTCAAAATAATTTTACTATTATAAAAATAGCTAACTATGCAAATTGGACAAGGGCTGCAGGCCATTTATATAGGTAAAAACTGTCATAATCCATTCAAAAACGCCAACAGCAGGGCGTTGACCGCATCTACCCGCTCGCGCTGCACCCAATGCCCCGCGCCCTCCAGAATATGGCAGCCACGCAGGCCGGGCAGGTTGCGCGAATACTGTGCAATCTGCGCTTTGGCATTGGGGAATTTCAACACGTCGTCGCGCGCGCCTGCAATGAACATCGATGGCTGGTGGATGGCGCAGCCGCGCCACGGTGCCAGCAACTCCCACGAGCGGCTTAGGTTGCGGTACCAGTTCAGCCCGCCCCGAAATCCGGCGCGCTTGAACTCGGCCGTAAAGTAGGCAAGGTCTTCGGGCGGCAGCCACGCAGGCAGCGTTTCTGGCTCAACCGTGTTGGCAAGCACGCCCTTGCCGGGCTGTAGCATGCCAAACGTGATGCCTTCGGGCCCATCGCCCGAGCCGCTGAAATAAATGCGCCGCAGGCTGCTTTCAACATCCGCCTCCAGCTCGGCCTCGGCCACGCCGGGTGTCTGGAAGTACTGCATGTAGAAGTTGTGGATGCCCAGTTTTTCCAGCGCGCCCAAAGGCTCAGACTGGCTTGGCGGCGAATAAGGCACGCTCATGCCAACAACAGCGCGAAACAGGTCAGGCCGCAGCAGCGAGGCAGTCCAGGCCACCGGCGCGCCCCAGTCATGGCCGACGATGATGGCCTGCGTTTCACCCAGCGCTTTTACCAGGTCCACCATGTCGCCCACCAGATGGAGCAGGGTGTATTGGTCAATGCTTGCAGGCGCATCGGTGCCGCCGTAGCCACGCATGTCAGGCGCCACGGCACGGTAGCCTGCGCCTGCCACCGCAGCCAGCTGGTGCTTCCATGAGTACCACGACTCCGGCCAGCCGTGGCAGAACAGCACCAGCGGGCCGCTGCCCTGCCCGGCCACGCGCATGCTGATGCCGTTGACTTGAAGGGTGCAGAGCTTGGGTTCGTTGTTGGAATGGTCGGTTGTTTTGCTCATGGGATCATCTTGCATCAACCCGCTTGCGCAAGCAACTGTTTCAGCTTGGCAGAGGCAGGCCCGGCACCAGCCAAGCCGAAAGCCAAGGCGAAGCCCGCAGCAGCGCGCGATGTCTTCGTGTTCTTCATCAACGGCGCCAAGGAGCGCGCGCCCGCTACAGCGCAGGCCTTGATTGCACGGCTTGCCAAGCCATCACCAAATGGCCTGTTACCAAGACTTTGAGGGGGTAAGTTCTACCTCGCCCTCAATCTCCACAGGAATGCTGAAAGGCAGCTCGGCCATGCCCACCGCGCTGCGGCTGTGGGCCCCCACCTCGGGGCCGAACACTTCAAGAATCAAATCTGAGAAGCCGTTGATGACGCTGGGCTGTTGCGTGAAGCCAGGTGCCGAATTGACCATGCCGAACACGCGCGTCCAGCCTGCAATGCGGTCCAGGCCCCGTGGCGTGTCCCCAAGCGCGCGGTGCAGGCTGCCCAGGATGGACAGCGCGGTCAGGCGGGCGGCGGTGTAGCCCTGTTCCACCGACAGCTCACGCCCCAGCTTGCCCAGCGGCTGTGCAAACGAGCCGTCCGGGTTTTGCGGCCCGTGCCCCGAGATCAGGGCGCGGTTGCCGATAATGCGCACCGCCCGAAACGGCAGAATCACGCCAGGCGGTGGCTGAGTCGGCGGGGGCAGCGTGAGACCCAATGCGCGCAGGCGGGCTTCAATTTTTGACATGCAGTTCCTGTTTCGCTTTTGCAAGCTTCAAAGTCTCGCTCAAAAAAGGCCCTGAATTTGTCGACTGTTAGATTTTCTCAATCCAGAACGCCACCAAGCATAATAATCGCCACTGTAAGCTTTTGTACGGGAATCGTTTGTCAACACGCTACCGGTTCGCCCACTTTGAACTGTTGCCCGGCGCACGCCAGTTGCTGGGGGACGGCGTGCCCGTCGCCCTGGGCGTGCGTGCGTTTGACTTGCTGATTTGCCTGCTGGAGAGCTGCGACCGCATGGTCAGCAAAGATGAGCTGATGCGGCTGGTCTGGCCAGGCCTGGTGGTCACCGAAAACAACCTGAACGTCCAAGTCTCCGCGTTGCGAAAGTTGCTGGGCCCGAGCGCTCTGTTGACTGTGGCCCGGCGCGGCTACCAGTTTGGGCTCGCCGTGACAGCCATTGCAGATGCAAGCGCTGCGCCGGACGTGTCTGCGCGTCCGGCGGCCCCAGCGTCAGGCGGCCCCGACCTTTCCCTGCCCGACAACCCGTCCATAGCGGTGCTGCCCTTCCTGAACCTGAGTGACGACCCGCAACAGGCGTACTTTGCCGATGGCATCACCGAGGACATCACGACCGAGCTGTCGCGGTTCAAGAGCCTTTTTGTGATCGCGCGCAATTCGGCGTTCACCTACCAGGGGCGGGCCGTTGATGTGCGCACTGTTGCCAAAGAGCTTGGCGTGCGCTATGTGGTGGAGGGCAGTGTGCGGCGCTCGGGCCAGCGGGTGCGGGTGGCCGTGCAATTGATTGACGCCTTGAGTGGCAGCCACCTCTGGGCAGAAAAATACGATCGGGTGCTGGAGGACATTTTTGACTTGCAGGAAGAAGTCACACAAAGCATTGTGGGCGCAATGGCGCCGCAGATCCACGCCACAGAGCAGACCATCGCGCGCCGCCTGCGCCCCGGCAACTTGAGTGCCCACGATCTGGCCATGCGCGCCAATGCCAACAGCAATGACGCGCACCGCCGCAATGACCGGTCAATGTGGCACACCGCCCTGGCCGAGGCCAGGCAGGCCCTGGTTCTGGACCCTGACAATACGCTGGCGCTGGCGGTCACCACCGAGCTGCAGGCGCGCAATGTCACCATTCCTCAGTTTGCAGATTCGGACTTGCGCGCGGCGTGGAAAGAAGGCATGACTGCAGCCACCCGTGCGGTTGACCTGGACCCCACTTGCAGCCCGGCCTACACCTGGATGGGCTTGCTGCAATCCGTTGCTGGGCGGTATGTGGAAGCACTTGCCAGCGCGCAGCGCGGCGTGGAAATCAATCCGAACGACGCCAATGCGTGGAGCAATTTGAGCGTGGTGGAATTGTGGGCGGGTTTGCCGGAGCAGTCGCTGCTGCATGACCAGCAGGCGCTGCGCCTCAGCCCGCGCGATCCCCATTTTTACCTCTTCAACTGTTGCCGGGCGCTGGCCTGTTTCGCGCTGAAAGACCATACGGATTCCCTGGTGCATGCGCGGTCATCGGTGCGCGATGCGCCCCACGCTGTGACGGCCCAGATGAGCCTGGTGGTGGCGGCTGCAGGGGCTGGCGACATTGCGCTGTCGCGGACTGCCTTCAAGGCCCTGCGGGCTTTAAGCCCGCTCTATGCAGACCGTGTCCTCACCACCGAACCGCCGTACCAACGGCCTGATGACCGCAAGCGCTTCCAGCTGGCGTTTCGCATCGCCGCAGGTCTGGAAGACGAGAGTGCCGTGGCGGCGCTGCGCTGACCAGTTTTTACCCCGGCAGCCGCACCGGCAAGTGCGTGAACCCACGCACAAAGTTTGACAGGACGCGTCTCGGTTCCCCGACCACCTCAATCACGGGACAGCGCTTGAGGATTTCCTCCCACAAAATCTTCAGCTGCATCTCGGCCAGCCGGTTGCCCACGCAGCGGTGGATGCCAAAGCCAAATGACAGGTGCTGGCGCGGGCGGGCGCGGTCGATGATGAACTGGTTCGGGTTGTCAATGGCTTCTTCATCCCGGTTGCCAGATAAATACCACATCACCACCTTGTCGCCCTTTTTGATCTGCTTGCCGCCCAGCTCGGCATCGGCTAGCGCGGTACGGCGCATGTGTGCCAACGGTGTTTGCCAGCGGATGATCTCGGGCACCATGCTCTCAATCAATGCCGGGTTGGCCCGCAGCTTTACAAACTCAGCCGGATGCTCATGCAGCGCAAACAAGCCACCGGTCATCGAATTGCGCGTGGTGTCATTGCCGCCGACGATCAGCAAAATCAGGTTGCCCATGAACTCGCGTGGCGACATGCCGCGTGTGGCCGGGGCGTGCGCCAGCATTGAGATCAAATCATTCTTGGGTGCCGCATTGACGCGCTCATTCCACAGGTTGGTGAAGTAGGCCAGGCATTTGCCCATCTCGGCCAGCCGCGCCTCTTGCGACGCAACCAGATGGTCCACCTCGGGCACCGAGGTCGCCACGTCTGACCACCAGGTCAAGAGCTTGCGGTCTTCAAACGGAAAGTCAAACAGCGTGGCCAGCATTTGCGTGGTGAGCTCGGTTGACACGCGCTCCACCCAATTGAAGGTTTCATTGCGCGGCAGATCATCCAGCACCTTGGCGGTGCGGGCGCGGATGGTGGATTCCATCAAGGCCAGGTTGCCCGGCGCCACGATGGGGCTCACGCTTTTGCGCTGCTCATCGTGCTTGGGCTGGTCCATGGCGATGAACATCTGCAGCCGGTTCTCAATTGGCAACTGGAAGATCGCGATGCCGCCCTGCGACCAGTCGGACGAATACACGCTATGGCTGGTATCCACCTGCATGATGTCCTTGTACTTGGTGACCGACCAGTAGTCACCATAGCGGTCGCTGGTGAAGCGGTGCACCGGGTCGTCACGGCGCAGCCGCTCGAAGTAGTGGCCAATGCTGTCGTCCTGGAACAGCTGCTGCTGGCTCACGTCGATCTGGTCCAGCGGCATGGCGAAGGCGCGGGCGCGGGCCTGGGCTTTTGCTTCTGCGGCGGTGGCGGTGGCTGTGGGGATTGAACTCATGGCGTGCCTTTCAGTGCTGGCCGTCAGGCATCGTCACCACCAGGCCGTCCAGCGCCATGGTGATGGGAATCTGGCAGGCCAGGCGGGAGTTATCCTGGGTGGCGGCGGCAAAGTTCAGCATGTCTTTTTCCATGGCCGTGCGCTCACCTGTGCGGTTTGCCCAAGCGGCATCGACGTAGACGTGGCAGGTGGCGCAGGCACACATGCCGCCGCAGTCGGCGTCAATGCCCGGCACGTTGTTGTCAATGGCGGCGCGCATCAATGACAGGCCCTCCATCGCAGTTACTGAGTGTGATTTGCCGTTGTGTTCAATGAAGGTGACTTGGGGCATGGGAATGGCTTTCGGGCTGGGTTTTCGGTGTTTTAGCTATAAAAAGTGGCTGTAGCCCTTGTCCAGTGTGCATGAGCAGCTATAAGTTATATAGTATTTGCCAGCCATCAAAGTCTCGGGCAAAGGCTTTGCATCAATGAATTTTGCGAACGGGTTGACGGACTGATGGATTTTGCTCCGCCTGCCAGTCACGGGGCCAGCCGTTCCCTGATCCAGTGTAAATCGCCCGTGGCATCTTTTTTGCCATCGTCCGCCAGCGTGTAGCGCAACCGGTCATGCAAACGGCTTTTGCGCCCTTGCCAGAACTGCCAGGTATCTGGCTTCAACCGGTAGCCGCCCCAGTGCGGCGGCCGCGGCGGCTGCAGCATGAATTTGGCAGCGTATTTGGCCGCGTTGGCCACCAGCACGCCGCGCCCGGAAATCACCTCACTCTGCGGCGACGCCCAGGCCCCAATGCGCGAATCAAGCGGACGGCGGCTGTAGTAGGCATCGCTTTCCTCGGCGCTGATTTTCTCCACCACGCCTTCAATGCGCACCAGCCGTTCCAGCTCGACCCAGTGGAATTGCAGCGCGGCATACGGGTTGCCGGCCAGCTCCTGCCCTTTGCGGCTGTCGTAGTTGGTGTACCAGACAATGCCGCGTTCGTCATAGCCCTTGATCAGCACCACCCGGGTGCTGGGGCGCAGGTTGCTGGCCACCGTGGCGAGCGTCATGGCGTTGGGCTCAGGCACCTCGGATTTGATGGCTTCGTCGAGCCACTGGGCAAACTGCTTCAACGGGTCGGCATGCGAAGCGCTTTCGTCCAGCTCGGCGCGCTCGTAGCTTTTTCTTAAATCGGCGAGGGAAGTCATATGGGTCAGTGTATGGGATTCAGCGCCGGGGCCTGTCATGGCCCGGTGTTAATCAAGGGCGGGCCCTTGGAAACCGTTTCGCGTGACCTTCCGCCGCCGTTTTGAGCGTCAAATTGTTGTGTATCAAATTGCGAAAATCCACGGTGTTCTAGGGCTAACCCGAATAGGGTGTAACCGGCCTTGATCTACGCTGTTGTCAGCCAAAAAGGCTCAGCGGCCATTTCGCCCCAACTTAACCGGAGACTGAACGATGAGCGTCAATTTTCAAATCAACGGCAAGGCCGTCAGCGCCAACGCCGAACCCGACACCCCGCTGTTGTGGGTGATTCGTGATGAACTGGGCATGACTGGCACCAAGTTTGGCTGTGGCCTGGCGCTGTGCGGGGCCTGCACGGTGCACCTCAACGGGCAGGCGGTTCGCTCTTGCCAGACGCCGCTGTCCAGCGTGGCCGGGCAAAAGGTATCCACCATTGAGAGCCTGTCGACCAACAACACCCACCCATTGCAAGTGGCGTGGATCAAGCACGACGTGCCGCAATGTGGTTACTGCCAGTCGGGCCAGCTGATGAGCGCTGCCGCTTTGCTGAGCACCAACAAAAACCCCAGCGACAGCGAAATCGATGCTGCCATGAGCGGTAACGTTTGCCGCTGCGGCACCTACCCCCGCATCCGCGCCGCCATCAAGGATGCGGCTGTCAACATGCGCAACGCCTGAGGAGACACACCATGCAAACTTCACGTCGCGACTTCATTAAAACTTCATCCATTGCCACCACCGGTCTGGTCATGGGCATGACCCTGCCCGGCACCGTACGCGAGGCCTTGGCCGCAGGCACTGTGTACACCCCCAATGCCTGGGTGCACATTGCCGATGACAACACCATCACTCTGATCTCGGCTCGGTCCGAAATGGGGCAAGGCGTTTACACCTCCATGCCGATGCTGATCGCAGAGGAACTCAACGTTGACATCACCCGCATCAAGGTCGATATCGCCCCACCCGGTGCGATTTATGCCAACGCCTTGCTGGGCGCGCAGATCACCGGTGGCTCCACCTCAGTGCGCGACGGCTGGGAAAAGCTGCGCTTGGGCGGCGCGCAGGTGCGTGAAATGCTCGTCAGCGCAGCGGCTCAGAAATGGAGCGTTGACCGGGCCATCCTGACGGCCGAGAACGGCATGGTCACCGGCCCGATGGGCCGCAAAGCCACTTACGGCGAACTGGCCCAGGCGGCGTCCAAGCTGCCCGTGCCCGAAAAAGTAGCGCTCAAAGACCCGAAAGATTTCAAAATCGTCGGCAAGCGCGTCAAGCGGCTGGACACGCCGGCCAAGGTCAACGGCACGGCCGAATTTGGCATTGACGTCAAGCTGCCCGGCATGGTTTACGCCAGCCTGGAGCAGTGCCCGGTGATCGGCGGCAAAGTTAAAAGCTTTGATGCCTCGGCGGCCAAGAGCATGCCCGGCGTGATTGACGTGGTGCAGATCAACGACGGCGTGGCCGTCGTCGCCAACACCTACTGGCAGGCGCAAAAGGCGCGCAAGGGCGTGGTGGTGCAGTGGGATGAAGGGGCAGGCGCCGCGCTGGATCACAACACGGTGCTGGCCAGCACAAGGGCTGCATTGGCCAATGGCAAGGTATTGCCAATCGGCAAGCCGGTGGGTGATGTGGGTGCCGCCATGCGCGGAGCTGCCAAAACCATGCAGGCTGAATACGTGTCACAAATGCAGGCGCACGCACCGCTGGAGCCCATGAACTTTACCGCCAGCTTTACCGGCAACAAATGCCTGCTGATCGGTGGCACGCAATTCCAGCAGGGCGCACAGGGCGCGGTCGCTGCGGCGCTGAGCATCAAGCCCGAAGACATTGAACTGAAAACCACCTTTTTGGGCGGTGGCTTTGGCCGACGCATTGAGCTTGACTTCATCGTTCAGGCCGCGCAAATCTCCAAGGCTGTGGGCCGGCCCGTCAAGCTGCTGTGGTCGCGTGAAGACGACATGACGCATGACTTTTACCGTCCGCTGGGCGTCAACCAGGTCACGGCCGGGCTGGACGCGCAAGGGATGCCGGTGGCGATGCATTTCAAGGTGGCTTCGCAGTCGGTGACCCAACGCGCCTTTGGCCTGCCCAAAGACACGTTTGATGCCTTCATGGCCGAGGCTGCCGTAGCGCCCTACGGTATTCCCAACACCCAGCATGATCTGGTGATCCTCGATACCGGTATGCGCGTGGGCTACTGGCGTGCTGTGAGCCATAACATGAACGCTTTTGCCAATGAAAGTTTCATGGACGAGCTGGCCGCAGCGGCGGGTAAAGACCCCTACGATTACCGCATGGCACTGCTGAAAAACCAGCCTCGCTTTGCCAATGTGCTCAAGCTTGCGGCAGACAAAGCCGGTTGGGGCCGGACCGCGCTGAACGGCCGTGCGCGCGGCATCGCGCTAATGGAAGGCTATGACACCTACATGGCCCAAGTGGCGGAAATCAGCATTGAGAACGGCGCCATCAAGGTGCACCGGGTGACTGTGGCGGCTGACTTGGGCCGGATGGTCAACCCGGATATTGTGGAAGGCCAAATTCAGTCGGGAATCGTGTTTGGCATGGGCTCTGCGCTTATGCAGGAGATCACGATGGAGAAGGGCCGCGTGCAGCAGACCAACTTCCACAACTTCCTGCTACCCCGCATGAGCGAAGCGCCTGCTATCGACATTATTTTGGTCAATAGCACCGAGGCGCCCGGCGGTATTGGTGAGCCAGCTACGGCTTTGATTGCACCGGCCATTGCCAACGCGCTGGCCACGTTGACCGGCAAGCGCGTGCGCAAGCTGCCCATGACGGCAGACGCAATCAAGATGGCGTGACGCTGGTGCGTCCTTGACGGCTGCCATCACCGCACTGCCCACAGTGCTCGTTCTCGCCTCCGGGCGGGGCGAGCGCTTTTTAGCTTCTGGGGGCAGCACGCACAAGCTGCGCGCCTTGCTGGCGGGCAAGCC
>JANYJD010000099.1 GCA_025358555.1 Rhodoferax sp.
CTTGGCTGCCTACTCTGACCGACTTGAATTGCGCCCCTCATTTAAAGCCACAGTGCCAGTACCCCAAGTCATTCGAGATCGGGTCGCCTAATGCCATACGCTCTTCATACGAAGAATGACATAGAACAAAGTTAACACAAGGATCAAACCATGAAGAACCCGCCTGTCGCTGTCAGCCCCAATGAAGCAGAGTCAATCGTCTCAGATTGGGTGGTTGGCAAGATTCTGTCTGAGCCCGCCATTACGGGCGTAAGTTCGATGAGCGCAGTGTCGATTTATTTTGACCCCGGCCAGGGGCATACGCGTCACCGACACGCCGAAGCGGACCAGCTGATTTTCGTCATTTCGGGCGAAGCCGAGATGATGATTGAATTTACCGAAGGCCAACCAGAGTACCGTTTAATTCGTGCGGGCGATCTGGTGACTATTCCCAAAAACGCTTTCCATTCAACAATGAACAACAACTGGGAACCCGTCAAAATTCTGGCGGTGTATTCACCCGCAGGGGTAGAAAGCGGCATGCGCAGTGCAGCCAGCTTTAAAGTATTGGCTCCTGGCGTCGTTCCGGCGCGTCGAGACCCCCCCAAAGTAGCCTAGGTGCTGGATTGATGAAGACGATCGAGGTTTCGCGATGTCGGGGGCGCTGACAGGTTTTCGCGTTCTTGATTTCGGGCAATACGTGGCGGGTCCTTTGGCCGCCATGCTGTTGTGCGAGCAAGGTGCCGAGGTGATACGGATTGACCCGCCAGGCGGACCCCGGGACCGGTCCGCCGCTGGTGCGATTTTTAATCGCGGTAAAAAAAGCATAGTGCTGGATCTGAAAAATGAGGCCGACAAACACGTCGCCTTGCAGCTGGCCGATACCGCAGACCTTCTGATCGAAAATTTTCGGCCTGGCAAACTCGCCGCGCTTGGCCTGGGCTACGAGCCCCTCGCCCAGCGAAACCCACAACTGGTGTATTGCTCGATGCCAGGCTTTGCGCACGATGACCCGCGCGCCCAGCTCGCCGGTTGGGAGGCCATCATCGCGGCCGCCACTGATACTTACCGTCCCGCTTCGGGCAGCGATGCGCCTGCGCCCAAGTATTGGCACTTGCCGGTCGCCTCAAACTTTGCCGCGATGCTGGCTGCAACAGCTTGTGTCAATGCTTTGAACGCGCAGCAGCGCGATGGCCTGGGGCAGCAGGTCGAAGTGGCGCTGTTTGATGCGATGTTCACCGCCATTGGGGCCCGGGGAATGGAGCTGCCCTCAGGCGTGGATATGACGCTGGATTTCACCGGCTTCGGCGTGTACGAATGCCAAGATGGACGTCACGTGCATTTTGCGCCGGTTGCACCTCGCTTCATGGATTGGTTTGCAACGGCAGCGGGCGTCGGACGGTGGGCGGCTGAAGGACTGCTTGACCGCGCTGCGCTTTCGACAAGCCCTGAAAGCGCCTTGCGCTTGAGAACCAGGCTAACCGGGCTGTTTAAAACACGCACTGCACTGGCCTGGGAAACCTTGGCCGACCAAGCCGGCGTGCCGTTGATAATGTGCAGGACCACCTCCGAGTGGTCTGACACAGGGCATGCGTTGACTTCGCAGTCCGTTGTGTCGATTGACGATTTTGAATATGGCACGATGAAGCAGCCTGGCATGCCGGTTCGACTGTCGGTCTCGAAAGAGCAGGTTCAGGGCGCAAGGCACAAGCTCGATGCGGATCGGACGAGCATCGTTGCTGGCCTCCTGCAGCCGGGCACCCAGGTCTCGCGGCGCGCAGCGCTCAAAGTCGCCCAGCCGTGCACAGATCCTGCCTTAAAAGGGGTGCGCGTGCTGGATCTTACCCAGGTCTGGGCCGGGCCGACTGCGGCGCGTGCCTTGGCCGAGTTTGGCGCTGATGTCATCAAAATCAATAGTCCGCACGAACCCATCATGTCGCACTGCGATGTCAACCGCGGCAAACGAAGCATCTTGCTTGACCTTACAGTTTCAAAGGATCTGGATATTTTTTGGCAGCTGGTCGAATCCGCTGATGTCGTCATGCAAAACTTCAGACAGGGTGTGGCAGAGCGCTTGGGCATCGGCTATCAAGACCTCATCAAGATCAAACCCGAAATCATCTACGCCTCGGTCAGTGCTTTTGGCTACGACGGCCCCTGGTGTGACCGGCGTGGCTACGAAGTGCAGGCACAGGCGGCTGCCGGGGCGCAGGCAGATTTCGGATGGCCTGGTCAACCCGCGCGGCTGCCCTACGAAATCAACGACTACGGCACAGGTGTGCTCACGGCCTTTGGGCTATCGCTGGCACTGCTGCATCACGCACGCACTGGCCGGGGGCAGCAAGTTGAAGCTGCGCTTGGGTACACCGCGACACTGCATCAGTCCCTGCGCTTTGCCCAACTGGCGCAACAAAATCACGATTCCCCTGCATTCGCGGATTCCCTGGGCATGCATGCACTCTACCGCTTGTACCAAGCGCGTGACCAATGGTTTTTTCTTGCGTTCGAGCGCGCTTCGCTGCCGCGTCTTCAGCAGGTACTTGGTCTGCCATCGCTTGGCACGCTGTCTGATGCGGATCAGCAGGATTTGCTCGCACACACGTTCAGCAGCCAAGCGCTCGACCATTGGGCAAACAAGCTGCAAGCCTGCGATGCTGGCATCCATCGCTTGACAACAGTGCAAGAATTGATGTCAGACCCGTGGGTTGTCCAGCATGGGCTCAGTCTGACTCGGGAACATGAAAAAATTGGCATGGTCAGAACCATCGGGCCTGTTGCCCGACTCTCTCGCACACCTTTGGCAGCGGGGCGCCCGGCGACGCCACCGGGTTCAGATCGAGCGGCGGTCATGCAAGCGTTGGCTGCACGCTAAAAGAGGCGGAGGCAAGTTGGCCGGCCGTGCTTCTTGCGTGACGGTACGCTTTGGGCGACAGGCCAACTTTCTTTTTAAACGCTGTTGCAAAGTGGCTCTGGCTTGAAAATCCTGTTTCCAGGGCTACCTCGGCGATCGGCAATTCAGTCTCGGCTAGCACGCGCGCGGCCTTCGCGATTCTGCGCTCAAACAAGTACTGATGCGGCGAAGTGGCATGATGCCTTTGAAACAAACGCTTCAAGCCAGACACACTCATATTCGCCTGGCTGGCAATCACCTCAAGCGAAAGGTCTTCTCCCAGCGAACGATCAATGAAATCCTGTACCCGTGCCATGCTTGAGCGAAAATTTTCATAACAGGGCGAGGTGGGTTGATCTTGCGCTGTATTGAACGAGTGGGCTTTAAGCAGCTGCGTGGCGAGTGTCCAGGCCAAGGTGTCCACAAAGGCGGGTGTGGTCACCGGCGTTGGGTGCTGCAAGGCCTCTAAAATCGCCAAGGCCAGTTGCTCCAACAAAGGATCCGTCGCACCCAGACGAATCGCAACATTGACCTGAGTCCGCCCAAACACGTTCTTGTTCACCGCTTCGACCAGCTCTTTTTTCAAATAGAGCATCAGCATTTCTGACGAGCCCCGTCGATTCCATTGCGAAGACTCGTCAGCTGGAATAATCAAGAACTGCCGCGGCGAGAGTGTGGCTTCTTGTGCCACCGGATTTGCGGCGACGCTCACCCGCAATTGAGCAGGCCCACGCAAACAAAATCCGATGCAGTAGTGGCCAGTGGGGTTGAGCGTGCCAGACCAACTGTTGACGGTTGCAACGGCCGCATACAAATTTGGCCAGCCGCGGCCTTCGCTCTGAACAATCAGTTTATTTTGATTCCAGCGTTCGATGCTGTGCGTTTGCTGCACATCAAACTCGTGTTCAAGCGTTTCAGTTGGCACGGTGGAAGAGTAGGGTGTTTGCATAGCCAGTCATAGGCAGACGTATAGGATTCAGCCGTTAAAATCAACGCATCCTTTTCGGCAGCGCTTGGTTGACCCGGACTTGACACGGTTTGCCTTGCCGCCGATTGTCGTCTATCGAATCATGGGGCTGCGAAGTGTACGCATGAACAATGAATTCGCATACAAAAGTGCCCTGGAACTGTCTCGCGCCGTCGCCTGCCGACAGGTCTCCCCGGTCGAGCTGACATGCGGCGCTGCTGTTGTCAGTCATCAGCGGCTACGACCGCCGCGATCCATTTTCGGTGGCCGGGCCAGTGCCGATTACCTCGGCGTTTGCGACAGGCCGGTCAAAGGCATGCGCATTGCATGGAGCCGCGCCCTGGGCTATGCGCGCCCCGATCCAGAGGTTGCGCAGATCGCCGAACGCGCTGCACGCGTGTTCGCGGACTTGGGGTGCGACGTGGTCGAAATTGACAATGTCATGGACGCAGACCCGGTGGACATGTGGACCTCCGAGTTTTACGCGGGCGTGGGCGTGCGGCTCAAAAAGCAGTTGGCCGAACAACGCGAACTGCTGGACCCCGCAGTGGCCGAGATGCTCAAGGACGCGCTGGCGCAAAGTTCTGAGGCTTACTACACCCAGGGGTTTCGCCGTTATGAGCTGCGAGACAAAATGCGGATCCTTTTTGAGCAATTCGATTTGCTGCTCACACCGGCCTTGCCGTGTGCCGCGTTTGATGTGGGCCTGAACACGCCGCCCCAGCTGCCAGGCCGCAACATCGTGGACTGGGTCTACTACACCTACCCCTTCAACCTGACCGGCCAGCCAGCCGCCTCGATTCCCGCCGGTTATATTCCCGCAAGCTTGACCCGCGCTGGCTTGCCTGTGGGTTTGCAGATGGTGGCCAGAAGTCACTGTGAAGCCGATATTTTTCGCGCAGCGGCGGCGTTTGAGGCGGTTCAGCCTTGGATGCTACATTATAAATAGCTAACTATGCATGCTAAAAAAGGGCTAGAGGCGTATTTTATGCCCCCAGCCCGGCAAAAACGTTCTGCACATCGTCATTGCCGTCAATCGCGGCCAGGAAGGCTTCGACTTCTTCCAGGTGTTCCGCGCTGAGGGACGCGGGGTTGACGGGGTTTTTGCATTTGTAACCCAGCTTGGCAGACAGCACCTTGAAGCCGTGGGCGGGCAGCGCGCGGCTGACGATGTCAAGATCAGTGGCGTCGGTCAGGAAGGTCGTGGTGCCCTCCCATTCGTCATCTCCACCGGGCTCAAAGTCTTGCGCACCGGCTTCTATGGCGGCGACTTCTGGGTCAGCGTCCTTGGCGGTGGGCTCGGCTTCAATCATGCCCACATGGTCAAAGTCCCAAGACACGGAGCCGGATGTGCCCAGTTGTCCCTTGCGAAACAGCACGCGCATCTCCGGCGCTGTGCGGTTGACGTTGTCGGTCAGGCATTCGACCATCACGGGCACGCGGTGCGGTGCAAAGCCTTCGTAGATGACATGTTCAAAATGCACGGCCTCACCCGTCAGGCCAGCGCCTTTCTTGATTGCGCGCTCCAGCGTTTCCTTGGGCATCGAGACCTTGCGGGCCTGCTCCACCACCAGGCGCAGGCGCGAGTTGGAGGCCGGGTCGGCCCCGCCGCGCGCCGCGATCATGATGTCTTTGGCCAGGCGGCCAAACAGTTTGCCCTTGGCGTTTGCGGCCAGTTCTTTGCCTTTTGCTTTCCACTGTGCGCCCATGTTGGATGTTCCTTGGTGTCTTGGTTTGTTTTGGTGGGGGTGGCCAGCCTGCATTGTGCCGCTCCTGCCTGACGGAGCCCGCCCAATGCGCCGCGTGGCAAGAGGCTAAGTGAAAACCCTAATATACTCACAAGTAAGTTAAAACTACCATAGAGAATTAAAAATAGCTTTTGCGTACTATGGTGCTTTGGCGGTGCCACAGGCTTACTGAAAGACATCACTGCGGCCATTGAATGAATTTGACAAAAACTGAAACCTTGATGGCTGCTGCCACACGCACCGCCGGCCCAGTCAGCGCCGCGGCAGATTCCGTGGTGGACGCGGTGGTCGTCGGCGCCGGTTTTGGCGGCCTGTACACCCTGTACCGCCTGCGCCAGCTCGGTTTCTCGGTGCGGGCGTTTGAACGCGGCCAGGACGTGGGCGGGGTCTGGTACTGGAACCGTTATCCTGGCGCGCGCTGCGATGTTGAGAGCATGCAGTATTCGTTTTCGTTTGACGAGGCGCTGCAGCAGGAGTGGCGCTGGGGCGAGCGCTTTGCGCCGCAGCCTGAGATTTTGGCCTACGCCCGGCACGTGGCGGACCGGTTTGACCTGCGCCGCCATATTGCATTTGGCGCCGGAGTCACGGCGCTGCATTACGAAGACGCCAGTGCGCTGTGGCACGTGCAGACCGATGCGGGTGAGCAGCTAAAAGCGCGCTTTTGCATCATGGCCACCGGCTGCCTGTCCACCGCGCGCATGCCGGCCATTGCCGGGCTGGATTCGTTCGCCGGCAAGAGCTATCACACCGGCCACTGGCCGCACGAAGGGGTTGACTTTGCCGGGCAGCGTGTGGGCGTGATTGGCACCGGGTCGTCTGGCATTCAGGCCATCCCGATGCTGGCGCAGCAGGCCAAAGAGCTGGTGGTGTTCCAGCGCACGCCCAACTTCAGCATCCCCGCGCGCAACGTGCCCATGGACGATGCGTATGAGCGTTCGTGGAAGGACAACTACGCGGCCCTGCGCCAGCGAGCGCGCGATGACACCACATCGGGAACGGTCTACGAGAAGAGCACTTGCAAGGCGCATGAGGTAGACCCGGCGTCGCGCCAGAGGGAATATGAGCGGCGCTGGGGCACCGGTGGCGTGAACTTCATGCACTCTTTCAATGACCTGATGCTGGACGCCAAGTCCAACATCACGGCGGCGGATTTTGTGCGTGACCAGATTCGCGCCACAGTGCGCACGCCCGAGGTGGCTGCACTGTTGACGCCGAAAGATCATCCGATCGGTTCCAAGCGGATTTGCGTGGACACCGACTACTTTGCCACCTACAACCGCGACAACGTCACGCTGGTGGATGTGCGCCAGGACGCCATTGAATGCATTACGCCGACTGGCGTGCAAACCAAGAGCACGCACTACGCGCTGGACAGCATCGTGTTTGCCACCGGCTATGACGCCATGACCGGCTCGCTTTTGAAGATCGACATCCGTGGCCGTGCAGGCGAGCCGCTAAGCCAAGCCTGGGAGGCCGGGCCACGCAGCTACCTGGGGCTGATGGTGGCGGGCTTTCCAAATCTGTTCACCGTCACCGGGCCGGGCAGCCCGTCGGTGCTGGCGAACATGATCTTCGCCATTGAGCAGCATGTGGACTGGATTGCCGAGTGCCTGCGTGTGCTGCGCGAAAAAGGTGCGCACAGCATCGAAGCCCAGTCCGAAGCACAAGACCAGTGGGTTGCGCACGTGAATGAAGTGGCTTCCCGCACCCTGTTTCCGCAGGCCAATTCCTGGTACGTCGGGGCCAACATCCCCGGCAAACCGCGCGTCTTCATGCCCTATGCGGGCGGCGTGGTGCCATACCGGCGCAAATGTGAAGAGGTGGCCGCCAATGGCTATGAAGGCTTTCAACTGGGCTCGCTAAATACAACTACCCATGAATAACAACACCACAAAAGACACATCAGGCCTGGCAGGGCGCGTTTGCGTGGTCACTGGCGCGGGCAGCGGCATTGGGCGCGGCATTGCGCTGGCTTTGGCCAAGGAGGGCGGGCGCATTGCTGTGCTGGACCTGAACGCCGAGGGCGCAAAGGCGACGGTCGCTGAAATCAAAGTCCGTGGCGGCGAGGCTGCGGCATTCACCTGCGACACTTCAGATTCCGCAAGCGTGGCCAATGCCGCCGCGCAAAGTGCCGCCGCCTTGGGGCTGTGCGATGTGCTGGTGAACAACGCCGGCATCCTGCGCCCTGGCGCGCTGGATGTGCTCACGCTGGACGAGTGGAACAAAGTGCTGTCGGTCAACCTCACAGGCTACTTTTTGTGCGCTCAGACATTTGGCCGGCAGATGCGCAGCAAATCGGCGGACCAGGCTGGTGGCGCGCTGGTTCACATTGCGTCTATCGCGGCCGAGCACGTCACGGCCATGGCCGGGGCTTACAGCGTTGCCAAGGCGGGCGTTGAGATGCTGTCGCGCCAGTTAGCGGTGGAGTGGGGGCCGCATGGCATCCGCAGCAACGCGGTGCACCCGGGCATGATCTTGACGCCCATGTCGCAGGCCTTTTATGACCAGCCTGGCGTGACAGAGCGGCGCAGTCAGGCGGTGCCCGCCGGGCGCATCGGCGTGCCCGAAGACATTGCCCAGGCGGTGGTGTTTTTGGCCAGTGACCGCTCGGCTTACATCAGTGGCCAGTCGTTGACGGTGGATGGTGGATTTACCCGAATGATGTTGGGCCTGATCCCGCGCGCTGGCTACGAAGGCAAGGCACCGTGACATGGCCGCGCGCAAAATCGCTGTGATCGGGGCGGGCGCCGCAGGTCTTTGCGCCGCCAAGCACTTGCTTTCCAAGGGCATTGAGGTTGTCATTTATGAGCTGGGGACGCGCGTTGGCGGGCTGTGGGTTTATGAGAACGACAACGGCCTGAGCGGCGCGTACCAGTCGCTGCACGTCAATTCAGAAAACAAGGTCACGGCCTACAAGGATTTTCCTTTTCCTGATGACGCACCCATCTACCCTGACCACACGCAGATGGCGCAGTACCTGGTGGACTATGCCGACAAGTTCAATCTGAAGCCGCACATCCGCTTTAATGCCAAGGTCACCCAGGTTCAGCAAGTGGCAGGCGGGCGCTGGGTGGTGCAACTTGCAGACGCCAGCTACCAGCACTTTGACGCGGTGGTGGTGGCCTCCGGGCACCAGGGCGTGCCGAGCCATCCGCCGTTTGCCAAGGACTTCTCGGGCGAGTACCTGCACTCACACGCCTACCGCGTGCCCGAGCCTTTCAAGGGCAAGCACGTGCTGGTGGTGGGGGCTGGCAACAGCGCGTGTGACATTGCGTCCGACATCTGCACGGTGACGGCATCTGCCACCATGGCGGCGCGCTCGCCGGTCTTGCTCATGCCCCGGATGTTTTTGGGGGTGCCGACCTCGCGTGTGCTGGGCAAACTGGAGAAGCCGTGGATGCCGTGGCCGATCCGCCGGCGCATGCGCGAAATGATCGCCCGCATGGCGCACGGCCGCATGGAGCAATGGGGTTTTGTGACACCGAAGACGCGCACGCACCCGGCCGGCCACCACCTGCTGATTGGCCATTTCACCTGGAACCGCATTGCTGCCAAACCTGGCATCGAAAATATCACCGGCGACACGGTGCATTTTGTGGGTGGGTCAAGCAAACGCTTCGACACGCTGATTGCGGCGACTGGCTATGAAGTGCATCTGCCGTTCTTGAGCGAAGCCCTGTCGCCGATGCGGGGCCGCTGGCTGGAGCTGTTCCACCAGGTCGTCAAGCCCGAGGTTCCGGGGCTGTATTTTTTAGGCTTTTTCAACGTCAGTGGCGGCGGCAACATCCGCATGATGGACGACCAGGCAGAGTGGGTTGCTGCGCTGGAAACCGGCCAGGCGGGGCTGCCCAGCCCAGAGGCGATGAAACGCACCATCCTGAAGGAACGCGACACCGTCACCCGGCTGTACCCCGACAGCCCGCGCTATGCGCTGGAGTTGGACCCGCGCGTGTACCGGGCGGCGCTGGCTGGTGCAATGCGCCGGGCAGCAATCGCGGCCGCCTGACATGGACGCAGTCATCGTCGAAAACCTCTTGCAGCGCCTTGTGACTGGCGTTCTGGTGGGCAGCATGTATGGACTGCTTTGCGCCGGGCTCGGGATGATTTTTGGCGTCATTCGCGTGATCAACTTCGCCCAGGGCGAGTTCATGATGCTCGGCATGTACGCAACCATGATTGTGGGCACAGCCATCGCCGCGGCCTTTGCGATTGGGCCGGCTGCTGGCGCGTACATCGCCATTGTGGTGGCGGCCGGGGTGCTGGCCGGGTTGGGCTGGGCTTTGCAGCGCTTTGTGATATCCCATGTCAGCGGCACGCGGGTCGCTGGCAGTGAAAACGAAGGCCATTTCGCGCAGCTCATCCTGACGTTGGGCTTGAGCCTGGTGATCTCCAACATGGCGTTGATTGTGTTTGGCTCCTCGGCCCGCACGGTGCAATCAACGCTGGCATCGTCCTCATGGACCATCGGGCCGTTCACCAAAGACGCCATCACCATCTTTGTCAACCAGGCGCGGGCGATTGGCTGCGTGGGGGCCATTCTGGCAAGCATCGGGCTGTACCTGTTTGTCCAGAAAACCCGCGCCGGCACCTCAATGCGGGCCGCTGCCGACAACCCGACCGCTGCCACCATTGTTGGACTTGACGTGGGCCGGGCCTATGCCCGCGCCTTCGCCATTGGCACAGGTGCCACGGCGTTTGCTGGCGGGTTGATTGCGATGTATTACCCGTTTCATCCGTACATCGGTTTCGAGTTTGTGATCATCATGTACGCCGGCGTGGTGCTTGGTGGCATGGGCAGCATGCTGGGCGCTTTTTGGGGCGGCTTTGCGATGGGGCTGGTGCAGCAGATGTCCACCTACTTTCTGCCGTTCCAGCTGCAAAACGCGACCATTTTCCTGTTGTTCCTGACCATTGTGCTGCTGCGCCCCCAAGGCCTGTTCGGGCGCAGTGTGGAGCGCGCCTGATGCTGACCAGCGCTTTCAAAGGCCCGGCGTTGCCGATGATTTTTGGGGTCGCGCTGGTGATGGGGCTGGGCGGATTTTTCATCCGCGACCCCTACTACCAGTTGATCCTTAGCACCATACCGATCTGGGCCATGGTGGCGCTGAGCTGGAACCTGTTCAGCGGCTACAGCGGCCTGATCTCTTTTGGCCATTCGACATTTTTTGGCCTGGGCGCATTCGCCGTAGCCTTGCTGGCCATCAAGCTCGGCATTTCGCCGTGGCTGGGGCTGGTGGTGGCCACGTTTGTGGGAGGCATGGCCAGCATCATCATCGGCTCGATCACGTTTCGGCTGCGCGGCCACTACTTTGCGCTGGCGATGCTGGCCTATCCCTCGCTGTTCATCTTTGTGTTTGACTGGATGGGCTGGCAGGAGCTCACTTTCCCCATCCGCCGGGACGATCCGGTGGGCTTCATGCAGTTTGCCGACGCCAGAATCAACACGCTGATTGGCGTGACCTTGATGACCGTCTTCATGCTGGTCACTCTGGTGGTGGAGCGCTCGCGCTTTGGGCTGGCGATGCTGTCGATCAAGCAAAACGAGCTGGCGGCCGAAGCGGCGGGGATCAATACGTTTCGGATCAAGATGACAGCGTTTGTCGTCAGCGGTTCGCTGGGCGCACTCGTCGGCGGCCTGCACGCGGTGGTGCTGCAGGTGGTCACGCCACATGGCGTCTTCGGCACCGTGGTGTCGGCGCAGGCCCTGATCCTCACCCTGTTCGGCGGTGTGGGCACCTTGTGGGGCCCGGTGATCGGCGCGTTGGTCCTGATTCCGTTGACCGAGAGCCTGCGCGCCCAGCTTGGGCATATTCTTCCCGGCATCCAGGGTGTCATTTATGGCCTAACCATCATGCTGGTGATATTGCTGGCACCCGAAGGCGTGTTCTGGAAAGTGCGGGACATCTGGGCCAGGCGGCATCCGCGCCATGGAGATGCGGTTCCCGTGCAAGCGGTTGCGCCATTGCCAGCGCCATCGCTTCTGTCAAGCCCGGCTGGCCCGGGTCCGCCTGTTCCTGTTTCCCCGGTCAACGCGACAACGCCAGACGCACGCAAGCGCGGTGACTTCATCCTCAAAGTGGTGGGCCTCTCAAAGTCATTTGGCGGCCTCAAGGCGGTGCAGGACGTAAGCTTCGACGTCTACCGTGGCGAAATCGTCGGCATCATCGGGCCCAACGGCGCGGGCAAGACTACGCTGTTCAATGTGCTGAACGGATTTCAGGCGGCCACCGCTGGGTCAACCGAGATGGCGGGCCGGCCCACCACGGGTTTGCGCCCGAATGCGCTGTGCCGCCTTGGCATGGGCCGCACGTTCCAGGTGGCGCGGCCGTTCCAGCGCATGAGCGTTCTGAACAATGTGGTGGTGGGCGCGCTGGCACCGAGCAAAGACGGTGCCGACGCCATTGCCCTGGCGCACCAGGCGCTGGCGGTCGTGGGCCTGGATGCCAAGGCCGATGCGCTGGTCAGCGGTTTGACCAACCTGGAACTGCGGCTGATGGAACTGGCGCGCGCGCTGGCGTCAAAACCGCAGCTGCTGCTGCTGGATGAAACACTGGCTGGTTTGGGCGCGGGCGAGGTTGAAGACATCCTGCGCGTGATCCAGCGCCTGCCCGCCAACGGCGTCACCGTGCTGATCATTGAGCACACCATGCACGCCATGATGCGTCTGGCCGACCGGTTTATTGTGCTCGACCACGGCCAGGTCATCGCGCAAGGCCCGCCGTCAACGGTAATGGCCGACCCCGCTGTTATCGAAGCCTATCTTGGCAAGAAGTGGAGGGACCTGCATGCTGCAGCTTGAGGGCGTCAGTGCCTGCTACGGCGCCATAAGAGCTCTGAGCGGCGTGTCCATCAAGGTGGAGGCGGGGCAGTTTGTCGCCATCGTGGGCCCCAACGGCGCCGGCAAGACCACGCTTTTCAAAACCATTTCGGGGCAGGTGGCGCCTGATGCAGGCAGCATTTTTTTTGATGGGCACGATCTGCTCAAGCTGCCCGCGAAAGACCGCGCCCACCTGGGCATTGCGCATGTGCCCGAGGGCCGCCAGGTGTTCAGCAATTTAAGCGTCATTGAGAACCTGCAAATGGGCGCGTCAACGGCCAAAGGGCGCGCCGAATGGAGCCGCAATCTTGAACGCTGCTATGCCATGTTTCCCGTGCTGGCGGAGCGGCGTGGCCAGCTTGCCGGAACGCTGTCGGGTGGCGAGCAGCAAATGCTGGCGATTGCGCGCGGCCTGGCATCGTCGCCCCGGCTTCTGCTGCTCGACGAGCCGTCGATGGGTCTGGCGCCGATCATTGTTGACCTGATCTTTGAGCGCATCCAGCAACTGCACCGGGACAATCAGCTAACGATCTTGTTGGTCGAGCAACGCGTCGTCGAAGCGCTGGAGCCTTGCGATTGGGCCTATGTGCTGGATGTCGGGCGCTGCGTCGCCTCTGGCCCGCCCGATCAGATCATGACCGATGCACGCATCCGCCAAGCCTATCTCGGCATGCAATGACTCGCCCCCAAACCCTAACCCTGTCCTAACCCCACCCTTAAGGAGAAGCACCATGAGCAACACGAGATTTACGCGCCGCACCGCCCTGAGCCTGACGATGGCGGCTGCGTCCGGCACCTTGATTGGCAACGCCGGTGCCCAGGCCAGTCGCACGGTCAAGATCGGCACGGTTGTCCCGTTGTCCGGACCCTTTGCCGCGATTGGGCAGAACATCAAGGCCGGTGCCGAAATGGCGATTGAAGACATCAATGCATCAGGCGGCATCAAGTCGCTGGGTGGAGCCAAACTGGAGTTGGTGGCGGCGGACGCCGAAGACTCGGTCGAGAAGGCAAAGAACGCGGCGCAGCGGCTGCTGGCGCAAGAGCCTAACCTGGTTGGAGGCCTGGGCGATGCGCTCAGCGGCATGACACTGGTTGTGACGGAAATGACGGAACGCGCCGAGCTGCCGTGGCTAACGCAGACCTTCGCGGACGTGCTGACAGAGCGTGGTTTCAAATACCTGTTTGAGGTTGTCCCCGTCGCCAGCATGCAGGGGCAGCTCACGTTGCCCACGGTCATGGAACTGGCCAAGCTGGCCGGCGGCGTATTGCCCAAGACTGCTGCCGTGGTGGCCGACACCAACCAGGCGATCCAGGGCATGGTCAAGACCTGGCGCGAAGGCGGGTTTGAGAAAGCCGGGCTGACGCTGCTGTCCGAAAAATCGTACACGCCCCCGATTTCAGACGCGACCGAACTGATCGCCAATTTGCGCCGCAACAAGCCTGACGTGCTGTTCCTGATGCCCGCAGCGCTGCCCGACCTGAAATTGATGCTCGACAAGCTCAGCGAGCTGGGCCTGGGGCGCGATGTGCTGCCCACCTTTGCGGTGGCGGGCCCCAGTGCGACACCGGAATTGCTCAACGTCGCCGGTGCCAAGAATTTGGAGAATTTCTTCAGCATCAATTCGAACTGGCCAGGCAAACGGCACCAGGATCTGGTGGCACGGTTCAAGGCCCGCACAGGTCGCCCGTGGATGACGTCTCAAGGAATCGACGGCTATGGCCAGATCATGATATACCGCGAGGCGTTGGAGAAGGCGGGCGTAGCTGACCGCAGGAAGGTCGCCGAAGTCATCCGCAAGATGGACTCGACCGTTGGGGCGTCTGAGTACTTCAGCGGACCGCTGAAATGGGATGAACGCGGACGGCGGATCGGCGCAAATCTGGTCATTGCCCAATGGCAGAACGGCCAGCCGGTTCCGGTCTACCCGCCCGCTAACGCCACGGCCAAGCCGGTGTGGGTGGGAAAATAAACGCAACGGATGCTGCAATACCGTGGCTTCGCATCTCCGCAACAACGGCACAAACGGCTTTGAGGGCCGGCAGTTTGTCATCACTGGCGGCGCAGGCGGCATTGGGCAGGCCTGCGCGCATGACCTTCTGGAGCGTGGTGCGCACGTGCTTTTGGTGGATGTTGACGCCAGCCGCATGGAAGCAGCCAGGGCGGCATTGGGTGGCGGCGCGAGCCTTACGGTCCACGTCTCGCGGCTTGAATCTCCCGTGGAGGCTGCTGCCGCCCTGGACGCGGCGGGTCGTCCTGTTTTTGGGTTGATCCACATGGCCGGGCTGTTTGAGCCGGATCCTCTGGATCCGGGCGACCATTCGGCCTGGGATCGCGCCATGGCGTCGAACTTGACTAACGGCTACGACCTGGCCGTCGCCTACCAGACGCGCCGGGACACCACGGCGGTCGGGCGCATCGTGCTGTGCAGTTCGGGCGCTTACCGCCGGGGGGTACCCGGCCGGGTCGCTTACTCGGTTGCCAAGGCGGGGATCGTCGGGTTGACGCGGGGCCTGTCGCGGCAATTCGCACCCCACACGCTGGTCAATGCCGTTGCACCCAATGCGATTAAAACCACGATGACCAGCGCGGTATTTCAGGAGCGCGGCAATGCCATTCTGGCGACCATTCCGCTCGGTCGGTTTGGCGAAGCAGAAGAAGTTGCCTCGGTGGTGACCTTCCTGTGCGGCCCTGGCGCGTCTTACGTCACCGGGCAAACGATCAACGTGGACGGCGGGGCATGGCATTCATGACATCAGCGTGCGTGGAACGCGGCAACTGGGGAACCAAGCCATGAGCTGGAAGATCGGCATGCCGAACCTGGGGCACACCATGGAAGAAGGTACCGTCTCGCAATGGCTCAAAGCCGTTGGCGATGCGGTAGCCAAGGGAGAAGTGATCGCTGTCGTGGAGTCCGACAAGGCGAGCTTCGACATTGAATCGCCCGCCGATGGAACGCTGCTGGCAATTCATGCACATGCGGGTGCCGTGGTGCCCGTTGGGGATGCCATGGGCTTGGTTGGGGCAGCCGCAGAGATGGACAAGGCCGCAGCTATCCAGGCGACGGCAGATCTGGTTGCACATTCCAGCCGCAGTGATGTGCCGCCCAACCCGCGAGAAGGTCATCCGGTGGCACCCGCAGCGCGGCAGATGCGCGGCAGGATAACACCGGCTGCGCGCGTGCTGGCTGAGGAACTCGGCATCGATTGGCAGGAAGTCGAAGGTACGGGCGAGGACAACATGGTGACGCGCGATGACGTCCGGGCCCATGCGCGCGCCACGTCGTCAAGCGCCGCACCCACACCATCGTGGGCTACGGCCATGTCGTCCGCAACACCGCTGTCACCCATGCGCCGCGCCATCGCCGCAGCGACGGAACGCGCCTGGCAAACCGTTCCTCATGTAGCACTGCAATCCCATGCGGATGTGAGCGATCTTTTGGCAGCGAGCGGAAGAAGTCTGACTGCTGCCATCACCCGGGCCTGTGCGCTGGCGCTTTGCGAGCATCCTGCTTTCAACGGATGGCTGGCTGACAACGCTTTTACGCACGCCCAACATGCCGACATTGCGCTGGCAGTCTCAACCCCCGCCGGTCTGGTCACGGCAGTTGTTACCAACGCGGACGGGAGATCAATGGCCGAAATAGGCATTGAGATTGCCAAACTTGCCGCGCAGGCACGCACAGGCACCCTTGACGGGGCGAAGATGACCGGTGCCTCGTTCACCGTCAGTTCGCTTGGGCGCTGGGGTGTGGATGCCTTTTCACCCATCATTGCCGCGCCCCAGGTGGCGATTCTTGGGGCGGGCCGCATCAATCGTGTGGCACGCGAAGGGCCGGGCGGTACCGTGCGCTTTGCGAGTGAAATTTGCCTGACGCTGGTGTTTGACCACCGGTCGAATGATGGTGTCGCGGCGGCAGAGTTTCTGGCCTCGATTGTGGGCTATCTTGAACAACCCAAGCGTTTGGAAATTATCTAATGACTGACATTGACTTGCCGCCAGAACTGCTGGTGTCCTTCTGGCGCGACATGCTGCGCATCCGCTTGTTCGAGCAGGCTGCGTTGTACCAGTCGTCGATTGGAAAAATCTACGGCGCACTGCACAGCTATGAAGGTCAGGAGTCCTGCGCTGTGGGCATCTGTGCGGCTTTGAAAGACGGCGACTACGCCGCGTCAACCCATCGCGGCCACGGCCACAGCATCGCCATGGGCGCGCGGCTGGACCGGATGATGGCTGAGCTGTTTGGCCGCGTGGATGGCTATTGCAAGGGCAAGGGCGGATCGTTGCACATCGCTGATCTGGGTGCCGGCATGCTGGGGGCCAACGGCATCGTCGGCGCAGGGTATGCGATTGCGGCTGGTGCCGCTCTCAACGGCAAGGTTGCCAAAAATGGCCGCGTCTCAGTTGTTTTTTTTGGTGACGGCGCCGTGACGCGCGGCACCTTTCATGAAGTGATGAACATGGCGTCGCTCTGGAAGTTGCCGCTGATCCTGGTCTGTGAAAACAACGAGTACGCGCAGTACATGCACTGGTCCGAAACCATGGTGTTTGACAACATTGCCGCGCTCGCGGGCAACTACCACATGCAGGGCGTGCGCTTGGACGGCAACGACATCCGCAGTGTTTATCGCACCGCAACCGAAGCCGTGGCGCGTGCGCGGGCGGGCGATGGGCCTACCCTGATTGAGTTGAAGACGCAGCGCTTTCATGGCCACTCATCGGGCGACCCGCAGGTTTACCGCAGCAAGGCGTCGGTGGAGGAGTTGCGCCGCAACCGCGACCCGATTGCGCTGCTGGAAGGCGAGCTGCTTGCCGCAGGCCTGCTCAATGAACGCGTTGCCTTGCTGGCCCAAATAGAGACCGAGGTGGGTGACGCCATCCGCTTCGCAGAATCAAGCCCCTACCCAGCCGATGACGAGCTGGGCACGGACGTTTACGCATAACAGGGGCCAACATGCGCGAAATTACCTACCGCGATGCCATTCGCGAAGCGCTTCTTGAAGAGATGGCGAGCCAGCCGGGCATGGTCATCATTGGCGAAGACATTTTGCCCGGTGGCGGCACATTCGGCATTCATCAGGGGATGGGAGAGCGCTTTCCCGGCCGGCTGTTTGAGGCCCCGATTTCCGAGGCGTCCATCGTCGGGGTGGCACTCGGTGCAGCCATGACCGGCGGCCCGGCGGTGGCCGAGATCATGTACTCGGATTTCATGACGGTGTGCATGGACGAAATCGTCAACCAGGCCGCCAAAATTCGCTACATGACCGGTGGCCAGGCGCGCGTGCCGCTGGTGATCCGCTCACCCTACGGCATGACCAAAGGGATCGCGGCCCAGCATTCGCAGTCACTGGAGGCGTGGTTTGCGCACGTACCCGGCTTGCGCGTGGCGATGCCCACCACGCCTGCCGATGCAAAAGGCCTGCTCAAGTCCGCATTGCGCGGGGAAGACCCGGTGATCTTTCTGGAGCATAAGCTCCTGTATGGCACCAAGGGGCCGGTTCCCGATGGCGAGGACTGGTTGGTGCCTCTGGGCCGCGCGGCAGTTGTCAAGGAAGGCGTTGACCTCAGCATCGTTGCCACCGGCTTGATGGTGTCGCGCGTACTGGAGGCGGCTACCCGTCTGGAGGCGGCGGGCGTATCCGCCGAGGTGATTGACCCGCGCACCGTGTCGCCCATCGATTGGGACACGATCTTTGCATCGGTGGACAAGACCGGGCGGGCACTGGTGGTGAACGAGGCCACGCTGGTTTGCTCGGTGGCGTCCGAGATCGCCGCCACGATTGGCGAAATGCGGTTCGCCTCCCTGGACGGCCCGGTGCGTCGCATTGGCTCGCCGTTTGTACCCAAACCATCCACGCCTGGGCTTGAAAAGTTGGCCTACCCGTCGGTCGGCCAGATTTTCAACACGGCGATGGCCATGATGCCGCGCCGACGCCTGAACCCATGAGAAAGAACTGAAACCATGAATCGTGGTGCACACAAAATAGCGCTGTTCAGCGGTGCCGCAAGTGGTGTTTTGAAAACAGGAGAAAAAAATGATTTACGAACTGCGAATCTACCGTGCCCTGCCGGGCAGGATGCCGGCCCTTTTGAAACGGTTTGAGACCAAGACGATCCAGATTTGGGAGCGCATGGGCATTCGCCCGGTAGGCTTCTGGACCACGTTGATCGGGCCGTCGCATCTGGAACTCACTTACATGCTGGCCTGGGAATCATTGGAAGAGCGCCAGCGCCAATGGGAAAAGTTCCAGGCCGATCCAGAGTGGTTGCAAGCTTGGGCAGAATCCGAAAAAGACGGGGTCATCGTGGGCAATGTGGCCAGCTCTTTCCTGAGTCCGACCAAATTCTCGGCGCTAAAGTAGGCGATATCAGGGTTTATCCTAGGTAATTCCTAGGTAATTCCTGGATAATTTTAAATGGTCTGACAATAAAATTGCTCAACATTTAAATGAATACAAGCCAGTTGTTCTCAGGATTAGCGCTTCGATCAACAAGGAGAAAGTTTTGACGGGTTCGACTTTTGTGCCAACGAGGTTCGGGCAAGTGATGGCATGGGTGTTTGGCAGCGCCCTGGCGATGCAAGCAACCGTTTGTCTGGCGCAACCGTCGCCCGACGCATTTCCCTCCCGTCCTATTCACATCGTGGTTCCCTTTGGGGCGGGCAGCGGCACGGACATCGCCACCCGGCTGTTGGGCCAGCATTTGCAAGCAGCGCTCAAGCAGAGTGTCGTGACCGACAACCGGCCCGGTGCCAATGGTTCCATTGCGGCAACTGCCGTTGCGCGCGCTGCGCCCGATGGTTACACGCTTCTGATGGGAACCAATTCAACCCATGGTGCCAATTCGGGCTTGATTGCTAAACTGCCTTACGACCCATTGCGCGACTTTGTGCCGATTGGACTGGTCGGCGTGTTTTCAAGCTTCCTGGTGGTCAATCCGGCGCTGCCCGTGCGCACACCGGCGGAACTGGTGGCTCACGGCAAGGCCAATCCCAAAGCCTTGACATTTGCCGCAGGCAACACATCAAGCCTGATCATGGGAGAAATGTTTGGCCGTGCGACCGGCATTGAGATGCTGCGCGTGCCCTACAGCAGCAACCCGGCCGGCGTGACCGACGTGATCGGCGGCAGGGTGTCGGTCATGTTTGCGGATATTTCTTCCAGCATTGCACATGTCAAATCGGGGTCCCTGCGGGCGCTTGCTGCTGTGACTTTGGGCGAGCGCAGTCCAGTTGCGCCCGACCTGCCTACAGTCTCGGAAACGGTGGCACCAAATTTCCATTTTGTAGGCTGGATCGGCTTGTTTGCACCAGCGGGCACCCCGGCTGCGGTGGTTGCAAGACTTGCCGATGAATTGCAAAAGGCCGTTGCCTCGCCAGAGATGGGTCAGCGCCTGCAACAGCTTGGCGCTGACGCCAAATGGATGGGGCCGGGCGAATTTCGGAGCTTTGTCTCCAGTGAAGTGGCCAGGCTACCCAAGATTCTTGCCGACATCGGCATTGCGCCGCAGTAAATCATGGCCCTGCATCCTGTCATTCAATCGGCGCTCCTGTCGGCGGCAGGCTTGCCAGCCTACGATGCCTTGCCGATCGCGCAGGCGCGCGCACAAGCCAAGCTGGGTTATCCAGATCGAAAAGTGCCCGTGCTGGTAGGGGAAGTGCGCAATCTGAGCATTCCCGGACCAGGCGGTGCCTTGGCGCTGCGGATTTACCGGCCCGAAGCGCAAGGCCCAAGTCCCGTCGTTGTTTTTTTCCACGGCAGTGGATTCGTTATCCTCGACCTTGACACGCATGACGACATCTGCCGCCGTTTGTGTGTGGGTGCTGAGTGCGTCGTTGTATCTGTTGATTACCGCCTCGCGCCTGAACACAAGTTTCCGGCGGCACCAGACGACAGCCTGGCTGCAACCCGCTGGGTCGCCGCACACGCCGGCGAGTTTGGCGGTGACGCTTCGCGCATGGCGGTGGCGGGTGACAGTGCGGGCGGCTGCCTTGCTGCCGTCACAGCGCAGCGCATCCGTGACGAGGGCGGCCCGCCGTTGCAAGGCCAGTTGCTGTGGTATCCCGTGACAGATTACCCAACCACCATTCCAGACTCGTACGTCGCGTATGGATTAGGCTTCGGACTGACGCAGGCTGGCATCCAATGGTACTGGGACCAATACCTTGAAGACTCTTGCGCCGGGAGCCATCCCCACGCATCACCGCTGCGTGCGGCGTCCACGGCGGGCTTGCCAAGCGCCTACGTGCTGGTGGCCGAATTTGATGTGTTGCGTGATGAGGGTGAAGCGTTTGCACGCCGCCTGGTTGAAGGTGGCGTTGACACCGTCACACGCCGTTGGCCGTCGATGAACCACGGTTTCCTGAAGTACACCGGTGTGATCGAGAACGCGGACGCCGCCATGGCAGATGCCTGCACTTGGCTGAAAAGTATCTTCCAGCGCAATCCAAACCCTAGTCAAGCCTGAAAACCATGCTGGACATCACCCCCGTCAACGTCCCAAAAGCCGCCGATGTGCTGGCCGGCATCCTGCGAGAGAAAATTCTGCAAGGGGATTTGAACGAGGGCATGCCGCTGCCCAATGAGCGCGATTTGGGAACGCAGGCCGGCCTGTCGCGCGCATCGGTGCGCGAGGCGCTGCGCATTCTGGAGGGCGAGGGACTGATTGCCACCCGCGTGGGGCGCAATGGCGGCTCTGAGGTGGTGCGCCCAAGCAGCGCGACGATCGAGCGCTCGGTTGGCATTTTTATCCGGGGCCAGCGCATCCGGCTGGAAGCAGTGCTGGAAACGCGGGCCGCGATAGAGCCGCCATCGGCCCGCTTCGCCGCTTTACACCGTACCGATGATGACCTGCAAGCGATGCAGAAGTGCCACGAAACGCTTCAAAGGGCGTCCGAAGCAGGTGATGTTCCTGTCTACGTGCGTGCCAATCTGGACTGGCACGTGCAGGTGGTCCGCGCCAGCCACAACGAGCTGCTGATTGCGTTCATGTCAGCCGTCTCGCAGTCGGTCTATTTGGCGACCGACCTCGATGGATTCAATTCGACCGCAGTACGCACAGCCGTGATCCACGCCCACCGCCGCGTCATGGACGCCATTCAAGCGCGCGATGGCGACGCTGCGGCCCGGCGGATGGAGCGCCACGTTGGCGCGTACATCAACAACGTGAAACAGACACAGACAACACATGACGGCGCAGCGCCGAAGGAGACGTAATGGCAGGCATTGTTGGCATTGACGTGGGTGGAACTTTCACCGACTTGTTTTTTTCAGGTGACGGGAAAAGGCCGGATCTTATTTTGAAGGTGCCGTCCACGCCACACGACCCTTCGATTGGCCTGTTGAATTCGCTCAAGGCAGCCGGGCTGGCGCCTGGTGAGCTGGATGCGATCCTGCACGGCACCACCATTGCGACAAATGCAGTGATTGAGCGCAAGGGGGCCACCTGCGCGCTCATTACCACCCTGGGGTTCCGCGATATTCTGGAACTGGGTCGGCGCGACCGGCCGAACATGTACGGCCTGGAAGGCACGCACGAACCGCTGGTGCCGCGCGACCTGCGCTTCGAGGTCGACGAACGGGTGGACTACGAGGGCAAGGTAATCGTTCCGCTCGATGTCGATGGGTTGAAGGCGATTGGCGCAGTGCTCAAGGCGCGTAATGTCGAGTCGGTGGTCATATCGTTCATGCACGCCTACGCCAACACCGCGCATGAACTGCAGGCGCAGGGCATTCTGGCGGCCATCAACCCGGCCTGGGAACTGGTGACCGCCACTTCGGTGGTGCGCGAGTACTACGAGTTCGAGCGCACCAGCACGGCCGTGGTGCAGGGTTATCTGCAGCCGCTGGTGGCGCGCTACGCCAAGAATCTGGCACGCGAACTCGCCAGCTGGGGTTACGAGCGTGACGTCGCCATCATGCAGTCCAACGGCGGCGTGGCGCCGCTGCGGCAGCTGGGAGCACGCGCAGCCTACATCGTGCGCTCCGGCCCCGCCGCTGGCGTGATGGCGTCGGCAAGGCTGGCGGCCGAGGCCGGCTTCTCGCACATCATCACCGGCGACATGGGTGGCACCAGTTTCGACGTGGCCGTGGTGATCAATGGCGAGCCCAAGGTGGCCGAAATCACAAATCTGGACTTCCGCATTCCGCTGCGCCTGCCCATGATCGACGTCCACACCATAGGCGCCGGCGGCGGCAGCATCGCATACCTCGACCGCGGCGGCATGCTACAGGTGGGACCGCGCAGCGCCGGGGCGGTGCCGGGGCCGGTGGCCTACCGGCGCGGCGGCACCGAACCGACAGTGACCGATGCCAATGTGGTCCTTAGCCGCATCAATCCGACCAGTCCCATGAATGGCAGCGACACCTCGCTGGATGTCGAAGGCGCGCGTGCCGCAGTGCGCGGCCTGGGTGAAAAAATGGGTTTGGGCCTGGAGGAGACCGCCGAGGCGATCCTGGCCGTGGTCAACCAGCGCATGGCCGGGCGTATCCGGCTGATGTCGATCGAGCGCGGACTCGACCCACGCGACTTCGCGCTGGTAGCCTTTGGCGGCGCCGGACCACTGCATGGCGGCGCGCTGATGCGCGAGGTGGGCGTCAGCACCATGCTGGTTCCGCTGTATCCCGGCGTGTTGTGCGCCCTTGGGTGTGTCTACGCCGACCTGCGCTACGACATTTCCCAAACAGTGGAAAAGCGGCTCGACAAGCTGGTTTCCGGTGAGCTGGCTAGCATCATTGCGCGCCAGCGTGAGCAGGGCCAGCAGCAACTCGACGAAAGCCAGGTCCCGATCGACGTGACGACCATCACCCATGCGGCGGACATGGCCTACGCCGGGCAGATACACGCGTTGCGAGTGACCATAGAGCCCGACTGGAACAGCGCGCAACTCGAGAAAGCCTTCAACGAGGCCTACCGGGCCACCTTTGGCAACACCCTGGCCAACATACCGGTCGTCATGGTGATCTTGCGCACGATCGCGATCGGCAAGCGCAGCGGCGCCAGCCTGCCTCAGGCAACCAAATTCGCCGACGGCGACGCGCGGCCGCGGTCCAGACGCCCGGTGCATTTCAACACCTGGCACGACACCCCCGTGTACATCCGCGACGACCTCGCGCCGGGAATGCGATTCGACGGCCCCGCCGTTATCGAGCAGAGCGATACCACGACCGTTGTCGAACCCGCAATGGGCGTGGTCATCGATCCCAACGGCAATATGCTGGTAAAGGTGAAATGACATGGACGCAGTAACACTTGCCGTTGTGCGCGGCAGCCTGGAACAGATTGCCGATGAAATGGATCTGCACTTGATCCATGCGGCCATGTCGCCGATCATCTCGGAGACCAATGACTGTGCCAACGGCATCTTCCATCCGACCACGGGCGAGACCATTGCGCAAGGCCGCTACGGCTTGCCGGTGTTCCTGGCCTACATGCAGTTCGCGGTGCAGAAGATCATCGAACTGGCCAACGCCGAGGGCGGCTTCAAGCCCGGCGATATGTGGATCATGAACGACACCTATCTTGGTGGCAGCCACCTTCAGGACGTGCAGATCATTGCCCCGGTGTTCGCTGGCGGCGAGCTGTTTGCGGTCATGGCCACCACCGGCCACTGGATGGACATGGGCGGCAATGTGCCCGGCGGCTGGGGCCCCAAGGCCACGGACATCCACCAGGAAGGCATCGTCATCCCGCCGGTCAAGTTATATGACGAAGGCAAACTCAACAAGGCGCTGGTGGCGATGTTCAAAGCCAATGTGCGCCTGCCAGTCGAGATCGCCGGTGACCTGGCCGCGATGTCCAACGTGTTCACGGTTGGCAACCGCGGCATCGAGGCGCTGGTCAAGAAGTACGGGCGTGCTGTGCTGAGTGAGTGCCTCAACGAAATGATCGCCTATTCGGAGCGCCAGATGCGCTCTTACATCGCTGACCTGCCGGACGGCACCTACAGCTTCGAGGACTGGATCGACAACGACGGCATTGTCGATACGCCCATTCCGGTGCGGCTGGCGATCACCATCAGCGGCGAGAAGATGCACTTCGACTTCACCGGCACCGGCCCTAAAGCCACCGGCCCGCAAAACATGTCGCGCAACACGACGCTGTCCTCGTGTTATGTCGCCATCAAGCACATCTTCCCTGACGTTCCGGTCAATGGCGGCACGTTCCGGCCCATCAGCTTCGACGTGCCAGCAGGCTCGTTGCTGGCCGCTGAATACCCGTCGCCGTGCGGCGGCTACCTGGACCCGATGGGGCGCGTGATCGATGTGGTATTCGGCGCCATGGCCAAGGCGCTGCCGGCCAAGGCACCGGCGGCATTCTTCGGAACCATCGGCGTTGTCGCCATCAGCGGCACGCATCCGCGCAGCGGCGGCTACTTCGTTGGCGTGTTTCCCTATCCGGGCGGCTATGGCGCGACAAAGGCCAGCGATGGCCTGGTCAACGGCACACCGCCGCAGTCGATGGCCAACTTCATGTCGCTGGAGATGTCCGAGCACCGCTTTCCGATCCGTTTTGATTATTTCAAACTGCGTGACGACTCGGGCGGCGCAGGCTGGCACCGCGGCGGCTGTGGCACGGCCTATGGCTTCACGGCCTGGGCCGATTGCCAAGTTTCTGCGCTTGGCGACCGCGTCGACCATCCGCCGTTCGGCATCCTCGGCGGCAAGTCGGGCGCGCCGAACAAAGTCGAATTCCATACCGGCGGCAAGACATGGATTCCGGAGCTGCGAAGCAAGCAGGACAACGTGCTGTTCAAGCCCGGCGATGCGATTCGTGCAGCCTCTCCGGGCGGCGGCGGCTATGGCGACCCGCTGACGCGTGACCTCGCGGCGGTCGAACGCGACCTCAACCGTGGCTACGTCAGCCGTGAGCAGGCGCAGCAGGACTATGGCGTTGTTGTGGCAGAGGCCACCCGGCTGACCCCGGACCACACCGTGTACAAGCTCGACGCAGCGGCCAGCGCCGAGCGACGCAAGACGCTAAGCCAACAGGCAGCTGTTGCCTGAACTGGCGCATCAACGAACGCAGGAGGATTTAACTATGCATGACAGCACGGGAAGCTGGGAGTTGCCCGAAGACCTGAGGATGTTCAGGGACACGATACGTCGCTTCATGGCGGACGAAGTCAAGCCAGTAGAAGACAAGCTGCCGCATGACGCTTACACGCTGGAGCCTGAGCCGCTCAAGGCCTTGCAGAAGAAGGCGCGTGATGTGGGCCTGTGGTGCCTGGAGACACCGGCCGAACATGGCGGTGCAGGCCTGAGCTTGCTGGGGCAATGTGTGGCGGCTGAAGAAACCGCCAAATGCCGCATGGGCGCCTACATTGCAGGCTGTGGCGCTTTTGGTTTCGATCCGCCGGTGGTGACCTGGAAAGGTACGCACCATCAGCAGCGCTTTGCGCGCGAGGATGTGGAAAATGGCACTAAAGCCTTTGTTGCCATCAGCGAGCCGAGCGGCGGCTCCGACCCGGGCCGCTCGATCCAGACACGCGCTGAGCGCAAAAGCGACCGGTATGTCATCAACGGCACCAAGATCTGGATATCGGGTGCGGGCATGGCCAAGTGGGGCATCGTCTTTGCCCGTGTGGGTGAGAGCAAGGGGCGCGATGGCATTACCAGCTTTATCGTCGACAAGAGTCGGCCCGGCATCAGCCTGTCCAAGATACCGGTGATTCGCTCCTACTCGCCCTATGAGGTTCATTTTGACAACTATGAAGTGCCCTTGGAGGACCGTCTTGGCGATGAAGGCAAGGGCTTCGCATTTGCCGAGGAATGGCTGATCCATGCGCGCCCGCCCTACGCGGCGGCGACCATCGGCATCGCCCAGGCGGCGCTAGACCTGGCAATTGAATGGGCCGCGCAACGCAAGACATTTGGCAGCCTGCTGGCGGACAAGCAGGCCATCCAGTGGATGATCGCCGACTCCGAAGTGGAACTGCGTGCGGCCAGGCTGCTGGTCTATCAAGCTGCCTGGAATGCCGACCTGGGGCGCGACATCAAGGTCGATGCCTCGGTGGCCAAGGTGTTTGGCACGGAGGCGGCCGGGCGGGTGGTGGACCGCTGCATCCAGATATTCGGCGGCATGGGCGTCGCCCAGGAGTTGCCGCTGGAGCGGTGGTACCGCGAGCTGCGGATCAAGCGCATTGGCGAAGGACCATCAGAAGTGCACCGCATGGTGATTGCGCGCGACTTGCTCAGCGGCAAACGCGCGGGGGTCTGACCATGGCCATCGACCTCACCGTCTCTGATGACGGCATTGCCCTCATCACCATCAACCGGCCCGAGCGGCTCAACGCGATGGACGCGGAGCATTACCAGGCGCTCTCGCGTGCCTGGTGCACGGTGCGCGACGACCCGGCCATTCGAGTTGCCATCGTCACTGGCGCAGGGGAGCGCTCCTTCACCACAGGTGCCGACATTAAAAGCTTCGTCACCGCGCCTGCAGGCATGTCGGACATGTGGCTGACGCAGCGTGACCAGTTGCTCAACCGCGGGCTGGAAGTGTGGAAACCCGTGGTGGCCGCTGTCAATGGCTATTGCCTGGGTGGCGGCATGACGCTCATGATGGCCACCGACATTCGCATCGCAGCCAGCCATGCGACGTTCAGCCTGGCCGAAGTCAAGCGCGGCATCATTCCCGGCAACGGCGGCACCCAGCGTGTGCTCAACCAGTTGCCGTATGCGATTGCCATGGAAATGCTTCTGACCGGCGACGGCATTGATGCGGTAGTGGCGGAGCGTTGGGGCCTGGTCAACAAGATTGTTGCCAAAGAGGATTTGCTGGAGACCGCCTTCAAGTACGCCCGGCGCATTGCGGTCAACGCCCCATTGGCAGTGCAGGCCGCCAAGGAGCTTGCGATTCGCAGCCGCGATACCGATTTGACGACCGGGCTGCGGATCGAAGCCGTGATCAACCGCATGCTGCAGTTCACCGAAGACGCCAAAGAAGGCCCCGCTGCGTTTTCTGCCAAACGCACCCCCAATTTCAAGGGGCAATAGAAATGACCGCCAACTACCCCTTGGAAGGCGTAACGGTTGTTGATCTGGGCCAAATTTACAACGGACCCTATTGCACCTTCCTGATGGCCATGGCGGGTGCACGCATCATCAAAATCGAGGCCAAGGGCGGCGAGAACCTGCGCCGGCGCGGCGTGGTGGGCGGGGCGGCGTTGCCGTTCGCCATGCTCAACTCCAACAAGACCTTCGCCACGCTTGACCTCAAGAGCGCGCGCGGCTGCGAGCTGCTGCGCGCGATGGTGAAGAAAAGCGATGTTCTGGTCGAGAATTTCAAGCCCGGCGCGATGGAGCGCATGGGCGTGGGCTACGCGTCGCTGCGCCAGATTAATCCGAAGCTGATCTACGGGTCCGGCTCCGGCTTCGGCCGTTCGGGCCCAAACAAGGACTATCCCGCAATGGACCTGACCGTACAGGCGATGGCGGGCATCATGAACGTCACCGGTTTTCCCGACCGGCCGCCGGTCAAGGCTGGCCCGGCGCTGTGCGACTTCTCTGGCGGCGTGCACCTGTTTGGGGCCATCATGGCCGCGCTGTACGAGCGTGAGAAAACCGGGGTCGGCCGCCTGGTCGAGGTGTCGATGCAGGAAGCAGTCTACGCATCGCTGGCCTCCAACCTGGGCCTGCACTACAGCATGGGCAACACGGTGCCGCCGCGCACCGGCAACCGCCATGGCGGCCTGGCCGAAGCGCCCTACAACGTCTATCCGACCGCAGATGGTCACATTGCCATCATCTGTGTCAACGAGACGCACTGGAAATCGCTGCTGGCCGTGATGCAGCGCGAAGACCTGCTGATTGACCCGCGTTATATCGACCTCAAGGGCCGCGTGGCGCACATGGACGGCATCGACGAACTGGTGGGAGGTTTCACGTCACGCTTGCCCAAGCAGGAGTTGTTCGATCTGCTGATGCGCAACCATGTGCCGTGTTCACCGGTGCGTAATCTGGACGAGGTGGTCAACGACAAACACATGCATGCGCGCCGTGCGCTGGAATGGGTGGAGCACCCGATGTATGGCCGGGTATGCCTGCCCAATTCGCCACTGCGTTTCGACGGTGTCGAACCGATAGCGATACGTCCCAGCGGCACGCTGGGCTGCGACAACCAGGAGGTCTACGGCGACTGGCTTGGTTTGCCGGCCGACGAAATCGCGGGTCTGCAGGCCGAGGGGGTGATCTGAGATGAAAGACGCCCCCCGTCTGTCCGGTCTCACTGCGTGTAGACCGGCCGAACCCCCCACTGGGGGGCGGGCCGGCCGCTTCGGAGCGGCCGTGCGCGGCGGCCACTCAATCTTTCATGCGTCGTGGGTGGCGCAGCACTACGAAAAACCAATATGTCACACGCACTGAGTGGCAAGGTCGTCATCGCCGGTATCGGCCATACCGCCTACGGCAAGCACCCGGGGCGCAGCACGGTGTCGCTGAATGTCGAGGCGATCCGCAAGGCGCTGGCCGACGCCGGCATCGAAAAGCGCGAGGTCGATGGCCTGTTAGTCAAGGCGCCCACTTCCAAGTTCGAGATGATGTACGCGCAGAAGCTGGCCGAGGCGCTCGGAATGCAGCCGCGCATCGGTGGCGTCTACGACCATGGCGGCGCCACCAACATCAGCATGATTAGCTACGCCACAATGGCCATCGAGGCCGGCCAGTGCGAAGTCGCCCTTGTGTCGCTGGCCGACAACCCGGCCACCGGCTCGCGTCAGGCGTACGAGAAGTCCTATGGCGACGATGGCAGCGCCCTGTTCGGTTGGTTCAGCACGCCTGCCGGTTACGCCATGGTCGCGCAGCGCCACATGGCCCAGTACGGCACCACCAGCGACCAGCTTGGCGCCATCGCCGTGGCCTGCCGCAAACACGGTGCCGCCAATCCGCACGCGCAGTTGCGCAAGCCGCTGACGCTGCAGCAGTACCGCGACTCGCGTCTGATCGTCGAGCCGCTGCGGCGCGACGACTGCTGCCTGGTATCCGATGGCGCCGCCGCCGTAGTGCTGATGAGCGCGAAAAAAGCCGCCGAGTTGAAGGTGGCCAAGCCGGTGCCGGTGCTGGGTTTCGGGCAGGGGCAGACATCGTGGGACGTGGCGTTGCGCCCGGATCTCACCACCACTGCGGCCAAGGTGTCGGCGCAGACCGCCTTTGCCATGGCGGGCCTGAAGCCGGCCGACATCGACGTGGCGCAAATTTACGACTGCTTCACGATCTGCGCGCTCATGACGCTGGAAGCCTATGGCTTTTGTGCCCAAGGCGAGGGTGGCCGCTTTGTCGAGGGCGGGCGCATAGAGCTGGGCGGCGACCTGCCTATCAACACCTCGGGCGGTTTGTTGTCCGAGACCGGCATGCCGGGTATGCAACTTGTGCTCGAAGGCGTCAGGCAAATGCGCGGCGATTCGGTGAACCAGGTCAAAGGCGCAGGCAAATGCGCCGTCAGCAACCAGGGCGGCATCATGCACACCCATTCGACCCTGCTGCTTGGAAACTGAGGACAAACTGACATGCAAGCCGCTGAAACCACGATACCCGCGCCGCAGCGCGATGCGCTCAATACCTCCTACTGGGAAGGCCTGGCGCAGGGCTCCTTGTCTTTCCAGCGTTGCAGTGCCTGCGGCCACGCATGGCTGCCCGCGCGCGGCGAATGTCCGGCTTGCCTGGGCGACCAGTGGGCTTGGGAAAATGCCGGCGGCGGTGCCCAACTGATCAGTTGGGTGGTGTACCACGTGGCGTTTCACCCCGCTTTTGCCAACCGCCTGCCGTACAACGTGGCGGTGGTTGAGCTGGATGAAGGACCGCGCCTCATCAGCAATGTGGTGCGTGTCGCCGATGCACAAACGCTGAAGATTGACCAGCGCCTGAAGCTGGTGATTGAAGATGAAGGTGGGACCGCTGTGCCGCGTTTCACGCCAGTCCGCTGAAGCGACTATGAAGCGACTATGAAGCGGTCAACAGCAACAGCAACAGCAACAGTGCAAAAGAAAGACGAGTTGAATATGGTCGCTATTAAAAAAACTATAGCTAAATATGCATACTGGACGCTGGCTTCAGCCCTTTTTATTGCTTCCGGACAAGCGGCGGCGCAAGGTGCAAACTTCCCGACCCGGTCTTTGAAAATTGTCGTGCCCACTTCGCCAGGAAGCGGCTCCGACACCACCGCGCGCTACTTTGCAGAGCAGCTTGCGACCGCTTTGGGCCAGCCCGTCATCATCGACAACAAACCCGGTGCCAACGGCACCATCGCCGCCATGGCCGTAAAGCAGGCCCCGGCTGACGGCTACACGATATTCCTGGCCTCCAACACCCACATGGCGGTGAACCCGATCTTCGTCAAGGATCTGCCGTATGACCCCATCAAGGACTTCAAGCCGGTGGCTGGCATTGCGCGCGGCATGATGATCTTCGTTGCCTCACCCAATTCGAAGATCAGCAACGTTGCAGATCTGGTGACTGCAGCCAAAGCCACGAAACAGCAGCTGACCGTCGGCACCTACACAGCAGGCTTCCACCTCTCGGCTGAGTGGTTCGCCAGCGCCACCGGCACCAAGTATGTCAACGTGCCCTACAAGGGCGCACCCGAAGTGTTCGTGGGCTTGATGGGTGACCAACTGGATTGGGGCGTCAGCGATCTGATCGCTGCCATGCCGCAAGTCAAGGCCGGCAAATTAAAGGCGCTGGCAGTGTCGGGTGAAAAGCGCCACCCCGATTACCCCGACATTCCTACCGTCAAGGAAAGCGGTTATCCGGAATATGTGAACTACACCTGGACATCCCTCTACATGCGTGCAGAGACGCCGGATGCGGTCGCCGCCAAGCTGGTGGACGCCATGCAAAAGATACTCGTCACGCCGGGTGCCCGCGAATTCATCGCCAAAATCGGGTCCGACCCCATGGCATTTCCGCCACCCGAGATGCGCAAATTCCAGATCAGCGAGACGGAGCGGTTCCGGCGTATTGCCGACGGGGCGGGCATCAAACCGCAGTGACTTATTTCACCAGTTTCCAAATTCGCATCGGTGTGTCACGTTTGCACGGTGCGCGGGTTCTTAAAACGTCAAAACGGTTTTTAAATTGAAGGAGACAGACATGCGTTTATTCAGAAGAGTTGCCACCCTGGCCGCGTTGGCCGGAGCAATGGCCGCAGGTCCGATGGCGTTCGCCCAGCAGGCGATCAAGATCGGTGCCCTCAACCCATACAGCGGCCCACTGGCGCTGTACGGCACCGAGGTCACGCGCGGCTACGAGATCGCGGTGGACAAGGTCAATGCCGCCGGTGGCGTGCTGGGCCGCAAGATCGAACTGATCCGCGGCGACGTGACCAATGCCCAGCAGGGCATTACCACCGTCGAACAGCTGGTCAACAAGGACAAGGTGGACATGTTCGCCGGCACCTATATCAGCGGCATCTCGCTGACCGCCAGCGACGCGGCGCTGCGTTACAACAAGCTGTACTGGGAAACCAATGCGGTTGCCCAGGTGCTGACAGAGCGCGGCCTGCCCAACTTCATCAGGAGCGGCCCGGACGGCGGTGCATTCGCCAACACCTCGGCGGCCACCGTGCGAGAACTGATTGCGCCTGCGCTGAAGAAGGACGTGAAGGGCCTGAAGATCTG
>JANYJD010000108.1 GCA_025358555.1 Rhodoferax sp.
ATCGGCTGCGACCCGATTGTGTCCGTGGCCAAGGAAACCTTGCTACGCATGCGCGCCGGTCGCACGCACGTGGCGCTCAACTCCAACAGCACCCCCACGGCGGCGTTTGTGAAAAACGCCAACTGGCAAAACCCGGCGGCGCAATGCGTGGCAGAAATCATCGAGCTGGTCGGCCAGCCGGCGGTCGGCGTGTTTGATGCCGATGCGGCATCCACCCGGCTGCTGGGCGACAGCATCTACACCAACCCGATGATGCTGGGCTACGCCTGGCAAAAAGGCTGGATTCCGCTGGACAAGTCGTCCTTGATGCGGGCTATCGAGCTCAACGCGGTGCAGGTACAGCAAAACACGCTGGCGTTTGAATGGGGCTGCCGTGCCGCGCATGATCTGGCGTCGGTGCAAAAGCTGTTGAACCCCGGCAGCGTGGTTGAATTCAAAAAGCGCGACCCACTGGCGCACGTCATTGCGACGCGAATTGAGTTTTTGACCAACTATCAAAACGCGGGCTACGCGCAAACCTACCAGGCGTTTGTGCAAAAGGTCAAAGCGGCAGAGGAGGCTTTGGCACAAGGATTGACCCAAGTCGCGTCCCAAGGAGTCGCGCCAAACGCTCCGTTGCTCAAGCACCTGCCGCTGACCGAAGCCGTAGCCCGGTATTTGTTCAAACTGATGGCCTACAAGGACGAGTACGAGGTCGCCCGGCTGCACACCGACCCGGCCTTCCACGCCAAAATCAACAGCATGTTTGAAGGCGACTTCAAGCTCAATTACCACCTGGCCCCGCCGCTGATCGCCAAAAAGAACGATAAAGGCGAGTTGCAGAAACAGAAGTTTGGCCCGGCCATGCTGACCGCGTTCAGGTTGCTGGCCAAGCTCAAGGGCCTGCGGGGCGGCGCGTTGGACATGTTTGGCAAAACCGAAGAGCGCAAACAGGAACGCGCCTTGATCGATGACTACCGGGCCAGTGTCGAAGAGGTTCTGAAAAATCTAAACCTCAACAACCATGCCACGGCCGTAGAGATTGCCCGAATCCCCGACCTGATTAAAGGCTATGGCCACGTGAAAGAGCGCAACCTCAAGGCGGCCCGCGCTAAATGGGCGGGCTTGATGGGCGAGTTTCGTGACGGAAAAGTAAAACAACTCGCTGCTTAGCCAGAAAAATGGCCTGTAGCCCCCGTTAATAGTGCATAGTCAGCTATTTAATTTGTAGCTTTTTGCTGGCGGCAGCGCCGTTTACAATGTCCGGCTATCCCTTGCACAGCCCCTTCGTGGGCGGTGCAGTTTGGCCTGTCCCTAATTTATGACCCTGCGTCATGGAGTTGCCTGTGTTTATTTCTTCTGCCTTTGCCCAAACCGCCCCCGCCGCTGCCGCTGCCGGAGGCGACATGCAGTCTTCCCTGATGAGCATGCTGCCGTTGGTGTTGATGTTTGTGGTGCTCTACTTTGTGATGATCCGGCCCCAGATGCGCAAGCAAAAGGAGCATCGCACCATGATCGAAGCGCTGGCCAAGGGCGACGAAATAGTCACCTCGGGCGGGCTGCTGGGCAAAGTGACCAAGATGGGTGACAGCTACCTCAGCCTGGAAGTGGCCAACGGGGTCGAACTGCAGGTTCAGCGCAGCGCCGTGGTTCAGGTGCTGCCCAAAGGCTCGATCAAATGACATTGCGCCACCGTAGCCTGAAAACAGCCAATACCCTGAGCCAGACTGCACCATGAACCGTTATCCGGCCTGGAAATACGCCATCATTCTGGTGGCGTTTGTGGTGGCGGCCCTGTACACGCTGCCCAATTTTTTTGGCGAATCTCCGGCGGTGCAAGTGTCTGCCGCCAAAGCCGCGTTCACGGTGGATGCCACCACGCAGGCCCGCGTCCAGGAAGCGCTAAAAACAGCTGGCATCACGCCGGAGGCCATCGCCATTGAAGGCACCTCGCTCAAAGCGCGTTTCGAGTCTACCGAGACCCAGCTCAAAGCCAAAGACGTGATTCAAAAAGCACTGGTGCCCGACGGCGCCGATCCGGGCTATGTGGTCGCGCTCAACTTGCTCAGCCGCTCGCCCGCATGGTTGTCCGCGCTGCACGCCGCACCCATGTACCTGGGGCTGGATTTGCGTGGGGGCGTGCACTTCATGCTGCAGGTGGACATGCAGGCGGCGCTGACCAAAAAAGCCGAGTCCCTGTCGGGCGACATCCGAACCATCCTGCGCGAGAAAAACGTGCGCCACAGCGGCATCAGCCGCAATGGCCAGCTAATCGAAATCCGCTTTCGCGATGCCGCCACGCTGGACGCTGCCAAACGCGTCATCGAAGACCAGTTTGCCGATCTGCAAATGACCGGTGCGCCCGACGGCGCTGATTACAAGCTGACCGGATCCATCAAGCCGGCAGCCGCCCGCACTGTGCAGGACCAGGCGCTCAAGCAGAACATCACCACGCTGCACAACCGCATCAACGAGCTGGGTGTGGCCGAGCCAGTGATCCAGCAGCAAGGCCTGGACCGCATCGTGGTGCAGTTGCCCGGCGTGCAGGACACCGCCAAAGCCAAGGACATCCTGGGCCGCACGGCAACGCTGGAAGTGCGCATGGTCGATGAGTCGGGCGAAGCGCGGGGTGCGGAAAGCGGCACTGGCCCCGTGCCGTTTGGGTCAGAGCGGTTTCTGGAGCGCAATGGCCAGGCCGTGATCGTCAAGAAGCAAGTCATCTTCACTGGTGAAAACCTGACCGACGCCCAGCCGGGGTTTGATTCCCAGACGCAGGAAGCAGCGGTGCATTTGACGCTGGACGCCAAGGGCGCGCGGATTTTCCGGGACGTCACGCGGGAAAGCATTGGCAAGCGCATGGCGATCTTGCTGTTTGAAAAAGGCAAAGGCGAAGTGGTGACAGCGCCGGTGATCCGCTCCGAGATTTCGGGCGGTCGCGTGCAAATCTCGGGCCGCATGACCACGGTGGAAGCCGCCGACACGGCCCTGCTGCTGCGCGCGGGCTCATTGGCCGCGCCCATGGAGATCATTGAAGAGCTGACCATCGGCCCCAGTTTGGGCGCCGAGAACATCGCCAAGGGGTTTCACAGCGTGACCTGGGGCTTCGCGGCTGTGGTGGTGTTCATGTGTATTTATTACATGCTGTTTGGCGCTTTTTCCAGCGTCGCGCTGGCGTTCAACCTGCTGCTGCTGGTGGCGGTGCTGTCGATGCTTCAGGCCACGTTGACGTTGCCAGGCATGGCGGCCATGGCGCTGGTGCTGGGCATGGCGATTGACGCCAACGTGCTGATCAATGAGCGGGTGCGCGAGGAGCTGCGCAACGGCGCTTCGCCGCAAGCGGCGATTTCCGCTGGCTATGACCGCGCCTGGGGTACGATTCTGGATTCCAACGTGACGACCCTGATTGCCGGCATGGCGTTGCTGGCATTTGGCTCCGGCCCGGTGCGCGGCTTCGCAGTGGTGCATTGCCTGGGCATTTTGACCAGCATGTTCTCGGGCGTGTTTTTTTCGCGCGGACTGGTCAACCTGTGGTACGGCAGGCAAAATAAGCTCAAGAGCGTGTCGATTGGCACCGTCTGGCGACCCGACACGCTGAAAACCCACCCAGACCAGACTCTCGGAACCCAGATGTCAGGCGCAGGCAAACTGGCCGACAACCTTACAAAAAGCCTGTCCGGCAAAATCGCGCCAAATGCAGTAAATGCCGCAGTGAATGGCGCGAACAGCATTAAGGGAAGGATCGGTTAATCATGGAATTCTTCAAAATTCGACGCGACATTCCGTTCATGCGGAATGCGCTGGTTTTCAACCTTATTTCGCTGGCCACGTTTCTGGCAGCGGTGTTTTTCCTGTTCTCGCGCGGGCTTCACCTGTCGGTGGAGTTTACTGGCGGCACGCTGATGCAAGTCAGCTACGCGCAGGCAGCGGATCTGGAATCTGTGCGAAGTGCCGTCGGCAAGCTGGGCTTTACCGACGCCCAGGTGCAAAATTTTGGCACTGCGCGTGACGTGATGATCCGCATGCCCGCTACCAAAGGCGTGAGTTCGGCGCAGCAAAGCGACAAGGTGATGGCGTCCCTCAAGGCGGCCGATCCCACGGCCAGCCTGCGCCGCACCGAGTTCGTCGGACCCCAGGTGGGCGATGAGCTGGCCACCGACGGCCTGAAGGCGCTGGCCTTTGTGGTGGTGGGCATCATGATTTACCTAGCCATCCGCTTTGAGTGGAAGTTTGCCGTGGCGGCCATCATTGCCAATTTGCACGACGTGATCATCATCCTGGGGTTCTTCGCATTTTTCCAGTGGGAGTTTTCGCTGCCCGTCCTGGCAGCGGTGCTGGCGGTGCTGGGCTATTCGGTGAACGAGTCGGTGGTGATTTTTGACCGGATCCGCGAGAATTTCCGCCGCTACCGCAAGATGAACACGCAGGAGATCATTGACAACGCCATCACCTCCACCATCAGCCGCACCATCATCACCCACGGCTGCACCCAGCTCATGGTGCTGTCGATGTTGCTGTTTGGCGGCGCTACCCTGCATTACTTTGCGCTGGCGTTGACGATTGGCATCCTGTTCGGCATTTACTCGTCCGTTTTTGTGGCGGCAGCCATTGCCATGTGGCTGGGCATTGCCCGCGAAGACCTGGTCAAGGGCGCGGTTAAAAAAGGCGAAGATCCGAACGACCCCAACGCCGGGGCAACCGTATAGGGCCACAACAGTCCCACACCATGGCAACCCAACCCTCATTTGCCCAGCGCGCGCAAATCGCCCAGGAAGTACGCAAGCGCTTCGTGGCCGAGGCTGGGCGTGCCATGGTGGAGATCGCCACGACCGCCCAGGAGCGGTTGACAACGCTTTTAAATGAATCCGGGCCCTCGCGTGAACAGCAAATCCGCCGCGACGCCTGGACCTTCTACCAGCGCGCGCGCGTAGTGTGGCTGGACGGCACCTTGGCGCTATGGCAAAAGTCACTGGCGCCGCCTGCCATTACTGCAAGGGCGGCGCTTGATGACGATGCCCTGCAGTTGGTGGCAACCGACGTTGTAGAGAACAAGATAGTCGCCTCCCGGCTGGTGCTGAGCGTGGTGGAAAAGGTGAGCTCAGAGCTGGATGACGTGCGCGTGCGGATCAAGCTGCTGGAAGGCGCGGAAGACCTCGCTGGCCACGACATATTGCGTCCTGAGGTCTTGATTTTGCAGATGGTCGAGCAATGGGCCACCGCCGGCATGCCTCGCGACTCCTGGCCACTGGTCAACGACGTGGTCCAGCGGCTGCTGTCGGAACGCCTCAAGGCGGCCTATGGCAAGTGCAATGAATTTTTGATCAACCAGGGCATTCTTCCGAGCATTGACCTTAAAGATCGGGTCAAGCGCGTGCCGAAGTCCAACGCCCCTGCCAGAGGCATCCGAAAACCCGGTCAGGCGCCAGACGCTGGACCGACCACGGGCGGTGACGTTTCCAGCCCCAGTGGCTCAGGCGATCTGAGCAATTACGGCGGCGCGGGCGCGGGCGCAGGCGCAGGCTATAACCCGCCACCCGACCAATATTCCGCGCGTCCAGGCGGTGCTTTTGGTGGGCGCCTGGGCTGGGGTGCAGATGCGGGGAGTCCGGCCGGAGGTGCTGCGGGGAGTCCGGCCGGGGGTGCTTCGGGGAGTGCGATGGGGGGTGCTTCGGGGGGTGCGATGGGGGGTGCGTCGTCCCAACGCTACGCATCGAATTTGCCGCTGCCACCCGTTGCGGGTATTCCTGGGATGGATGCGCAACGGATGCGAGAGCAGCGTGCGGCGGCGGCCTATGCCAATGCCCTTGAAGAAACCCGCATGCTGACAGCGACGACCCCATTGGCAAAAGCGCGCAGTCGCGCCCTGGGGGTGATGGGGCAACTCAAGCGCCTGCTGGTTGGGCGCATTGGATCTGAAAACGACTCGCCGTCGTCCCGGCCTTCTTTGGGCGCCTCGCCGGCCTTGGCCGCTGCCATTGCGGTGCGTCCCCAGTTTGATGCAGATGCCTACACCGGCGGTGGCACAGTCATGCAGGACTACACCCCAGCGGGTGTGGCCAGGGTGGCCGACCGGCTGCGCGAACAAACTGTTGAGCTTAAGAAAAAGGCTGAAACCAAAGGCGAAAAAGCGACCATCGAGATTGTGGCCCTGATGTTTCAAGCCATCTTGCAGGAAGACCGCATTCCGCCGGGCATCCGCGTCTGGTTTGCGCGCCTGCAAATGCCGGTGCTGCGCGTGGCGCTGGAAGAGCCGGATTTTTTCGGCACGCTGGACCATCCGGCGCGCCAGCTAATTGACCGCATGGGTTCCTGCGTCATGGGTTTTGACGCCAGCGGCATCCAGGGCAGCTCGCTGGAGGGCGAGATCAAGCGCGTGGTGCAGGTGATTGAGCAGTACCCCGAGACCGGCAAGCGCGTTTACCAGCTGGTGTATGACGAGTTCCAGAAGTTTCTGGCCAAGTTTTTGACCGAGAAAGGGTCCACCCAGAAAGTGGTCAGCGTGGCGCAGCAGGTTGAGCAAAAAGAGACCATGACCATCCAGTACACGATCGAGATGCGCA
>JANYJD010000110.1 GCA_025358555.1 Rhodoferax sp.
TCTGATTATCTTTTTGTGGACGCCGCCGCACTTCTGGGCGCTGGCCCTGTACCGGGTCGAAGACTATCGCAAGGCCGGGCTGCCGATGCTGCCGGTAACGCATGGCAGCGAATTCACGCGGCTGCAAATCTGGCTCTACACACTGGTGCTGTTTGCGGCCTGCCTGCTGCCGTTTGTCTACGGCATGAGCTCCTGGATTTACCTGGCCGCTGCCGTGGTATTGAGCATCTATTTTTGCGTGTACGCGTTCCGGCTGTGGCGCAATTACTCAGAAGCGCTGGCGCGCAAAACGTTCCGGTTTTCGCTGATCCACCTGAGTTTGCTGTTTGCAGCGCTGCTGGTAGACCATTACGTGTTTTGATGCGTTCCACGCCGACTTCTTTCAGAAATTCCCATGAAAAAACGAGATGCTATAGTAAAACTAGCTAACTATGCAATGTTGACGGGGGCTATAGGAACATTTATTGCCTGTTCTGAGCAAAAACCGGCGTTTTCATCCATTGACGTGACCGGTGCCGACTACGCCAAAGACTTCGCGCTGACCGACCACAACAGCCAACCCAAAAGCGTGAAGGACTTTGCTGGCAAGGTGGTGGTGATGTTCTTTGGCTATACCCAGTGCCCGGACGTGTGCCCCACCACCATGGCCGAGCTGGCTGAGATTAAAAAGCTGCTGGGTGCAGATGGAAGCAAGCTGCAAGGCCTGTTCGTCACCATCGACCCCGATCGCGACACGCCCGCAGTGCTCAAGGCCTACATGGGCAATTTCGACCCCACGTTTATCGCGCTGGTACCCACGCCCACCCAACTGGCCGCACTCGCCAAAGACTACAAAATCTACTACAAAAAGGTCGAAGGCAAGACCGACACCAGCTACACCATGGACCACTCGGCAGGCAGCTACGTGTACGACACCCAGGGCAAGCTGCGCCTGTTCACCCGCTTCGGCACCGGGCCGAAGCCGCTGGCCGATGACATCAAGATGCTGCTGAAGCAGGCGACTTGAGTTTCTATTCCGCCTTGATCCCCCGCATCGCAATCACGCCCCCCAGCAGGTTGGTGTCGCTCTTGATGCGATTGGCCAGCCCTTCGGACGATGTGCCCGCGACCTGCCAGCCTTGGGTGAAGAGCTTCTGGCGCATTTCCGGTGTGCGCGCAATCTCGCTGAACAGGCCAGAGAGCTTGGCCACCACCGGCTTGGGCAGGGACGCGGGGCCTGCCGCCGCGGTCCAGATTTCAAGCTGGAAATTCTGTACGCCAGCTTCGCCCAGGCTGGGCAGTTCAGGCACCAGCGGGCTTCGGCTGATGGACGTGACGCCAATCGCCTTGAGCTTGCCTGCGCGGATTTGCGCCATCGCCAGACCCGGTGGCAAAAGCGACAGGTTGATCTGCCCGCCCAGCATGGCGGTGATGACCTGCGGGTTGCCGGGGTAGGGGATGTGCACCGCGTCCATCTGCGTGCGCACCTTCAAATACTCCATGCCAATGTGGCCCACGGTGCCGTTGCCGGGCGTGCCGTAGTTCCACTTGTTGCCGGCGTTGCGCGCCGCCACCAGAAAATCCTGCGCGTTGTTGCCAGGGGCGTTGGCGGGTGCTGTCAGCACGAGCGGCGCGGTGCCAATCAGGCTGATGGGGGCCAGGTCTTTGGCGGGGTCAAACGGGGTTTTGGGGTTGAGCAGCTTGGCAATCGTCATGTTGCCGTTGATCATGATGCCCAGCGTGTGGTTGTCCGTTGACTTGGCCACCAGGTCGGCTGCGATGTTGCCGCCCGCGCCGGGGTGGTTTTCAACAATCACCGGCTGACCCAGCGCCTTGGACAGCGGCTCGGCCATGGCCCGCGCCACCAAATCTGGCGACGAGCCTGCGGGAAAGCCCACCAGCAGTTTGACGGTTTTGGTGGGCCAGGGCGCGTCTGGTTGCGGTTTTTTGGGGCTATTTTGGGCTGTAGCCCACGTGGAAAGTACACATACAGCTATTAAAATTGCAATACGGCGGAGCATGTGGCGTGACATGGTGAATCCTGGATTTCAAAGCATGCCATTGTCGCCCACGCCGGGCGGACCCTGCGCAATCAGGCGTATTCAGCCAGCGTCTTCTTCATCTTCTTCATCGCCGCCACTTCAATCTGGCGAATGCGCTCGGCGCTCACGCCGTACTCGGCGGCCAGCTCGTGCAGCGTCATGCCGCCGGTGCTGTCGTCGTTCACCTTGAGCCAGCGCTCTTCCACAATGCGGCGGCTGCGGTCGTCCAGCGCCTGCAGGGCGGTGGCAATGCCGTCGCTGGCAAGCACGTCGCGCTGGTGCGATTCAATCAGCGCGGTGGGCTCCTGCGTGGTGTCGGTCAGGTAGGCAATCGGGCCGTAGGCTTCTTCGCCGTCGTCGGACGGGCTTGGGTCCAGCAGCACGTCGCCGCCAGAGAGGCGGGTTTCCATCTCGATCACTTCTTCACGCTTGACCTTCAAGGTGGCGGCCATCGAGTCAATCTGGCCTTCGCTTAGGCGCTCGCGGTGCGTGCCGGCATCGGCTGCGGCGTCTTCGGACTTGTAGCGCTGCTTCATCGAGCGCAAATTGAAAAACAGCTTGCGCTGGGCCTTGGTGGTGGCCACTTTGACCATGCGCCAGTTTTTCAGGATGTACTCATGCATCTCGGCCTTAATCCAGTGCATCGCATAGCTCACCAGGCGCACGCCCTGGTCGGGGTCGAACCGTTTGACGGCTTTCATGAGGCCGATGTTGCCCTCCTGGATCAGGTCGCCATGCGGCAGCCCGTAGCCCAGGTACTGGCGTGAAATAGACACCACCAGCCGCAAGTGAGAAAGCACTAACTTACCGGCTGCGTCAAGGTCGTTGTCCTGCCGGAACTTGCGCGAAAACTCCTGCTCCTGCTCCAGCGTGAGCATGGGAAGCCGGTTGGCCGCCGAAATGTAGGCGTCCAGATTGCCCAGCGCGGGCACCATGGCCCACGGGCTGGCCACTGCCAGGGCAGCGCCGGGAACTGTGTTTTGATAGGTCATACCAGAACTCCTTTGTTCAGAACCGTCATATTAGCACTCTCTTGGATAGAGTGCTAAGCGGATGGTTCCACTGGGTTCCAATTGAAACTATCGGGCTGATAGCCTGGTTTTTCGGGCTGGGGCGGGGGCACTGGCCGACGCCATCATCCATAACAGGCTTCCCCATCTGGCGGCCAAAATTCAACAACTTGCCCATCTCGCAGCGGCGTAATGCCTTCAATATGCATACAGCAGATGCCAGCAGCGCGATCCGGGCACCCGCCCACCCCAAACCTCACCACTTCCACCCCAACTTCAAAAACACCTTCGACAGCGCAAACAGCGGCGCCACAAGCAAATACTGCAGGTCTTCAAAAAACGAGGGCTTTTTGCCTTCGATGTTGTGGCCGATGAACTGGAAAATCCACGACACCACGAAGACGCCAATGCACACCGGCAGCAGCGCCGTGCCCAGCAGGCCTGCCACGTACAGCATCAGGGCTGACGCCAGCGCCATGATGATCATGAACACCGTGGACAGCCGCGCGTAGTAGACGATGCTGGCGGCAATGGTGACCAGCGCCAGCGTGGGGTGAATCCAGTGCAGCACGCCCACCAGGCTGAACACAATCAGCGGCACCGCCACGTAGTGAATCAGCTCGTTGGTGGGGTGCGTGTGGCTCTGGCCATATTGCGCCAGCAGATAGTCGATTTGGCGAACCGGAGAAGCCGTTTGGGCGGGGTTGGAATGGGGTGTCATAGGAAGTCCTTCTAACCGAATTCACTATTATGTTAGTAGCTAGCTATGCACAGTGGATAAGGGCTACAGACTGATTCAACAGCTTTTCTCGCTAAATAGCCCGGTACCGCACCATCAAGCTCCGGTCCTGGCGGTTCTTTAGCCAATGCACCCAGCGACCTTGCGCGCCGTAACCATGCCAGCTCACAATGGCGTGGCCGTCGCTGCACGATAGCAGCTTTGGAGGCTGGGCCAGTATGCGCCTGCCGGGGGTCGTGCCCGCTGGCCCACCCGGTGTGCCAGCGCAAAGGTTGGCTTTGAGACTGCCCACCAGGGCCTGCCCGGCGCGGTCAAAGTCATCGTCACCCGCATCAGCAGCAAAGATGTTTGCGTGGCTGATCGAGCGCTGGCCTGCATCGACGGCAATGAACCCTTGGGCGTCCAGCGCCAGGCCGCTGTTGGCAAGCCAGGCAGGCGCTTGTGCGGCAGTGGCAATGACGGGCGCGTCGCAGGCCAGGCGCGCACCACAGCCCAGCAGGACGCTGCCGCTGAGGATGCCGGTGGCCGTGTCTGCCAGCACCGTGACGTTGCGCTGGCGCAGCGCCTGCGCAATGCGATTTTGCACGGCCGGCGCGAAATCGGCCGCCAGCGGTGCGCCACCGGTGATGAAGGTGACCGCAGCGCCAGGCAACCGGTGTCGCACCGCCAGCGCGAGCTCAATGGCGAAGGCATCGCCACCGCCAACACGGGTCTTGCCATGTTTGATGCCCTGCATGCCGTCATCCATCCCGCCGCCAATCACCGCCACGCGCAGCGCCCGGCGTGCGGCCAGTTCTGCCACGCGCGGCCACAGCGCGCAAAAGGCGTCGTGCGGGTGAACAAAAAGGCCGTTTTTGCGTGCGCCGGGCAGGGCGCGTTCCATCAAGTCGCGGTCTTGCAGAGGCTCGTCGCACAGGCTGAGCCAGTCAAAGTGCAGCACGCTGTGGTCGTCCAGCAGCACGGCACTGGCTTGCGCATCCAGCTCCAGCGCGCGCGCCGCCTGCCAGCGCACGCCGCTTCGCTGCACCAGGGGCTCCAGCGGGATCGTGCTGTCGGCAAGCGTGCGCTGGCCCGCCACAAAGGCCGGCAAAAGGCTGGCGCACACCAGGTGCGGCGCTGGCGTGACCAGGGTGACCTGTACGCCGGGCAGCGCGTTCTGGCCCAGGCGGGCCAGGTGGGCCAGCAGATGCACGTGCGCCGGGCCACCGCCCAGCAGCACCAGTTGCTTCAACATGCCCGTGCTGGGCGTGGATGTAGAGGGGAAGTTGGATGGGACGGCCGAGGTCATGGCTTCAGGACCAGATCCCCGATGTAGCCCAGGCTGGCGCCACCGGTGTTGTCGGAATCGGCCCCCACCACCACGGCGATCAGCGGCGGCGCGTTGTTCGCATTGGGCCCCAGGTCGCTCTTGAAGACGCGCAAAAAATCCGCCATCACCGAGCGCTCGTGCGTGACCCAGCTGCCAAGCTGGCCTTCCCCAGAGTTCAGCACAATGAACCGCACGCGGCGGGTATACGCGTTGGCCAGCTCCACGCCAACAGGCAACTGGTGATCCCACACGTAGCACAGCGTGGCGGCGGGCAATGGCTCGCCGCTGATGCTGCGCGCGATGCGCATCAGGCTGCGCTCCACCAAGCCCAGGTTCTCCAGGGGCAAATCAAACAGGGCACACACGCGCAGCGGAGAGTCATCGCCGTCCTTGCGCCTCAAATCAGCCGCAGGCAGGCCCTGGTCCAGCCGCCATTTCCAGCGCAGGGTGGCTTGCGGGCTCAAGCTCAGGCTGGGCAACGCGTGGGACAGCGTGCCGTAAGACTTGCTGCTGGCCAGGCGCAGCACGCGTTCGCCATCGAGCGTGGCGATGTCCATGCGCGTGAGTGGCGCTTTGTCTTTTGGCAGCCCCACCGCGCGCCAGGGGCTGGGCGGGACGGCATCGGTTGCTGTAGAGAAGGGCTGCAGGACGGGTGCAGTGCGCGGCTGGGATAGCGATGGCGACTGCGCTGCGGATGGCGTTGCAGGGTCGGCCGCCATGGCCAAACCGGGCACCAGTGCCGCACCGCACACAAATGCCATCAAAAAATGATAAAAATAGCCTGTAGCCCCCGTCCTACTGGAATAGTGAGCTATCAAAATAGTAGTTTCCGGCAGTCAGCCGCCGCTGCTGAGGCGACCGGGCCGCATCAGCCGCGCCGCCAGTCGTGAAAGCGCTTGGCCCACCCCAGCAGCCGCTCTGGCTGGTGCGCCCGCTTCCATTCACCGGCGGCGTATTTGTTGGCCTCAGCCAGCGTGGGATAGGTGTGGATGGTGCCCAGAATCTTGTTCAGCCCCAGCCCGTGGCGCATGGCCAGAACGTACTCGGCCAGCAGGTCGCCGGCGTGGGTGCCGACGATGGTCACGCCCAGAATCGTGTCCTTGCCGGGCACGGTCAGCACCTTCACAAAGCCGTGGGTTTTGGTGTCGGCGCCCTCGTCGCAAATCTGACGGTCCAGCTCGTCAATGTCAAACCGGGTAACCTCGTGCGCAATGCCTTTTTCGACGGCTTCCTGCTCGTTCAGGCCCACGCGCGCCACCTCGGGGTCGATGAAAGTTGTCCACGGAATCACCGAGTAATCGACCTTGAATTTTTTCACGCTGCCAAACAACGCGTTGACTGCGGCGTACCACGCCTGGTGCGCCGCCACGTGGGTGAACTGGTACGGCCCGGCCACATCACCGGCCACAAAAATGTTGGGATAGTGCGTCTCCAGGTACTCATTGGCCTGGATCGTGCCTCCGCCGGGTTTGGTGGTGGGAATGCCCAGCTCTTCCAGCCCGTAGCCGGTGAGGCGCGCCACGCGGCCCACCGCGCACAGCAGGGCGTCGTACTCAATGCGCAGCTCTTTGCCCTCGTGCTCCAGCACCAGCACTTTGGTGTTGACCGGGGCTGCTGACGGAGATGGGGTGGCGGCCATGCCGGTGCCCTCAAGGCTGCTGCCAAAGGTGGAGGCCCAGGCCGATTCGTTGTAGACACTCAAGGGCGGTGCGTCGAATTCATCGTGCACTTTGTCACTGCCCAGCATCTCGCGTACGGGTTGCAATGCGGGCGCCTGGATCACCTCGCAGCGCAAGGCCTTGTGGCCGGTGAGCACAGCCACGCCGTCGGCCTGCAACGAGGCGCGCGCCAGGCCCGAGACCTCTTTGTCTTCACGGATCATGATGCGGTCCGCCATCTCGACCTGCGTCACTTGCGCGCCCAGCCGCGCGAAGCTTTGCGCCAGCTCGCAGCCAATCGGCCCGCCGCCCAGCACCACCAGGCGCTTGGGAATTTCGCGCAGTTTTGAGAACTCCTCCCAAAGCGTGTCGCTGGTGACGTAACCCGAGTCGTTGATGCCCGGCAAGGGCGGCACAAACGGCCTTGCGCCGGTGGCAATGACGATAGAGCGGGTGGTCAAAGTCTGCTTGCTGCCGTTAGCCAGGGTGATTTCCACTGCCCACGGCGTGGTGATTCTGGCGTGGCCCTGCAGCACCTCCACGCCCAGGCTGGTGTAGCGGGCCACGCTGTCGTGCGGCTCAATGGCGGCAACGATGTCGCGCACCCGCTTCATCACCGTGCGAAAGCTGAACGAGGGCACGCCGTTGTTCAGCCCGTAGGTGGCGCCGTGCTGTATCTGGTGCGCAACGCGGGCCGATTTGATCAGCGCCTTGCTCGGTACGCAGCCGTAGTTAAGGCAGTCGCCGCCCATTTTGTGGGCCTCTACCAGGGTGACTTTGGCCTTCACCACGGCGGCAATGTAGCTTGACACCAGGCCACCGGCGCCGGCGCCAATGACGATCAGGTTGCGGTCAAACTTTTTTGGCTTCAGGTGAGCCCAGCGCGCATAGACCTTGCGGCCCTTGAAAATCTCCACAATCTTGCGCGCTATGAAGGGAAAAATTCCCAGCAGCACAAATGAGCCCAACAGCGCCGGGCTCAAAACGCCCCTGAGCGAATCCAGCTTGGCCAGCTGGGTGCCCGCGTTCACGTACACGGCGGTGCCCGCCAACATGCCGAGTTGGCTGACCCAGTAAAACGTGCGCGTGGGCAGCTTGGTCAGGCCCATCACCAGGTTGATCACAAAGAACGGCACCAAGGGCACCAGGCGCAGCGTGAACAGGTAAAACGCGCCGTCTTTTGCAATGCCATTGTTGATCTCGGCCAGGCGCGTTCCAAAACGCGCCTCAATGCTGTCGCGCAGTACAAACCGCGCCGCCAGAAACGCCAGTGTGGCCCCGATGCTGGACGCAAACGACACGATCAAAGTGCCCCAGCCCAGCCCGAAAATTGCACCGCCAGCCAACGTGAGTATGGTGCCCGCGCCAGGCAGCGACAGGCCCGTGGCAGCGACATAGATCAGCAGAAAAACGCCAACCACCTGCCACGGGTTTTGTGCGTAAAGATCGGCAAATTCGGATTGGCTTTGTTTCAGGTAGCCAAGGCTCAAGAAGCGCCCCAGGTCCAGCACAAAGAACGCGGCAATCGCCGCGACCACCAGCGACAGCACGGCAATTTTTTTATAGTTCATGGGGGAGTATCCTGAAAAGCGTGCCAACCCCACCAGATGCGGGTGACGATGGTGATGAGGCACAAAGCCGAGAAAGTATAGGCAAGTTCCGGGAACAGCCCCGGCCACCAGCACATGGCGGCAAAGAAGGCCAGTGTTTCAGTGGCCTCGGTCAGGCCGCCCAAAAAGTAGAACGACTTGTTGGGGTAGTCCACGTTCAACATGCCGCGTTTGGTGGCAATCACGGCGCAGGCCAGAAAGCTCGAACCGGTGCCTACAAAAGCGGCGAGCAGAACGGCGGCAGGCAAGGCGTTTTGCAGCGGCTGGCTGATGGCAAAGGCCAGTGGAATGCTGGCGTAGAACAAAAAGTCAAACGCAATGTCCAGAAAGCCGCCGCTGTCGGTGGGCTGGGTCAGGCGCGCCACGGCACCGTCAAGTGCGTCGCAGGTTCGAGAGAGAAATATGGCCGTAGCCCCCGTCAAATATGAATTATTAGCTATTAAAAAGGCAGCAAAAAGCCCAATTGCCAAACCCGCAACAGTAATCTGGCTGGCCCCCATGCCACCTCGCACCAGGCGCCGCGCCATGGCATCGACGACGGGTTGGATCAGTGCAGTGGCGCGTCGGTCTAGCATGCAGATGGATGGACAGGTGGATTCAAGTTTACCCTCTGCTGTGGTCGCGCAGCGGCGGCGTTTCTTTCGCAGGACTGGGGGCGATAATGGTATTTTTCGCCGGGCTGCCGCGCTGCCGCAACGGCCTTGGTCTGCATTTACGGAGGAACCCATGTTCAACAAGCCAGTTTTCAAAGCCACCACCCCATCCTTTGGCAGCAGGTTCGCTGTTGCGTCCATTGCCTCGTCACTGTCCCTGTGCCTGGTGGCGGGCAACGCGGCGGCGCAATTGACGCCGCCATCTACAACACAAGCGACAACGCCGCCCGCAACGCAATCATCACCGGCCAAAAAAGAGCTGGTGGCCAAAATTTTGCTGCTGCAGCAGCCGTCCATTGAAGGCATTGCCACCCTGTTGGCGCAGCAGCCAGCGGCGCAGATGATGCAGGGGGCCAACGTGGCCTTGCAGTCGCGCATCGCGCCTGACAAGCGCGAAGCCGTGGCCAAGGAAATTCAGGGCGACATCAAGAAGTACATGGACGAGGCGGTGCCGCTGCTGCGCGAACGCGCGGTCAAGCTTGCGCCATCCGCGCTGGGGCCGCTGATGGAAGAAAAATTCTCAGAGGACGAGTTGAAGCAGCTTATCGCCATCATGGAGTCGCCCGTCAACCGCAAGTATGGGCAGATGAATGGCGAGCTGCAAAAAGCGCTTGGCGACAAGCTGGTGATGGAGACCCGCGGCCTGATTGAGCCCAAGGTCAAGGAGCTTGATGCGTCCATCGGCAAGCGGCTGGGCTTCCCGCCTGTAGCGGAAGGCGCGGCGGGGGCGCCACCCGCAGCACCTGCGCCGGCCAAACCTCAGGCCAAGCCGCCAGCCAAAGCCGCAAGCAAATAATCGCGGGCCTGCCAGGCGGTGCCAAACTGAAGGGGTCAGGCGCTGGCCTGGTTCAGCAGCATGGCGTCTGCCATCGTGAGGGTTAGCCGCGCTGCCGCGACCAGCTCGGCCAGTTGCGCAAGCGACGTGGCGCTGGCAATGGGCGCGGTGATGCCGGGGCGTGCCATCTGCCAGGCCAGCGCCACCTGCGACGGGCTGGTATGCAGGCGCTGGGCCACATCGTCCAGCGCTGCCAAAATTTTCAGGCCGCGCGGGTTCAGGTATTTGGCCACTGTGTTCTTGCCGCGCTGGCTCTTGCTGGCATCGGCAGCAGTGCGGTATTTGCCGGTTAAAAATCCGGCGGCCAGCGCGTAGAAATTGATAACGCCCACGCCTTCCTTGATGCACAGCGGCGCCAGGTCGTCTTCAAAGACAGCGCGGTCATACAGGTTGTACAACGGCTGCAAACTCTCGTAGCGCGGCAGGCCATGCTGCTCACTGGTTTGCAGCGCCAGCGCGAGGCGTGGCGCGGTGAAGTTGGACGCGCCAATCGCGCGCACTTTACCGGCCTTGATCAAATCGCCGTAGGCGCCCAGCGTCTCTGCCATTGGCGTGTTGGCGTCGTCGTCATGCGACTGGTAAAGATCAATCGTGTCGGTCTGCAAACGGCGCAGCGAGTCTTCCACGGCCTGGCTGATGTAGGCCGGGCTCAAGCCGCTGCGCTCTGGCCCCATCGGCTTGCCAACCTTGGTGGCAATTACCACCTGGCCGCGCTTGCCGCTCTTGCGCAGCCATTTGCCGATGATGGTCTCAGATTCGCCGCCGGTGTGGCCTGGCGCCCAGATGGAATACACGTCGGCCGTGTCAATGAAGGTGAAGCCCGCATCGACCCACGCGTCAAGCAATGAGAACGAGGTGGCCTCATCCACCGTCCAGCCAAACACATTGCAGCCAAAAGCCAATGGAGAGACTTGGAGGTTTGATCTGCCGAGTTGACGTGTGTTCATAAGGTCCTCGTATCTTCAGAAAATGAAAGTTGCAGCGCGCCGCACAATGGCAGCGCCACGGGACAGGTCAGTTTGCCTCGGCCGCCAAGCTGGCAATGGCCTGCTGCACCCCACCTGGCGCATACGGCACACCTTGCACCGTCATGGCGGCTTCAATACCGGCCAGGCAGCCCAGAATCATGGCCGCATTCATGTCACCCAAATGCCCGATGCGGAAAACCCGCCCGGCCAGTGGCCCCAAGCCCCCGGCAAACGCCACCTGAAAACGCTCGCGAGCGACAGTCCGCAGGGCTTCCACGTCAATGCCCGGCGCCACCGACACGGCGGTAATGGAGACTGAAGCCGCCTCGCGCACCTTGCTGAACAGTTGCACGGCACCGGCTTCGCTCCAGCGGGCCACGGCGGCCTGCGTAGCGCGGGCAATGGCGCGGTGGCGCGCAAACACGGCTGCCTCACCTTCCAACGCAATCAGCGCCAGCGCAGCCTGCAGACCCATCAGCAAATTTTGCGGTGAGGTACCGCAGAATTTGCGATAGCCCAGATCGCTCTTGCGGCGCGCCCAGTCCCAATAAAAACGCAGGTTGGGGTTGCGGCTGGCCACCGCCATGGCGGCGCTGTCTACCGCGCAAAAGCCCAGGCCCGGCGGGCACATCAGGCCTTTTTGTGAGGCACCCACCACGACGTTGGCGCGCAACGCGTCCATGTCAAACGGTGCCGCGCCCAGCGACGCCACCACGTCC
>JANYJD010000117.1 GCA_025358555.1 Rhodoferax sp.
CTTGAGGTGGCTGATGGCTTGCGCGGCGCTGCCAAGCACGTAGCCGTGGGCGGGCAGAATGAAGTGGATAGGGTGCTCGGCGCACGCAGCGCTAAGTGCGTCCAGCGAATCCAGGTAGGCCGTCATCTCGCCATCGGGTGGGTCCACCACGGTGGTGCTGCCGTTCAAAATGTGGTCGCCGCTGAACAGCAAGCCATCTTCCCGCAACACCAGACACAGGTGGTTGGCAGCGTGGCCGGGGGTGTAGATGACTTTCAGCGTGTGTTTTGTGGGTTCAGGGGCTGAATTACCTGCCAAATTGGCCTCTATCCCCCGTGGAATAAGCGTAAGCAGCTCATTATTTAATAGCGACCGGTCTGGCGTGAATTCTGACGCGGCGCGCGCTGTGGGCGCACTCGGCAGGCCCAGAATCGGCGGCACGCCGTGCGGGGCGTTGGCGCACAGGGCCTGCAGCGGCTTCGCCCCCGGTGAATGGTCCGGGTGTGAGTGGGTGCACACAATCATGCGGATGTCGCCGCCCGACGCGCGCCACAGCCGCTCAATGTGCTGCGCGTCTGCCGGGCCGGGGTCGATGGCGATATAGCCGGTGTTCGGGTCGCCCACCAGGTAGCTGTTGGTGCCGGGGCCGGTCATTACGCCGGGGTTGGGCGCGGTCAGGCGCAATACGTTTTTCAATAGCGGCACGGGTTGCAGTGTGTTCCAGTCCAGGTGGTGGACTATCTGGCCATCGGGGCTCACCAGCGCCAGCTCGCCAAAGGGCGATTCATGCTCCATGTAGCGGGCTTCCTTGCCAGCGAGCCATCCCGCGCGTGGGCAACTGGTCCACAGCGGCTCATCGGTGACTGCGCAGGCGGCCAGCACGGCGTCCACCGAGGCGTAGGCCTGCAGGCGCTCCAGCGTGCGGATGGTGGGGAAGATGATGAAAAAATTGCCCGCTGTGTGGCGCGCAAGCGCGTCTGCCGGGCGCACCCACACTGGCTCAAACTGCTCTGCCTCATCGGCCACCGGCGTCTGGCCCGGTGGCATGCGCGCCACCAGAAATGGCACGTCAAAGCGGCGCGGCAAATCCCGGTCGGTGATCCAATGGGCCAGCACAAAGACTTCGGCACCGCACAGCGTCAGGCCGCGTTCTTTGCATTGCTTTGCAAAGGGCGCTTTGCGGTCCAGCGCGGCGATGTCGGCCGTGGTGGGCGCGCTGCCATCGGCATGGCGCGCCAACAGAATGCCCAGCTCTTCAAAGCTCTCGCGGATGGCGGCAATGGCCTGCGTCAAATGCAGGTCGCTTTGCGTGGCGCGGCGGCTGGATTGGGGGTGCGCTGCCGCATCTGCCGCGTCCACGCCGCCACCGGGGAACACATAGGCACCCGGCGCAAAGCTGGCGGTCATGGCGCGGCGGGTCATCAGCACTTCGATGCCCGAGCGGTCGCCTTCGCTGTTGCCAACGCCATCACGCAGGAGCAGCACGGTGGCTGCGGGGCGGGTGGCAACAGGTTCGCGTTGGGCGTGCAGGAGTTGGTTGAGTCTTGGCATGGGCTGATTTTGCCGCCAAACAGGTGAAGGCGTTGGCTGGTTGGTTCGCAATAGAGAATCCCGGCATACTCAAGCTGGTTTAAATTCAATTGAGGACTCTGGACATGAATATTCGCAACTGCGGGCGGGTGGCCCAAGACTTGATGGTGGCCATGGCGTTGCCTGTGACAATTTTATTGACGACCGCCGCGCCGCTCACCGCACTCGCGCAAGCCACTGCGACAGGCTCAGGACAAGCCTGGCCCACCAAACAGCCCATCAAGCTGGTCGCAGTCTTCCCGCCCGGCGGCTCGGTGGACCAGGTGGCGCGCCTGCTGGCACAACCGCTGTCGCTGGCCCTGGGGCAAACCGTGATTGTCGAAAACAAGGGTGGCGCCTCCGGCTCCATTGGCGCAGCCGCTGTGGCGATGGGCCCGGCGGACGGGTATACGTTCGCCGTGGTTTTTGACACCCATGGCGTCAACCCCAGCCTGATCCCCAATATGCCGTTTGACTCCAAAAAAGACCTGGTGCCGCTGGTGCTGGTCGGCACCGCGCCCATGGTGCTGGCCACCTACGCGGGCTCGAAGTACCAGAAGTTTGCCGACGTGGTGGCCGACGCCAAGACCAAGGCCGGCGTAAGCTACGGCACCATAGGCTCGGGCAGCCTCGGCCATCTGGCCATGGCGCTGCTGGGCAAAAACGGCGGCCTGGAATTCACCCACATCCCCTACAAAGGCGGCGGCCCCTTGATGAACGACGCCGTGGCCGGGCATGTGCCGCTGTCCATCGGTTCGGTGTTTGTCACCAAGCCCTTCATCGACAGCAAACGCATGCGCCCGCTGGTGGTGACGACCAGCAAGCGCTCACCCGACTTGCCCGATGTTCCCACCCTGGCCGAAAGCGGTTTCGCTGGCTTCGAAGCCCCCGCCTGGTGGGCCGTGCTGGCCCCCGCCAAAACGCCGCCCGACATCCTCAAGCGCATGAACGATGAGCTCAACAAAGTGCTTAAATCACCCGACTTGGCCAAGCGCCTGGACGCCCAGGGCATTGACGTGGTGGGCGGCACGCCTGAAGCCGCGCGCGTGTTCATCGAGCGCCAGATGGATGTCTGGGGCAAGGTGGTCAGGGACAACAACATCAAGGCGGATTGAAACCGATTTGAACATTGCAATTCTTCCAATGCGTGGAGCAATTGCAATGTAAATCGTCTCAATCAATCATTGCCTGAAGTTTTGCCAGCGCCTCCCCACGCTTCTGAGCCGACCGGTTTCATTTGATCCCAGGCAAGCAAATCATCCGGCATGCGCGCTTTGGGGTTGCACCGGGCATTGAGTTCGGCCGCTGTGTATTTGCGGTGTCGGGGTTTGGGCTGAATCGGCAAGCCGCCACCGGAGGTCTTGCTCAGGTTGACCAATTGACCCGCAGCCAATCCCAAGTCGCGCATTTTCACATTCAGCCCAGTTCACTCTCGGTCATGCCCTGCGGCTGGGGCGGCGTGTCGCCGGCAACTCGAAGCCGGTTGCGGGCGGAGAACATGGGGCCGCGGGCGGCGACGTTGGGCGCAAACGCCTGAAACCCGATGGGCTTGCCCGCCATGTCGTCGTAGACGGCCTCCATGCCTCCGCGCATGAAATAGGTCTCGTGCCAGAAGCCGGTGCCGCCAGAGTCACGCAGAAAATTCTGCCACCGCAAACGATGGGTTTCCGAACGCGCCCATTTCTCCATCGATTCGAAATCCTTCTAGTACCAGCGCATGCCGACGTGCAAGGGGAAGAAACTGAAAATGATGTTGTTCTCGTGCTGCAACAGCCCTTCAGGCCGCGCCGCGCCAGCCTTCTCGATTTGCGGCCCGAGCCCGATCGAGGTCAGCACGCCTTTGAGCGTCCGCACGCGTAGTCCAAGGTAGATGACGACGAGATCCGGATAGGCAGTCAGGTCAACGGTCTTGCGGTCCACGGGTGATTTCATTTGATGGCTCCTTCAGGTAAATGCTGACGGGTGGAAATCCGGGAGAAGGTGCCGGGATTGTGACGCCCAACGGCTGGCGAGGTGAATGACAACAGCATCAGGGCGGATTAAAGGCTTCAACTGCGGACCAGACTGGGTCGAACGCCGTGCATCATCGACCATCGCGCGGCGACCGGGCAATGCGCATGCGGTTTTGGGGTGGAAACATATGCAAGGAAAATTTGGTCAGACAGTCTCTTGGCAATTCTTTGAGGTGCACCACCATGCGCCTTCCACTTCAGCCTGACAGATGTGATTTAAGCGGGTTGTTGTAGGCCGCTATGCTTGGATTAGGTGACGGCAGGCATTGGATCAAGGCTTACTCCTCCTCGAAAGAACCGTGCTTGGCTGATCGCGACGCTTGGATTGTTGTCCTTCACCAATTTCTGGATGGCAGACGCGCCTGCCGGACTCATATTCCAACCGAGGACAAGTCGTGCAACGCAGGCCTTCGGCATCTGGTACGTGTGCAGCACTTTTCCCGAAATTTCGTGCTCTTCGCACTGTGCCAAGGGCATTACAACTCGAACCTCCTGCTCGTAGCTCCAGTCCTGAAACTTGGCAAAAAACAGCGATCTATGGGACTGAGGAGCGAACGTGACGCCATATGATTCGCGTTGGTAATCGATGGCAGTTGGTTGCCTGAGAATTCCAGTCTTGTCGCCTTGGAACGCTTGTTCCAAGTCCTTGAACTCTACCGCAAGTCCAGCCGCATTTGCGGCGTAGTGCGCCCACATTGGAAGAGAGTCGAACCGCTTCGACAAACAGGAGAGGCCGACCTTTGATGACATCTCTTGGGCTGTTTCCGTCAGCAATTGTTCCAATGTCGAAATCGAATCGTAAAACGAAGAGCGAACGAGACGCGACGCCTCTGACTTTGATGCTGGCACGCGTATCGCCTGATACTTGGGCGCGAGGGCTTTAAGAAGATAGCCTTGTTGACGTAGATGGGTCATGTCACTGTCCGAGTACCCGTCCTTTCGCAGGCGAATTAATGAGGCGAGCACTGCTTCCCGATCCAGACTTGGTACCAGTTCGGACGGGTCGTTCAATTCGGAGATCGGTGTGAACTTGACAATTCCTTTGAGGAGGAATTTCAGGGCGTCAGGGCTCGCAATGAACTTCTAGAGAGTGGACATTTGGGGGCGTATTTTCTTGCCAATAGCATCGTTCTATTGATATTTCACTAATTCATGACAACCATTAAGCGTTTCAAGCGTTATATCTCCAATAGCGTCATTGGAGAATGTTGTCATGGCAAAAACTGGGCTGAGCGAGGCTGCGAAGAAGCGGGTCAAAGCTGGGCGAATGTTGCTGGCGGGCAAAGGCTGCGCCGAAGTGGCTTTGGCCGTTGGTGTTGCGCGGCAAACCATGTACACGTGGAAGAGTGTCCTGGATGAAGGCGGAATTGATGCTCTTCGCGAGGTGCCCGAGCGGGGGCGCCCGGCCCAATTGGACGCGCAGCAGCTTGCTACAGTGCGCACGGCCATCTTGCAAAGCCCCACTGAGCACGGATTTGGCACGCAGCTTTGGACCCTCAAACGCGTGGGTGTTGTCATCCAACGCATGCACGGGGTGCACTTTGGCCAGACCAATGTGTGGCGCATTCTGGGCAGTCTGGGCTTTAGCCCGCAAAAGCCCGAGAAACGGGCGATTGAGCGCAATGACGATGCGGTGCGCAGCTGGAAGCGCAGAACCTGGCCTGCCCTTAAAAAAAAGCCCAGCGAGAAGGCCGCCAAATCGTCTTCGTAGACGAATCCGGGATCAGCGAGCGCCCCACTCGGGTGCGCACCTGGGCACCCCAGGGGCAGACACCCATCATCCAGTTTCACTTCAACTGGAATCATGTGTCGGTCATTGCGGGGCTCACGCGCACCAACTGTCTGTTCCGCCTGCACGAAGGCAGCATCAAGAAGGAAGAGATCGTCCGATTCCTCAAAGCACTCAAGGCCCATTTGAAGACGCCATTGCTGGTGATCTGGGATGGCCTGAAGGCGCACCGCAGTCGCTTGGTGCGGGAGTACCTGGATGGATTGGACGGACACATCCAAATAGCATTCCTGCCGCCATACGCGCCGGACATGAACCCAGTCGAATACTTGTGGGCTTGGCTCAAACGACATGCCATGGCCAACTACTGTCCCAACAACCTGGGCGAGCTGCACACAACCGCGCGCAACAAGCTCAAAAGTGCACAGAAGCGCCCCTCGATCATCGCTGCTTGTTGGATACAGGCTACGCTTTGGTAGTGTCATGA
>JANYJD010000118.1 GCA_025358555.1 Rhodoferax sp.
CGTCTTGATGAGATAAGTAATCTGAAATTGCAACACGCTAGAAGTCATGGGTTTGCATCAAGTAACTCGATGCCGATTTTGAAAGGGTTAATGACTTGAAGCGTTCCGTAATATTGTTGGTGCGCCATGTCTTCGCTCAGCACATAGCGGCAACCTGAGTGTTGAGCTGCGGCTATCAACAGGCTGTCCCAATAATGCAGGCCATACCGGCTCTGCACGGACCAGGCTGATTCCAGCGTTGCTTGATCGATTTGCCAGGGTTGCCAAGCCGCATAGCGACGAATCTTGGCCCGCGCATCGTCCTGAGGCAACCGGGGGTTGAGCTTGCGCGTTGCGTTGACATAAAACTCATTGAGCGTCTGTACGCCAATGCGCCCGCATTGACGGCGCCACAATTCGTCCAGCCAAAGCAACGCGGTTTGCTGCTTTTTCAGGTCGCTGGAGTCTTCACTGTAAAGCAGCACGTTGGCATCAACAAACACGAGGACATTCATGCCCCTCTACGCCTCTCTGGGCCCGCGATCATAAGTTTCTTCGCGAGTTGGGTAAGGACTTCCATCTGAGCACCATGTCCGCGTGTCCGTGCGCCATTGCGTGTAAGCGCGCGCGTAAGCATCGTCGTGACGCATCTTGTCCGCAAGCATTTCGCCCACCAGCCGCGACACGCTGGTATTGCGCTTGGCGGCCTCAATGCGGGCCCATTCCAGCGCGCTTTCTTCCACGGTGATAGTGACGTTTTTCACAGCGGTAGTTTACACGGAGTTCGTGTAACACGAAAATATCAATTGGAATCTGACCCCAATTATTTCTCAACTATTTCAGCCGCATCTCGGCCGCACGCGCATGCGCCTGCAGACCTTCGCCGTGGGCGAGGACTGACGCAATCTGGCCAAGCACTTGTGCGCCCTGCTCGCTCACTTCAATCAGGCTGCTGCGCTTCTGAAAGTCGTACACGCCCAGCGGGCTGGAGAAGCGCGCAGTGCCGCTGGTCGGCAGCACGTGGTTCGGGCCGGCGCAATAGTCGCCCAGGCTTTCGCTGGTGAAGGCACCCAGAAAAATTGCACCAGCATGTTTGAGCAACGGCTCCCAACGATGGGGATCGCGGCTGGAGACTTCAAGGTGTTCAGGGGCGATTTTGTTGCTGATGTCGCAAGCTTCTTCCATGCTGCGCGTGAGGATGAGCGCACCCCGGCCATTCAATGACTTGGCAATGATCTCGGCGCGCGGCATCTCGGGCAGCAGGCGGTTGATGGCGGCTTGCACTTGGGCGATGTAGGCTGCGTCAGGGCACAGCAAGATGCTTTGTGCCAGCTCGTCGTGCTCGGCCTGGCTGAACAGATCCATCGCCACCCAATCCGGCGGCGTGGTGCCATCGGCCAGCACCAGAATTTCACTCGGACCGGCAATCATGTCGATGCCCACTGTTCCAAACACGCGGCGCTTGGCAGCCGCAACGTAGGCGTTGCCGGGGCCGGTGATCTTGTCCACTTTTGGGATGGTTTGCGTGCCGTAGGCCAGCGCGGCAATGGCCTGCGCGCCGCCGATGGTGAAGGCGCGGGTGACGCCGGCTACATAGGCGGCTGCCAGCACCAGCACATTGCGCTCGCCATGGGTCGATGTCGCCTGCTCGCCCAAGCCGCCCGTGGCCATACTGCCGCGCACCGGCGTCGGCACCACCATGACAATCTCGCCGACCCCTGCCACGTGCGCCGGTATGGCGTTCATGAGCAGGCTGGACGGGTAAGCCGCCTTGCCGCCGGGCACATAGATGCCTACGCGGTCCAGCGGTGTGACTTTCTGGCCCAGCAGTGTGCCGTCTTGGTCGCGGTAAGACCAGCTCTCGCCACAGGCTTTCTTTTGGGCTTCGTGGTAGGTGCGAATGCGCGCTGCCGCAGCCTGAAGCGCGTCGCGCTGGGCAGCAGGAGTGGCATCAAATGCGGCCTTGAAGTCGGCCTGCGTCAGCTCCAGCCCCGCGAGCGTGCCAGCCGACAGCCCATCAAAGCGCGCGGTGTACTCCAGCACAGCGGCATCGCCCCGTTGCTTCACGTCCACCAGGATGTCGGCCACGCGCTGCTCGATGGCTGCGTCCGCAGCGTCAGACCAATTCAGCCGCGCCTTAAGTTCAGCATAAAATGTGCTGCTAGCCGTTGACAGCAGTGCAGGAGTAGCTACTA
>JANYJD010000149.1 GCA_025358555.1 Rhodoferax sp.
TTCAGCGTCAGGTGCGCGGGCTGCTGCTCTTCATGGTTGGTGTTGCTGATGAAGACGCTGCTCAATTTGTCAAACGTGAGCTTGCCATCGGGCTTGGGGTAGACGATGGGCTGGCATTCGGCGGCGGGTTTCAGGCAGGCATGGTCTGGTTTGCTGCGCCGTAGCGTCCAGGGCATGCGGCCGCGCAGCACGAGCTGCTCAAAACCGTTCATCAGTGTGGCAACGGTCAGCCCGTGCTTGAACCAGTTTTTGAAATTGCGGTCTTTGTGCAGCTCGGTGTACAGCCAGCTGGCCTCAAACGCAGCCGGGTAGGCAGACAGCTCGTCATGCTGGCGGCCGACCACCACGGCATCAAACGCGGCTTCGGCGGCCAGCATGCCGGTCTTGATGGCGGCGTGGCTGCCCTTGATGCGGCTCACGTTCAGGTAGCCCGCGTTGCAGCCTACCAACGCGCCGCCCGGGAACACGGTTTTGGGCAGGGACGACAGGCCACTGGCGTTGATAGCGCGTGCGCCGTAAGACAGGCGCTTGGCGGTCACTTCACCCTTGTCGTTTTCGAAGTAATAGCGAATGTTGGGGTGCGTCTTCCAGCGCTGGAATTCTTCAAATGGGCTCAGGTAGGGGTTTGAATAGCCCAGGCCAGTGATAAAGCCCAGCGCGACCTTGTTGCCTTCCATGTGGTACAAAAACGCGCCGCCGTAGGTGTCGCTTTCCATGGGCCAGCCAGCGGTGTGCATGACAAAACCGGGGGTGTGGCGGGCGGGGTCAATCTCCCAGAGTTCCTTGACGCCAATGCCAAAGCTTTGCGGGTCTTTGCCTTCGTCCAGCTTGTACTTGGCGATGAGCTGCTTGCCCAGATGGCCGCGTGCGCCTTCGGCAAAGATGGTGTATTTGCCAAGCAGCTCCATGCCCAGCTGGAAGTTCTCGCCAGGCACGCCATCTTTGCCGACGCCCATGTTGCCAGTGGCCACACCCTTCACCGATCCGTTGTCGGTGTACAGCACCTCAGCCGCTGCAAAGCCGGGGAAGATTTCCACGCCCAGGCCCTCGGCCTGCTCGGCCATCCAGCGGGTGACCGCGCCGAGGCTGACGATGTAGTTGCCATGGTTGTCTGCAAACGGCGGCAGGAAAAGATTGGGGGTGCGAAATGCGGATTTTTCACTCAGGAAAGTCACTGCGTCGTCGGTGACGGGCTGATTCAGCGGGGCACCCAGTTCTTTCCAGTTGGGGATGAGTTCGGTGAGTGCCTTGGGGTCCATGATGGCGCCGCTCAAAATATGCGCGCCGGGTTCGGAGCCCTTCTCAAGCACCACGACAGAGATTTCCTTGCTGTTGGCGGCTGCAAGCTGTTTCAGGCGGATGGCGGTAGCCAGCCCGCCGGGGCCGCCACCGACCACGACCACGTCGTATTCCATGGCTTCTCGGGGGCCGTGCTTGGCGAGAATTTCTTGGGAGGTCATGGGGGCGTGCTCACTGTTGATTTCTTGATTGATAAGCGTCGATTTTATTCGCAGGCGCGAGGGTTTACGGGGGCGCTGTCACAATAGTCTCCACGATCTAATTTGCGGAGATTTCCTGAATGGCTTACAGCATTGACTTATCGGGCCGGGTGGCCTTCATCACCGGCGCATCGGGCGGCCTGGGCGCGCAGTTTGCGCGCACGCTGTCACGCGCTGGCGCGGCCGTGGTGCTGGCCAGCCGGCGGGTGGAAAAACTCAAGGAGTTGCGCGCCCAGATAGAAGGCGAGGGCGGCGATGCCATGTGATTGAACTGGACGTGACCGACCAGCGATCCATCAAGGCGGCAGTGGCGCGTGCCGAGACCGAGGTGGGATCGATCGACATACTCATCAACAATTCGGGCGTGAGCAGCACGCAGCCCATGAAGGATGTGGACACCGACAACTTCGACTTTATTTTCAACACCAACGTGAAAGGTGCGTTCTTTGTGGCGCAGGAAGTCGGCAAGCGCATGCTGGCCCGAGCCAAGGGCTCGGCCCCCGGCAACTACACGGGCGGGCGCATCATCAACATCGCGTCGATGGCTGGGCTCAAAGTGCTGCCACAGATTGGCGTGTACTGCATGAGCAAGGCGGCGGTAATACAGATGACAAAAGCGTTTGCCGTGGAGTGGGGCAAGTTTGGCATCAACGTCAACGCCATCTGCCCAGGCTACATCGACACCGAGATCAACCACCACCACTGGCAGACGGAGCAGGGCCAGAAGCTCGTGCAGATGCTGCCGCGCAAGCGCATCGGCCAGCCGCAGGATCTGGACGCGCTCCTGGTGATGCTGTGCTCGGACCAGAGCCACTTCATCAATGGTGCTGTGATTGCTGCCGACGATGGGTTTGCGCTCTAGATGTGCTGACAGGAATTCTGGCCGGCCTGGGCGCAGGTGCGCTGTGGGGGCTGGTTTTTTTGGTGCCGCGCATTACGCCGGGCCTTTCGGCGGTGGATGTCACTGCAGGGCGCTTCATCAGTTTTGGTGCCGTATCGGCCTTGGCCATGCTGCTTGCGCTGCGCACGCGGCGCCTGCCGAGTTTGCAGCAAGCGCTGGCTGCACTGGGCATGAGCGTACTCGGCTTTACCGGCTACTACCTGCTGCTGGCGCAGGCCATCCAGGACGCTGGCACTGAGGTGCCCACGCTCATCATTGGCACGATTCCGATCTGGATGATGCTCCTTGGCAAACCGATGGGCTTGACATGGAAATCCTTGGCCCCCGGCATCGCGCTGACGCTGGCCGGCTTGGCGCTGATGATGGCGGCCAACTTTGGTGTAGACCTGTTTCCCACGCATTTGCAGACCCAGTTGCTGACGCAAAATGGGGCCAGCTTGGCAGATTCAACGCACCCGCATTACTGGCGCGGCATCGCCTGCGCCGCAGTGGCCATGGTGAGCTGGACGGCTTTTGGCCTGATCAACTCAGCCTGGCTGAAACGCCACGCCGACGTCAACGCCACCGACTGGGCCAACTGGCTGGGCGTGGCCACGGGGCTGGGTGCCCTGGCACTGTGGTTTGCCGCTGGTTCAGAGGTAAAAGTGCTTCTAGCCCTCGACAATATTGCATACTTAGCTAGTATTTGCATAGTAACCGGCATTGGATCAGCCTGGGCTGCAACGATTCTCTGGAACCTGGCCAGCCAGCGCCTGAGCGCCAGCCTGTGCGGCCAGATGATCGTGAGTGAAACCGTTGTTGCGCTGGTTTATTCTTACGCGTGGGACGCCCAATGGCCCGGTATGCTGCAAGTGGCGGCCTGCGTTTTGTTCATTGTTGGCATACTGGCAACGATCCGCGCACATCAATAGTTTGCCGAGACTCTCCAGCAGAAAGAAACCCCATGAAATTCGAAATCCCCGAAAAGAAAAAGCTGGTGTATGAGATGGTGATGCCCATCCGATGGGGAGACATGGACGCCATGAACCACCTCAACAACGCCAGCTACTTCAGGTTTCTGGAGACCTGCCGCATCGACTGGTTCTATTCCATCAATGCCATTGCCAAAGCCGGTGGCGAGGGCGCGATCATCGTCAATGCATTCTGCAGTTTCTACACCCAGCTTCAGTACCCGGGCGATGTGCGTATCAAGATGTATGTGAGCGACCCTGGACGCACCACGTTTGAGAGCTGGGCCACGATGGAGCGCGCTGATGAGCCGGGCAAGATTTACGCAGCGGGCGGAGCGACGACGATCTGGGTTGATTTTGCTACGCAAAAAGCGCAGGCTCTGCCTGACTGGCTGCGGGCCATCGTGAGCTGACTACTTCCCCTGCCAAATCCCCATCAGCGCAGGCGACCCCTGTGACCGCACGCCGTTGTCATTCAGGATATCTTCCACGGCAGCAACCATTTCCTTGTGCGGAAACACCAGGGTTTCACCGCCCCGGTTGTCGGCCACGAAGGTCACAAACTCTTCTTTCATGTCCCGCAGCAATGTCACCAGATGTGCCAGGCTGCGCACCGGCGTGCCGTTGACCGACTGGATGACCGACGCTGTTGCATTTGAATAGCCCCTGGCCAGTTTGTGCGGGAAGAACGGGGATGAGATCACCACCAGCTCCTCGCGTTCGGGCGTCGGTGCGTCGCCCCGCGCGGTGATCAGCGGGCTGCGGATAAAGCCAAGCGCTGCCATGGAACCCGGGTTGTTGTTCATGAAGGACGTGAACTGGGTTGTGGCTTTGGAAAACACCACCGGGCCGTAGACGAAGTAGGGCGGGTAGTCGCCCTTCAGGTCAGGGATCAGCAGGGGCCGGTCGGCCAGCAGGGGCAGCGTGAGTTTGAGGGTCTGCCCGGCGCGCACCACGGTGATGGGCACGGTGTTGCCCTTGACCAGCTTTTGCACGGCGTAGCGCATGTTCAGGCGCAAGTCTGGCCCGGCCCTCACCATGCCCTGGTCGTCCACCGGCGTGTCGCCTATGTGGGTGATGACGTCCCATTTTTTTAGCGGGTAGTCTGCATCTGTGCGAAACGGCTGGTGCACTACGACGCCCTTCACGCTCTGGTCCAGCTTGAGATAAGCGCGCAGCGCCGGGTTCTCCAGCGTCTGCACCTCGTCGTGCACGGTGGGCTTGCCGTCGTAGCGGCCATCGGCCACATCGGCCAGGAAAAGCTCAATCTCTTCGTTGGGGATGATGTAGCCAATGTTCTGTGCGTTGCTCAAGCGGCTGTAGGCCAGGCCAATCATCTTGTCGCCCGCAATGGCCGGGCCACCGCTGTTGCCAGCGTTGATGGCCGCGTCAATCTGGATGCGCAGGCCCGAGATGGGAAAGTTGTAGGCCGCGTATTCGATGCGCGAGACGATGCCTTTGGTGATGGACATCGACGTGCCACCCGTGGGAAAACCGTAGGCGAGCACGGCATCTTTCACCTCTGGCAAAGTGTTTGCGCGCGCCAGCGGCGCATGCTGCTTGAAGAAAGATTCGTCATCCAGCTTGAGCACCGCCAGGTCAATGCCCGGCGCAATGGCCACCACGGTTGCCGTCAGCTTGTCGCCCGATCCATTGGCCTGCACCTGCACCAGCGATGCGTAAGACACCACATGTGCGTTGGTCAGTATGCGGTTGCCCGAGATCACCACGCCCGAGCCAGTCGACTCCTGCGGCGACTGCTTGACCCAGGGCTTGAACGTGTCGGGCGCCCGCGATGTGGCAAAAACTTTCACCACGGCATTGGTCTGGACGTTGGGTGCGGCTGGGGTCGGGATGCCGGGCGCAGGTGTGATGTCTACCGGCTGCGGTGTCTGGCTCAAGACGAGCGCTGGTGAAACCATGCACAAAGACAACAAAGCGAAGCGGATAGACCGCGTACAGGACTGAAAGATCATGGTGTGTGAATTGAAAAAAGGAAAAAACAGGCTGGCGACGCGGTTGCGGGTGGCTGCCACCTGGAGAATCCTGAAATAAAAGGTAAAAGTGGCCTGTAGCCCTTGTTTAATATGCATAAGTAGCTATAAATAAAGTAGTTATTACTTCGTCTTCGGAATCCGCCCCATCAAATAAAACTCGGCGTTCGGCAGCATGTTGCTGAACGACGCCATGCGGTTGGACAGCCCAAAAAACGCGGTGATGGCGGCGATATCCCAAATGTCTTCGTCGTCAAAGCCGTGGGCATGCAGCGGCTCAAAGTCGGCGTCGTTCACGTCATCAGAATGGCGGCAGACCTTCATCGCAAAGTCGAGCATGGCCCGTTCGCGCGGCGTGATGTCGGCCTTGCGGTAGTTCACGGCCACCTGATCGGCTACCAGCGGCTTTTTCTCGTAAATACGCAGTAGCGCACCGTGCGCGACGACACAGTACAGGCAACTGTTGGCGGCGCTGGTGACGGTGACGATCATCTCGCGGTCGCCCTTGCTAAGGTTGCTGGTGCGGCCCACCGATTCGGGCGCCATCAGCGCATCGTGATACGCAAAAAAGGCCCGCCACTCTGCCGGGCGGCGGGCGAAGGCGAGGAATACGTTGGGCACAAAGCCCGCTTTCTCCTGCACCTCCAGCACTTTGGCCTTGATGTCGTCGGGCAGGTCCTTGATCTCGGGGGCGGGAAAGCGGGGCGTGGCGGTCATGATTGTCTCCATAAATACAAAAAAACTATCGACAAATTAAATTCAATTTAGTTTACATATTTAACTGTCAAAGCTACAGTGACTGTACTGCTTGTGGAGAGTGCTTCTCCAGGGCAGACCTCACTACAAGGAAAGACCATGTCAACCGAATCTAAATGCCCGTTCCCGCACGCCACCCTTAAACCCACCGTTGCCGGTGCCCGCACCAACGCAGACTGGTGGCCCGCCCAGCTGAACCTGAAGATCTTGCAGCAGCAATCTGAACGCTCAGACCCCATGGGCAAAGAGTTCAATTACGCCGAAGAATTCAAAACCCTCGAACTCGGTGCCGTGGTGAAAGACCTCAATGCCTTGATGACAGATTCTCAAGACTGGTGGCCTGCGGACTATGGCCACTACGGCCCGTTTTTCGTCCGCATGGCCTGGCACAGCGCGGGCACGTACCGTATTGCTGACGGACGCGGTGGCGCGGGCTTCGGCACACAGCGGTTTGCGCCGCTCAATAGCTGGCCCGACAACGTGAACCTGGACAAGGCCCGCCGCTTGCTTTGGCCCATCAAGCAGAAGTACGGCCGCAAAATCTCCTGGGCTGACCTGATCGTTTTGACGGGCAACGTTGCCATGGAGTCGATGGGTTTCAAGACCTTCGGTTTCGCTGGCGGACGCGAAGACGTCTGGGAGCCAGGCGAGGAGATTTACTGGGGGCCTGAAGATACGTGGCTCGGCAACACGCGCTACACCGGTGACCGGCAACTTGAGCAACCGCTCGGTGCGGTTCAAATGGGCTTGATTTACGTGAACCCGCAGGGCCCCGACGGTGTTCCAGACGCGCTGGGCTCGGCGCGCGACATCCGCGAAACCTTTGCCCGCATGGCGATGAATGACTACGAAACCGTCGCACTCACTGCCGGTGGCCACACCTTCGGAAAATCCCACGGCGCGGCTTCTGAAGACCACAAAGGCCCTGACCCTGAGGGTGCGGACATCACCGAGCAAGGCTTTGGGTGGACGAGCAACTTTGAAAGCGCTAAGGGCGTCCACACCATCTCCAGCGGCATCGAAGGCGCGTGGACCAACAACCCCATCCAATGGGACAACGGCTACTTCGACAATCTGTTTGGCTACGAGTGGGAACTGACCAAGAGCCCCGCTGGCGCGCACCAGTGGACGCCTAAGGATGTGTCGGCGGCGGGAACCGTGCCGGATGCCCATGACCCAAGCAAGCGCCACGCCCCCATGATGACCACGGCCGACATGGCGATGCGCGTGGACCCGGTCTATGAAAAGATTTCCCGCCACTTCCACCAGAATCCGCAGGAGTTCGCCGATGCGTATGCCAAGGCCTGGTACAAGCTGACGCACCGCGACATGGGGCCAATTACCCGCTACCTCGGGGCCCTGGTGCCAAAAGGCCAGTTGATCTGGCAAGACCCGGTTCCGTCAGTCGACCATGAATTGGTGAGCGAGCAGGACATTGCGGCGCTGAAGGCAAAGGTGCTCGCATCCGGGCTGTCCATCCCGCAACTGGTCTCAACCGCTTGGGCGTCGGCAGCAACCTTCCGTGGGAGCGATAAGCGGGGCGGGGCCAACGGCGCGCGCATTCGCCTGGCACCACAAGGGGACTGGGAAGCAAATCAACCGGCCCAACTGGCAATCGTGCTGCAGGCGCTGGAAATCATCCAGAAGGAATTCAACGCGGCACAAACAGGCAACAAAAAAGTTTCGCTGGCTGACTTGATCGTTTTGGGTGGCTGTGCAGGCGTTGAGGCAGGAGCAAAGAAATCTGGCATTGACGTCGTTGTGCCGTTCATTCCCGGGCGCACCGATGCGTCACAGGAACAGACCGATGTGGACTCGTTCGCGGCGCTGGAGCCTTCGGCCGACGGGTTCCGCAATTTCATCAAAACGGGCCACACGGGATCGGCGGCCGAGCTCCTGGTGGACCGTGCCAACCTGTTGACCCTGACCGCGCCCGAGATGACGGTGCTGATCGGTGGCATGCGCGCCTTGAATGCCAACGTCGCAAAGGCCCAGCATGGAGTTTTCACCAAGCGGCCTGAAAGCCTGACCAACGACTTCTTCGTGAACCTGCTCGACATGAGCACAAAGTGGCAGAAGTCCGCAGCGTCCGAGGCTGTGCTGGAGGGGCGTGATCGGGCGTCTGGCGAAGTCAAGTGGACAGCTACCGTGGTCGACCTGGTCTTCGGTTCCAACTCCCAACTGCGCGCCATTGCCGAGGTCTATGCATCAAGCGACGCGCAGCAGATGTTCGTGCACGACTTTGTGGCGGCGTGGGGAAAGGTGATGGATCTGGACCGGTTTGATCTGAACTGAGACTGCAGTGCTTACGGCGCCACGATCTGCAGCCTAGGGAAATAGCTGCGATACCGCGCCGCATCACGCGTCAGCAGTTGCAGGCCGCCCACCAGGGCATGGGCGCCGATATAAAAGTCGGGCATGGGCGAGGTCTTGCTGCCCATGGCCTGGCGGTAGACCTTGAAGGCCTGGCCGGCTAGAAACGCGGCATCCCAGGGTAGGGCCTCGCGCACCAGCGGCAGTGCGGACAATGCGGTTTCCAGGTCGCGCGCGGTCTCAAAGCGCGGGCTGATTTCGGCCAGGATCAGCGGGTTGATGATCAGCGGCGCTTGCTGGCTGCACGCATCCAACTGGGCCAATGACCAGTCAGCCCATTTCGGGTCGTCAGCCAACACGTCAATCAGGATGCAGCTATCTACCAGCGTGCCTTTGTGCGCTGCGGTTTGCAAATAGCGTGCATCCGGCTCACGCATTTGGTGGCGCGATGGGGCTGCGCGGGAAGCGATTCTTGCCACCGGTCAGCCGCCCAACCCAGCGCGACAGTCAGCC